>NZ_JBFAMS010000014.1:165400-214646 GCF_040656575.1 Micromonospora sp. NPDC049801 | reverse complement strand
CTAGGGCCTGTTTCATAAGAACTGGCCGGCCTGCGGCGGGCCCGGACGACGACCGGCGGCGTTGCGGTTTCGTCCGGATACAACACCGGTATCCGGACGAAACCGCGCCTTGCCGGATCGCCGCCCGGACTCTGCCTCGGCTCGACCGCCCTTATGAAACAGGCCCTCGGGCCCTCAGCGCCGGTGGGCGAAGAGCGCCCGGTACTCGGAGCCACCCCGGAACCAGGCCAGGCCCGTGGGGCCGGCGGCGTAGAGCGCGGTGGCGTACGCGTCGGCGACCGTCAGGTCCGGGCCGACGACGGTCGCGGCGATGAGGTGGTTGGCCGGCTCGCCGGTGTGCGGGTCGACGACGTGTCCCCGCCGTCCGGACACCCCGGAGGTGCCGACTGCTCCCGAGGTCATCTCCAGCATCAGTGGCGCGCGGTCCGGCGCCGTCGGGTGGTGTACCGCGACCCGCCACGGTCCGCCGTGCGGCGCGCGGCCCCGGACCACGAGGTCGGCGCCGGCGAGTACGGCGTAGTCGTGCACGCCCGCCGCGCGCAGCCGGGCGGCGGCGCGGTCCACGGCCCAGCCGCCCAGTAGGCCGCCCGGGTCGAAGCCGCCGGGGACCGCCCAGGCGTCGAACCAGCCGTCGGTGGCGGCGCGCATCGCCGTGCAGCGGTCCACCAGGTCGGCCAGCGGGGCGTACGACGCGGGGCTGATCTCGCCCCGGCGCAGCCTGGAGACCAGGCTCTCCGGACGGTTCGGGCCGTAGGTCAGGTCGATCGCGCGCAGTTCGGCGACGCTGTCCCGCAACGCCTCGCCGACGCCCCGGCGGCCGAGCCCTTCGGGGGCGTTGAGCAGCAGGGTGTACTCCGCCGTGGCGGTGCGGACGGTGTGCTGCACGGCGATGCGGCCCTGGGTGGCGGCGGCCGGGTCGAACCGGCGACGGCGGCTGCCGAGGCGGAGGTCGGGCCGGCGGTGCCGGAACGCCGACAGGTCCGGCCAGCGGGTCCGCGGCTGCTCGTCGATGCGCATGGCGCCTGCCCCCTCGCAGTTGACGTCGCGTCGTCACGACCACCGTTCGCGGGCCCCCTGACCCGCTGTCCCTTACCGTAGGCAGCGCAGATGATCGCTACATGAATCCCAGCTGAGAGGGTGCTGTGCATCCTCCTGTCTCAGATGCTGGAAGCTTCGTACCGGGAGTCGGGACGGCGACGTACCGTTGCCGGACAGGGCAGTCGAGCGTGGGGAGAGCGGGCGTGACGCGGATCGCGGTGGTGGCCGGGGACGGCATCGGGCCCGAGGTGGTCGCGCAGGCCCGCAAGGTCCTCGACGCGGTGCTTCCCGGTGTGCAGGCCACCGAGTACGACCTCGGCGCCGCCCGCTGGCACCGTACCGGAGAGGTCCTGCCCGACTCGGTGCTGACCGAGCTGGCCGGGCACGACGCGATCCTGCTCGGCGCGGTGGGTGACCCCACGGTGCCGCCGGGTGTCCTGGAGCGCGGCCTGCTGCTCAAGCTCCGGTTCGCCTTCGACCAGTACGTCAACCTGCGCCCCTCGCGGCTCTGGCCCGGGGTCGCCGGGCCGCTGGGCAACGTGAAGCCGGGCGAGGTCGACCTGGTGGTGGTCCGCGAGGGCACCGAGGGGCTGTACGCCGGCGCGGGCGGGACGTTGCACCGCGACACGCCCGCCGAGGTCGCCACGGAGGAGAGCCTCAACACCCGGCACGGCGTGGAGCGGGTGATCCGTGACGCGTTCGCGCGGGCCGGTCGTCGGGAGCGGCGCAAGGTCACGCTGGTGCACAAGACCAACGTACTGACCCACGCCGGGTCGCTGTGGTCGCGCGCCTTCGCGGCGGTCGCGGCCGAACACCCGGACGTGGCGACGGAGTACCAGCACGTCGACGCGGCCGCGATGTTCCTGGTGACCCAGCCGCAGCGCTACGACGTGGTGGTCACCGACAACCTCTTCGGCGACATCCTCACCGACATCGCCGCCGCCGTCACCGGCGGAATCGGGCTGGCCGCCAGTGGCTGCATCAACCCTGAGGGCGCGTACCCCTCGATGTTCGAGCCGGTGCACGGCTCGGCGCCGGACATCGCCGGGCAGGGCGTCGCGGACCCGGTGGCCGCGGTGCTCTCCGTGGCGCTGCTGCTGGAGCAGCTCGGGCACACCGAGGCGGCGGCCCGGGTCGACGCGGCGGTCGCCGCCGAGTTGGCCGGCCGTACCCCGGGCGCGACGCTGCGCACCGCCGAGGTCGGCGACCGGCTCGCCGCCCACGCCGTAGCCTGACCGCCCCGGGCCGCATCGCGGCCGGGGCGGTCTTCGCCTGTCCGGGCAGTCCACCCGGTCCCGAGCGGCGCTACCTTCTGAACGGTCGTTCGGGGTAAGTTTCTGGCACAGCCATGTCGGTGTGCGATCCCGCATGCCGTTGTCCCGCAGGGAGGTCAGCGCGATGAGCGGTGGTGACAAGCTCGACTTCGAGATCCGTCCGAATCCCACGCCGGTATCCGCCGCCGACCGGGCTGCCCTGCTGGCCAACCCCGGATTCGGCCGCGTCTTCACCGACCACATGATCACGATCCGCTACGCGGAGGGCAAGGGCTGGTACGACGCCCGGGTGGAGGCGCGGGCGCCGATCCCGATGGACCCGGCCAGCGCGGTGCTGCACTACGCGCAGGAGATCTTCGAAGGGCTGAAGGCCTACCGGACGGCCGACGGTGGCGTGACGATGTTCCGGCCGGACGCCAACGCCGCCCGCTTCGTCGACTCGGCCAAGCGGATGGCGATGCCGGCGTTGCCGCCCGAGGTGTTCGTCGACTCACTGCACAAGCTCATCGAGATCGACCGGGAGTGGATCCCGACCGGCGAGGACGGCAGTCTCTACCTGCGGCCGTTCATGTTCGCCAGCGAGGTCTTCCTCGGCGTCCGTCCGGCCAACGAATACCTGTACATGGTGATCGCCTCGCCGGCCGGCGCGTACTTCACCGGTGGCGTCAAGCCGGTCACGATCTGGGTCTCCCCGGATTACACCCGGGCGGCGCCCGGCGGCACCGGCGCGGCCAAGTGTGGCGGCAACTACGCCACGTCGCTGGCGGCCCAGGCGGAGGCCATCGAGGCCGGCTGCGACCAGGTGGTCTTCCTCGACGCCGTGGAGCGCCGCTTCGTCGACGAGTTGGGCGGCATGAACGTCTTCTTCGTCTACGACGACGACACGGTGGTCACCCCGCCGCTGACCGGCACGATCCTGCCGGGCATCACCCGCGACGCGATCATCACGCTGGCCGGCAAGGCGGGGCACCAGGTGCAGGAGCGGCCGGTCTCGTTCGCCGACTGGCAGGCCGACGCGGCCAGCGGCCGGCTGCGCGAGGTCTTCGCCTGCGGCACCGCCGCGGTGATCACCCCGATCGGCGGGGTGCGCTTCCCCGACGGCGAGTTCCTGATCGGTGGCGGCGAGCCCGGCCGGGTCACCATGTCGCTGCGTCAGCAGTTGGTCGACATCCAGCGCGGCAAGGCCGCCGACCCGCACGGTTGGGTGCACCAGGTCTTCTGACGTCCGTCGGCCGACCGACCCGTCGAACGGGCCGGTCGGCCGCGGCGCTGGGACACGCGCCCTAACCCTCGTCGAGCAGGTGGTCGCGTAGGGCGGCGAGCTGCTTGTCGGTCACCCCGGCATGCCGCAGGTACGCCTCGATCGAGCCGTGCCCCTCACGCAGCTCGTCAAGGAACATCTGCATGGCCTCGGCGGGCGACGCCAGGAACGGCGCCGGCACCTCCGCGGCGTCCGGCATGGTGGCGGCCAGCCAGGCGCTGAACCGGGCCGACGCCTCGGTGCTCAGCGCGTAGTCGGCGGTGATGTCCGCGTCGTCGACGCCCAGCACGGCGAGGGTCAGGGCGCACACGATGCCGGTGCGGTCCTTGCCGGCCACACAGTGCACGACGACCGGGGCGTTCGCCGAGTCGGCGATCAGCCCGATCGCCTCGCCCAGGCCCGCGGTGCCGGTCTGGGCCAGGTCGGCGTAGCGGTCGGCGAGGTAGCGCGCCAGGTCGGTGCCCTTCTCGTGCGGCGTCAGCGCCCAGTCCTCGTGCTCCGGGTGGATGTGCCGGTACGTCAGCCCCTGGTAGGCCGGCACCCGACCGTCGCGCTCCACCTCGGTGGGGCGGCGCAGGTCGACGACGGTGCGGATGCCGATGGCGGCGAACGCGTCGCGGTCCTGCTCGTGGAGCCGGTGCAGGGAGTCGGAGCGGTAGAGGCGACCACGGCGCACGGTACGGCCGTCGTGGCCGAGGTAGCCGCCGACGTCGCGGAAGTTGAAGGTCGCGGGCAGCGTGATGTGACGTTCGTCGTCGATGGCGTCCACGTGCACACGGTAACGGCCGGCGGGCTCATGTCCCACCGGCCGTCGGGTCGGATCGGTCAGCGCGCGGTGCCCGGGGGAAGCGCGCCGTACGTCTCGTCGTAGTAACCGCCGAGCTGATCCCGGTACGCCGGGTCGCTGTGGCTGGCCTCGTCGTACTCGGGGGCGGCCTTGATCTGGTCGCGGGTGCGGTCGACGGAGACGGTGCGCTGGTCGTGGTCGACCAGGTTGACCGTGCCGGCGGGCAGCATCACCTTCTTGCCGAAGACCCACGGCCCGGTGTCCACGACCAGGTAGCTGCCGCCGACCTCGTGGCTGGCGCTGTCGATCTTGCCGACACCGCCGTCGCTGGCCTCGACCTTGTAGCCGACCAGGTCGGCGTCGGCCACGCCGGCGGTGTCGCGGTAGCGCCACGGGTCGAACGTGCCGGCCGGCGCCCCGCCGGCCACGGCGCCCTGGTCGCCGCCGCGCAGCGGGTCCGGCCCGGCGTGGGCGGCGTGTGGGTCGATCCTGTCCATGCCGTTCGCTCCTGACTGTCGCCGACGTCCCGGGCTGTCGTGCCCGCCCCTGAGGAGCTACCCGGCTGCGGGGGCCCGGAAACGGCGACCGGACCGGAGCGCCGGCCGGTCCGGGCCGCACGAGGGGCCTCAGGCCAGGGCGGCCTCGGCGTCCAGCGTGACCGCCGCCGCGTGGACGACGGCGGAGATCCGCAACGCCTCGTGCACCTGCTCCCGGGGGACGCCACGACGGCGCAGCGCCTTCTCCTGCGTCTGGAGGCAGATCTCGCAGCCGATGATCGCGGAGACGCCGAGGCACCACAGCTTGAAGTCGCTCTTGTCCACGCCGGGTCGGGCGACGAGCTGCATGCGGAGGCGGGCCGGCATCGAGGCGTACTCCTCGTCGCCGATGAGATGCGTGGCGCGGTAGTAGATGTTGGTCATCGCCATGACGGCCGCCGCGCCCTTGGCCGCCTCGACGCCGTCCGGCCCGAGGTGGTCGAGCGCCTCGGCGGCGATCTCGCGCAGTACCAGCGGGTTGCGCGCGGCCACCGCGCAGGCCAGCGCCGTGCCCCACGTCCGCGCCGGGGTCAGCGTCGCCGCGCCGATCGTCGAGTCGAGGTTGTGGGCGATGTCCGTGGCGTACGCGGGCAGGGCCGCCCGGATCGTGTCCAGTCCCACGGGTCAGTCCTCGGCGGGTGGGGTGTCGGTGTCGAGCGACACGGTGCGCACGGGGCCTCCTTGTGGGCGGGATGTCCCACCATATGGATTGTCTCTCCCAAGAGCGGGAGCGGGTGGCAGAGTGGCGATCGTGATCTGCACCGCCCTGATTATTGCGACCTAGCGCGCCGGCTCTCCCCTCCGCCGAGCGCGCAGACCTCCCGCATCCCGCGGGGGGTCTTTTTGTTGCTCCGAGAAAGGATCCTGATGACGTTCCAGGTCTTCGACACGACGTTGCGAGACGGCGCCCAGCGCGAGGGGCTCACCTACTCGGTGGTCGACAAGCTGGCGGTGGCCCGGCTGCTCGACGAGTTCGGCGTCGGGTTCATCGAGGGCGGTTGGCCGGGCGCGGTGCCCAAGGACACCGAGTTCTTCCGCCGCGCCCGCACCGAGCTGACCCTGCGTCACGCCGTGCTGGTGGCGTTCGGCGCCACCCGCAAGGTCGGTGTCGCGGTCGCCGACGACCCTCAGGTGCGCGGCCTGCTGGACGCGCAGACCCCGGCGGTCGCCCTGGTCGCCAAGGCCGACATCCGCCATGTCGAGCGCGCGTTGCGCACCACCGGCGCGGAGAACCTGGCGATGATCCACGACACCGTCACCCACCTGGTCGCCGAGGGACGCCGGGTCTTCGTCGACGGCGAGCACTTCTTCGACGGCTACCGCCACGACCCCGCGTACGGCGCCGCCGTGGCGCAGACCGCGCTCGCCGCGGGCGCCGAGCGGATGGTCCTCTGCGACACCAACGGCGGGATGCTGCCGTCCCAGGTGACCGCCGCGATCCACGACCTGACCGGCCGGCTCGGGGTCGACGCCGCGCTGTTCGGCATGCACGCCCAGAACGACACGGCCTGCGCGGTCGCCAACACGATCGCCGCCGTCGAGGCGGGGGTCCGGCACGTGCAGGGCACCGCCAACGGGTACGGCGAACGCCCCGGCAACGCCGACATCTTCGCCGTCGTCGCCAATCTCCAGCTCAAGCTGGGTATGCCCGTCCTACCGGAGGGATGCCTGGCCCAGATGGTGCGGGTCTCGCACGCCATCGCCGAGATCGCCAACATCGCCCCCGACACCCACCAGGCGTACGCCGGGGCCGCCGCCTTCGCCCACAAGGCGGGGCTGCACGCGAGCGCGATCAAGGTCGACCCGTTGCTCTACAACCACGTGGACCCGTCGGTGGTGGGCAACGACATGCGGATCCTGATAACCGAGATGGCCGGCCGGGCCAGTGTCGAGCTCAAGAGCCGCGAACTCGGCCTGGACCTGGCCGGCCGTCCGGAGGCGCTGACCCGGGTCACCAAGCGGGTCAAGGAGTTGGAGGCGGGCGGGTGGTCCTTCGAGGCCGCCGACGCCTCGTTCGAGCTGCTCGTCCGCTCCGAACTGCCCGAGGGCGGCCCGGCGCGGCCGTTCACCCTGGAGTCGTACCGGGTGCTGGTCGAGCACCGCGAGGACGGCGCGGTCGTCTCCGAGGCGACCGTGAAGATCCGGGTACGCGGCGAGCGGGTCATCGCCACGGCGGAGGGCAACGGCCCGGTCAACGCGCTGGACGAGGCGCTGCGGGTCGGGCTGGCGCGGCACTACCCGCAGTTGCGTGACTTCGAGCTGGCCGACTACAAGGTGCGCATCCTGGAGGGCAGCCACGGCACGGGCGCGGTGACGCGGGTGTTGCTGGAGACCGCCAACGGCACCGGCCGGGACTGGACGACGGTGGGCGTACACCCCAACGTCGTCGAGGCGAGCTGGCACGCCCTGGTAGACGCCCTCACCTACGGCCTGGCTCCCGCCCCGGTCTGACCGCAGACCACCGCGGCGCACATCGCCGTCGGTCCGGCGCGTCGGCGGTGCCGTACCTCGCCGGACGGGAAGCGGGGAGTCGGTTGAGGGTGATGCCGGTGAGTCATCTAGATGACTCACCGGCATCACCCGCACCGGGGTGCGTGCCCCCGCACCGGTGGGTTACCGGGTTGGGAGGGTGACGGTGGCCAGGACGGGGCGGTGGTCGCTGCCTGGCAGGGCCAGGACCTTCACTGTGTCGACGGCTATCCGGCGGTCGACCAGCACGTGGTCGATGGTGACCGGGGGGATGAGGTCGCCGTCGTACGGGCCCCACGTGCCGGTCAGCCCCTTGCCGGTCGCGTCGGCGGCGTCGACGTAACCGGTGCGCAGCAGCGCTCGCAGCGGCCCGTGGTCCAGGGTGGAGTTGAAGTCCCCGGCGAGGATCCGCAGCTCACCGTCGGGCGTGGCGGGTGGTTGGGCGGTCAGGTCGGTACGCCACGCGTCGACCTGGTCCAGCGCGGACGGCGCCGACGGGTGGGCCGACTCGACGCGGACCGGTGGCGCCCCGGGGACGGCCACGGTGCCGTACGCCTGGGTGAACCCCCAGCCGCCCTGGCCCCGGTTGTTACGGATGCCGACGTCGCTGATCGGCCAGCGCGAGTAGAGCCCCGAGCCGGGCGTCCCGACGTGCGCGTTGAGCTGCCGGTGGGGGAGCAGTCGGTCGAGCCCGAGCCGGTCCAGCGCGGCCTGCGCGTCGGGTGTGAACTCCTGCACGGTGAGCACGTCGACCCGGTGCCGCCGGACCAGCTCCACGAGCGCCGACGCGTCGGCGGCCCCGGCGAGCAGGTTCGCGGTGAGCAGCCGGATCGTCGGGCCGGTAGCCGTCGGCTGCGGCGCGGCCAGGGCCCGGGGCGCGACCACGCCGAGTAGCGCCACGGCGGCCAGGGCCGCGACCGCCGCCGGCCACCAGCGCCGCAGGGCGACGCTGAGCCCGAGCGCCAGAACGCTCACTCCGGCGACGTACGGGGTGAAGGCGAGCGCCTGCACCAGCGGTCCCCGGTCCAGCCCGGCCAGACGTACGGCGGCCCAGGTGGCCGTAGGCCCGACGACCACCCAGCAGAGGGCGGTGCGGATCAGATTTCGGCGGCGGGTCGGCGCGGGCGGGTCGTCGGTGACGATCATGGCGCTCAGCCTAACCGGGGTCGCGGCCGAGCAATTTCGTGAATGGTTCTCCGTTCACCTTTCACAATTATCTGACGGCTGGATGACAGGTCGATAATGCGAGATCAACTATTGACCTGCGGCTTTTGGCGGTGCTACGTTCCATCTGGTTGAAACGACGCAACTCTGAGTAGTAATCCCAGCTCAGGGCGGGTGAATCTCACCGAGTAATCAACCGTCCAATTCATTGTTGGCAGTCATCCGTCCCGCCCCGCGGGTCGGCCGAATTCGCACGGTCACACAAGGGGGACCTGTCATGAGTACATCCTTCCGACGTAAGGCGGCAGCGATCGGGTTCGCGGTCGCGGCACTCACCCTGGCGGGTGGGGGCATCGCCGTCGCCCAGCCGTCGGCGAAGGCGCCGCAGGCGGCCGTCCAGCCGGCGGCGAAGCGGGTAGGCGACCAGCCGCCGGTCACGGCCGAGTCGGCACGGTCGGCCAAGACCGCGCTGAAGGCCAACGGCGCCAGCACCCTGGCCACGGCCACCTACTACACCGTCGTCAACGCCAACGGCACCAAGGTCCGCGGCACCGGCACCCTCATCAAGTACGGCCCAGGCCAGTATGAGGTGCAGTTCGGCGTGAACGTCTCGACCGGTGCCTACCTGGCGACCATCTCGAGCGCCAACTCCTGCTGCGTCCCACCCGCCGGCGAGGTCTCGGTCGCCCCGCGCCTGAGCACCCCGAACGCGGTCTTCGTCCAGACGTACAACTCGTCCGGCGTGCCGGCCGACCTGGGCTTCACGCTGCTCACGCACACCTTCTGAGCGAGGTGACACGGCCCGGCCCCCGCGCACCCGCGCGGGGGCCGGATCGCGTGTCGGGCCCTCGGCCGGCGTGCCCTCCTGGTCGCCCCCCCGTGGGTGATTCGACCCCGCGCGGCCGGCTCGCGTGGCTCGTCACTCTTTCGCGCGGCCCGTGCCCGTTGCGGGTGCTCCCGGCCGGTCCGGCCCGCACAATCCCACGTTTGCCGGGGGTCCCGGCCGGGAAGCAAGCACCGTGACGGACATCTCGGACACCCTGGCCAGCATGCCCACCTCGGTCGATCCCGAGCCGACCGGCGCCGACCTGGAACAGACCCTCTTCGAGGTCAAACGCGTGATCGTCGGGCAGGATCGGCTCGTCGAGCGTCTGCTCACCGCACTGCTCGCCAACGGGCACTGCCTCCTGGAGGGCGTGCCCGGCGTCGCCAAGACCCTCGCCGCGCAGACCCTCGCCACCGTGGTCGGCGGCACCTTCTCCCGCATCCAGTTCACCCCGGACCTGGTCCCCTCCGACATCGTCGGCACGCGGATCTACCGGGCCTCGAAGGAGACCTTCGACATCGAGCTGGGTCCGATCATGGCCAACCTGGTGCTGGCCGACGAGATCAACCGGGCGCCCGCCAAGGTCCAGTCGGCGTTGCTGGAGGCGATGGCCGAACGGCAGGTCTCCATCGGCGGGCGCAGTTGGCCCGTACCGGTGCCGTTCCTGGTGCTGGCCACCCAGAACCCGATCGAGTCCGAGGGGGTCTACCAGCTCCCCGAGGCGCAGCGCGACCGGTTCCTCATGAAGGTGGTCGTCGACTACCCCGGCGACGCCGACGAACTGGCGATCCTCTACCGGATGAGCAGCGACCGGCCCACCGCGCGCCAGGTGCTCGACCCGCAACGGCTGCGACACCTCCAGGGGCTCGCCGAGCGGATCTTCGTCCACCACGCCCTGGCCGAGTACGTGGTCCGGCTGATCCTCGCCACCCGAGACCCGGGCCGGTTCGGCCTGGCGGAGATCGCGCCGCTGCTCGCGTACGGCGCCAGCCCCCGAGCCACGCTGGGCCTGGTCGCCGCCGCCCGAGCGCAGGCGCTGCTGCGCGGGCGGGAGTACGTGTTGCCCGAGGACGTCCGGGAGTTGGCGGTGGACGTCCTGTCCCACCGACTGGTGCTCTCCTTCGACGCCGTGGCCGACGGGGTCTCGGCGGAGAGCATCGTCCGGCGACTCGTGGAGGCGGTGCCCCCGCCCCGGGTCGCCACCGGGCACCCCCAGCAGACGCCCGACCTGGCGGCGGCATGAGACGCGCCGCCCGTGAGTCGGTGCGCACGGCACCCGATCCCGGCCTGGCCGAGCTGACCCCCGACCAGCGTCTGCGCCGACTCGAACTGACCGTCACCCGGCGACTCGACGGTCTGCTGCACGGTCAGTACCGTGGCCTGCTGCCCGGGCCGGGTAGCGAACCCGCCGGCAGCAGGGAGTACCGGCCGGGGGAGGACGAGGTCCGCCGGATGGACTGGGCGGTGACGGCCAGGACCGCTGTGCCGCACGTCCGCCAGGTCGACGCCGACCGGGAACTGACCACCTGGCTGCTCGTCGACTCCAGCGCCAGCATGGAGTTCGGCACCGCCGAGCTGGACAAACGGGAGCTGGCGGTGACCGCGGTGGCGGCCGTCGGGTTCCTGACCGCAGGCGTCGGCAACCGGTTGGGCGCCCAGGTGTTGAGCGCCGACGGGATGCGACGCTTCCCGGCCCGCTGCGGGCGTACCCATCTGCTCGGTCTGCTGCGGGCGTTGCTCGCGGCCCCGCGTGCCAGCGCGCCCACCCATGGGCCGGGGCAACGGTCGACCGCGCCGGCTCCGGAGCTGGCCGACGGGCTCGACGCGTTGCAACGGGTGGCCAACCAGCGTGGACTCGTGGTGGTGGTCTCCGACTTCCTCGACGGCCTTCCGGACGACCCCGCCGACCCGCCGCCCTGGGAGCGGACCCTGCGCCGGCTGTCCGCGCGCCACCAGGTGCTGGCGATCGAGGTGACCGACCCCCGTGAGCTGGAACTGCCCGACGTCGGCCTGATCACGCTCGTCGACCCGGAGACCGGCCGTCGCCGCGAGGTGTGCACATCGGACCGTCGCCTGCGGGAGCGCTACGCCGCGGCAGCCGCCGCCCAGCGGGATCAGGTCCGAGCGGCGTTGCGCCGCAGTGGTGCGACACACCTGGGGCTGCGTACCGACCGCGACGTCAGCGCGGACATCGTCCGCCACGTGCACGCCCAGCGACGGATGGCCGCCGCGCCGGCCGGGGCCGCCCGGGGAGGTGCCGCGTGAGCTGGGAGTCCCCGCTGCGGCTCTGGCTGCTGGTGGGCGTGCTCGCGCTTGTCGTCGCGTACCTGGTGGTGCAGCGCGGACGCGCCCGCTACGCCGTCCGCTTCACCAACCTGCGGCTGCTGGACCGGGTGGCGCCCGAACGGCCGGCCTGGCGTCGGCACGTACCCGCCGGGCTGTTCCTGGCCATGCTGGCGTTGCTGGTGGTCGGCTTCGCCCGGCCCACCGCCGAGGTCCGGGTACCCCGCGAGCGGGCCACCGTGATGGTGGCCGTCGACGTGTCCACCTCGATGCTCGCCACCGACGTCGAGCCGGACCGGCTGGCGGCGGCCAAGCAGGCGGCCCGACGGTTCGTCGAGGGCCTACCCGACGAGTTCAACGTGGGGCTCGTCGCGTTCGCCGGCAGCGCCGCCGTCCTGGTACCACCGGGCACCGACCGGGACGCCCTCGACGAGGGCATCGGCCGGCTGGCCGAGGGGGTGACCGGGGTCCAGGGCACCGCGATCGGCGAGGCCATCAACACCTCGCTCGGAGCGGTCAAGAGCCTGGACAGCGAGGCCGCGAAGGAACCACCGCCGGCCCGGATCATCCTGCTGTCCGACGGGGCCAACACCTCGGGAATGGACCCGATGGAGGCGGCGGCGGAGGCCGTCGCGGCGAAGGTGCCGGTGCACGCGATCTCCTTCGGCACCCCGTCGGGGTTCGTGGACCGGGGCGGACGGCCGATCCAGGTGCCGGTCGACGGGCAGACGCTCAGGGCCGTCGCCGACGAGACCGGCGGGATGTTCCACGAGGCCAGCACCGTCGACGAACTGCGCGCCGTCTACGACGACATCGGCAGCTCGGTCGGCTACCGCACCGAACGCCAGGACGTCTCGGCGCGGTTCATCGGCCTCGGACTGGTGTTCGCGATGGGGGCCGCCGCCGGATCGATGCGCTGGTTCTCCCGACTGCCCTGACCCGTAGCGCCGACGTCGACCGTGAGGAGTACGCATGGCAGTGCAGACCGGACTGGGCGAACCGCGCGGTCCCTGGTTCATCTCGCCGGACCTCGACCCGGACGGGCGAGGGTGGTGGGACGCTCCCGGCTCGGGCCGTGACCCCGGGGGGCGGCGATCCGGTCGGTTGCTCGCCGCGCTGGCGATCGTGGCGGTCTCGGCCGTGTCGGGCGCGCTCGCCGGGGGCGTGGTGGCCAGCCGGGACGGTGCCGGCGGGCCGGCCGCCGCGTCCGCCGCGCCGGTGCCGGCGGAGCTGGTCACCGCCGCCGAGCGGACGGTGCCCGGTGTGGTGTCGGTGCTCGCCGGCGGCGCGAACGGCGCGTCCGCGACGGGCTCGGGATTCGCCATCGACGACCAGCAGCACCTGGTCACCAACGACCACATCCTGGCCAAGGGCGGCGGCGGACCGGTGACGGTGGAGCTGCCCGACGGCCGCCGGTACGAAGCCGAGGTGGTCGGCCGGGAGGCCGGCAGCGACCTGGCGGTGCTGAAGGTGCCACCGTCGGCCGGACTCGCCCCGCTGCCGCTGGCGAAGCCGGGCGCGACCCGGGTCGGTGAGCCGGTGCTGGCGGTGGGCTCACCGCTGGGCCTGTCCGGGACGGTCACCGCCGGCATCGTCAGCGCGCTGGACCGTCAGGTGCGGTTGGGCAACAACCGGCACCGCGCGGTGCAGACCGACGCGTCCATCAACCCGGGCAACTCCGGCGGGCCGCTGGTCAACGCCCGGGGCGAGGTGGTCGGAGTGAACACCGCCATCGCCACCATCGACGGCAACGGCTCGATCGGAATCGGCTTCGCCATCCCCATCGAGCAGGTCCAGCAGACCGCCGACACGATCATCGGCAAGGGTGGCTGACCTGCCCGAACGGCCCTGCCGGCCGCCTCCAGTGTCGGATATCCGGCCCGAGGCCATCGGAGGATGGAAATATGACGCTCGGTCTGGATACTGGCTCAGGTGGAGCGTCCTCTTCTTACGGTCCTCCTGCTGGTGGGCCTGGTCATCGGATGGGCGGTGGGGTCGGCGTACGCCCGAGCACGGCGCGGGTGGACCGACTACCAGGCCGCGAAGAAAGCGGTGCCCGGCGCTCGCCGTGGCGCGTGGTCGCTGGTCCGCGGGATCGCCGTGAAGGCCGCGGTCGTGGGGTTGCTGCTGTTCGGCGCGGTGGCGTACGCCGCGGTCGGTTCGGACGACGAGACCGCCGGCCCGGCGCCCACCTCGTCCACGACGCAGGGTGAGCCTGCACACCGGTGACCCGGTGCGACTCCCGGCGGGTTAGCCTCGGGGCGTGGACGACGGACTGCGGGTGACCGACCGGTGGGTCGTCCCCGCCGGGGAGCTGCGGGAGCGCTTCTCCCGTTCGTCGGGCCCCGGTGGGCAGGGCGTGAACACCGCCGATTCCCGGGTCGAGCTGAGCTACGACCTGGCGAACTCGCCGGCCGTGCCCGAGTCGCTGCGGGCGCGGGCGTTGGCGCGCCTCGCCAACCGCCTCGTCGACGGCGTGCTGACGATCGCGGCCAGCGAGCACCGGGCGCAGCTCGCCAACCGGGAGGCGGCCCGCGAGCGAATGGCCGCGCTGCTGCGCGAGGCGGCCGCCCCGCCCCCGCCGCCGCGCCGGGCGACCAGGCCGTCGCGGGGCGCGAAGGAGCGCCGGTTGGCCGAGAAGAAGCGCCAGTCGCAGCGCAAGCGCGACCGCCGCGTGGACGGCGAGTAGCGGATCCCGACGTCATCTCGATGGGCCTCGTGCCGCCCTGGGTGACAGAATCTGGAATCTGTCAGTCGATCGGTGTACTGTCATTTGGGTACCCCACGTGAGAGGAAGACCGATGGACACCCGCACCCTCGGCAGCAACGGCCCCACCGTCTCCGCCCTCGGGCTCGGCCTGATGGGCATGTCCGACCTCTACGGCCCCGCCGACGAGGCGGAGAGCATCGCCACCATCCACGCCGCCCTGGACGCCGGCGTCACCCTGCTCGACACCGGCGACTTCTACGGCATGGGCCACAACGAGATGCTGCTGCGCGACGCCCTGCGCGGCCGCAACCGCCACAACGCCGTGATCAGCGTCAAGTTCGGCGCCCTGCGCGACGTCGACGGCAACTGGATCGGCCACGACCTCCGACCCGTCGCGATCAAGAACTTCCTGGCGTACACGCTGCGCCGACTCGGCACCGACCACGTCGACATCTACCGTCCGGCGCGGCTCCCGTCGGACGTGCCGGTCGAGGACGTGATGGGCACCCTGGCCGACCTGGTCACGGCCGGCCACATCCGGCACATCGGCCTGTCCGAGGTGAGCGCCGAAACGCTGCGACGGGCACACGCCGTGCACCCCGTCGCCGACCTTCAGATCGAATACTCGTTGATCTCCCGTGACCCCGAGGCCGCGATCCTGCCCACGGCCCGCGAGCTGGGCATCGGCATCACCGCGTACGGGGTGTTGTCCCGGGGCCTGATCAGCGGTCACTGGACGCCGCAGCGCCAGACGACCTCCCGCGACTTCCGCACCGACCTGCCCCGGTTCACCGGCGCGAACCTGGACCGCAACCTCGCCCTGGTGGACGCCCTGCGTGCCGTCGCCGAGGCGCGGGGCGTCACCGTGGCGCAGATCGCCATCGCCTGGGTGCTGTCCCGGGGCGAGACCATCGTGCCCCTGATCGGCGCGCGTCGCCGGGAGCGGCTGACCGAGGCGCTCGGCGCGGCCACGGTCACCCTGACCGAGATGGACCTGGCCGCGATCGAGGCCGCCGTGCCCTCCGACGCGGTGGCCGGCAGCCGTTACGGCGACGCGCAGATGGCGATGCTGGACAGCGAGCGGGCATGACCGCTCCGTCGTGGCGCGACAGCCGGGCCGGGGGTCGCGCCACGACCGGCGACGTCGTCAGGGAGGCTGGGACGATGAGCGACGCCACCGCCCTGACGGCCGACCGCATCCTCGACACCGCCGAGGAGGTGCTGCGCCGGTACGGCCCGGCGAAGGCCACCGTGCTCGACGTGGCCCGCGCGCTGGGCGTCAGCCACGGCAGCGTCTACCGGCACTTCGCCAGCAAGGCCGCGCTGCGCGAGGCGGTCGCCGAACGCTGGCTGGCCCGGGTGTCGACCCCCCTGATCGACGTCGCCAGCGCAACCGATCCGGCCTCTGAACGGCTGCGCCGGTGGCTGGCCGAACTGAGCGGCACCAAGCGGCGGATGGCCCGCGAGGACCCGGAGCTGTTCGACAACTTCCACCAGCTCGCCACGCTCTCCGAGGGAGCGGTCGCCAATCACCTGGAGGTCCTCGCCGGTCAGCTCAGTCTGATCGTCGCCGACGGGGTGGCTGCCGGCGAGTTCACCGTGCCCGACGCGGCGGTCGCCGGCCGTGCGCTGCTCCAGGCCACCGCACGCTTCCACCACCCGTCGCACCGGACGGAGTGGGACGAGCCGGGCCTCGACGACGACCTGAACGCGGTGGTCGCGCTGCTCCTCAACGGACTGCGGGCCCGCCCGCGCTGACAAGGCGGCTAGGGGACCGCCGCGAGCAGCCGGTCGCGGAGCACCGCCGCGCGGTCGGCGAACCCGCGCTGCGCCGTCGCGTACTCGGCCCGACCTTCCGGCGTCTCCACCCGCACCGGCGGATGACCGAGCGCCGCCAGGTCGTACGGGCTGGCCCGCATATCCAGCGTGCGGATCTCGCGGGCCAACTCGAAACAGTCCGCCACCAGCTCGGACGGGACCAGCGGCGACAGCTTGTACGCCCACTTGTAGAGGTCCATGTTGGCGTGCAGGCAGCCCGGCTGCTCGTTCGCGTGCTGCGTCTCGCGCGTCGGGTTGAGCACGTTCAACGGCCGGGCGGGCGGGGTGAAGAACCGGTACGCGTCGAAGTGGCTGCACCGCACGCCGCGCTCCTCGACGACCTCGGCGGTCCGCTCCGGAGCCAGCCGCAGCGGCCAGGCGTTGTGACGCAGCTCCTCGCGGGTCTGCCGGTACACCATCGCCCACTCGTGCATCCCGAAGCAGCCGAAGTGCGGCGTCCGGCCCGCCGTGGCCGCCAGCAACGAACGGATCCACGCGATCGAATCGCCGCGTCTGAGGCGTACCCCCTCGGTGTCGAGGGTGACCCCGGCGGACGTGGCACGGTAGTCCCGGCCGAACTCGGCCGGGTCGGCGTCGCGTAGCTCGACGCCCGCGCCGGGATGCCAGCGGCGGAGCTGGGCCGGCCGGTGCGAGTAGTAGGTGAAGAGGAAGTCCTCCACCGGATGCCGCTCGCCACGATGACGCCGCGCCAGGTGCGGCGTCAGCCAGGCGTCCGCCCGCTCCTCGTGGGCCCGGCGACGGGCCTGCCAGGTCGCCACGTCGAGCACGGCGGGGGCGAGGGCGGCGGTCACGGAACCCAGGGTACGACCGCCGCCCGCGCGCCGGTCAGGGCATCTGCACCCGGACGCCCGCCGAGAACACCCCGCTGCGCAGCTCCAGCTGCCGGGGCGGGTCCCGCCCGTCGACGGTGAAGACCAGCGGAAGCACCACCCGACTGCCGGCGGCCACCGGGTTGGCGAAGACGTCCCGCCCCAGGTTGGCCGCCCGGGTGGCCGACTCGTCCGTGCTCACCCAGCGGTTGCCGGGCAGGTAGGCGCGTTGCAACTGGCCGTGCCAGGGCTGCTGGGACCCGGTGAGGTTGCGCACACCCACGGTGGCCTGACAGCTCCGCGCGCCCGGCGGTGGCGCGCTGGCCCCCGGGGCGGTGGCCGCGCTACCCGCCGCGCCGCACGTCATCCGGTAGACGGTGAACTCGAACGCGGACTCCCGCAGCGGCACGCCCATCGGGCCGGAGACCCCGTTACCCCGCCACGCGCCACTGGTCGGCTGCTTCTGGGTGTCGATCGATGAGACCTGCCGGGTCGCCGTCCAACCGGCCGTGCCGATCACCCCGGCCAGGACCACCGCCGCGGCGCCGACCAGCAGCCAGACCGGCGGCGTACGCCGGCGTCGGCTCGGGCTGGGCGTCGCCGGGCGGGGGTAGATCGTTCCACGTCCACCGTCCGCCAGGGCGGCCGCGGTTATCCGTCGTCCGCGGCGGCCCCGCCGTCGACGCCACACCCACGCCACGGCGGCGCTGATCAGCAGCAGGATCCCCAACCCGGCCAGCAGCACCGGGTACCGCCGCCACGGCGGCGCCTCGGTGGCCTCCGCCGCCGGGGCTGCGGCGGCCGCCTGCCAGGTGGCGGTGGCGCAGTCGTACGGCCGGCTGCCGTCACTGGTGAACGCGCAGGCCGGCGCGGTCAGCGGCTGACCCGGCGCGGTCGCGGTGAGGGCCGTGCCCAGCGTCGTGCTGCTGTGGGCCGGCAACCGCAACCGCCACGTCACCTCGGCCGTCGACCCGCCGGAACGGCTGGACCGGCCGCCCGCGCTGATCGCGGTCGCCGACGATCCGGACGGCAGCTCCTGACGCACCGTGGTGTCGACCGGCGAGTTGCCCACGTTGCGGACGTGGATCCGGTAACGCGGCGCCGGACTGCTCTCGGGCGCTACCGCCACCGTGACCGGAGGCGGGGGCGCCGGAACGACGGCCCGCGTGGGCGTCGCCACCGCCGGTGGCGCCGAGGGCGGCGTGGGCTCCGCGCTGGTCGCCCGCGCGGCCACCGGCACCGGCGGCCCGATCGCCGTCGGACCGATCGCCGTCGGACCGGTCGTCGGCGTCGGCGCGGCCGGTCGTGGCGTGCCGGCCGCCGGTCGTGGCGCGGCCGGTCGTGGCGTGCCTGCCGCCGGTCGTGGCGCGGCCGGTTGTGGTGTGCCGGCCGCCGGTCGTGGCAGGGCTGGCGGTGGCGTGACGGCCGCCGGTCGTGGCAGGGCTGGCGGTGGCGTGACGGCCGCCGGTCGTGGCAGGGCTGGCGGTGGCGTGACGGCCGCCGGTCGTGGCGCGGCCGCCGCCTCCGGGGCCGCCGCGGGCAGGGCCGGCACGGCGGCGAGGATGCCGAGGCAGTGTACGAACACCGCGAGGGCTCTGTGGTGTCGTGTCGATGCAGGCATACGAACGAACCTCCGGAGCCGACGCTAGGGCCGCCCGGCCTCCGTGCGGGTACGAAGTGCGGAATCCCGCCTCGGCCGTCCCGACCTGCGCTAAAGTGCCGCGCCACTGACGGGTTGCGCACACCCGCCGGGCGTTGTGGCCGGTGGACGCGTCGGCGGGGCTAGATTGGCCGGGTGCGTATCGCTCGTTTCGCTCATGCCAAGGGAATGTCGTTCGGAGCCGTCGAGGGCGAGCCGGAGGCCGGGCCGCAGGGCCTGACCATCGCCGAGATCGAGGGTCACCCGTTCGGCCAACTCTCCTTCAGTGGGGCCCGCTGGGCCCTCTCCGACGTCCGGCTGCTCTCGCCGATCCTGCCCAGCAAGGTGGTCTGCGTGGGCCGCAACTACGCCGACCACGCCGCCGAACTCGGCAACGACGTGCCCAAGGAACCGTTGCTCTTCCTCAAGCCGTCCACCTCGGTGATCGGGCCGCGCGACGCGATCCGGCTGCCGATCTTCTCCAAGCAGGTCGAGCACGAGGCGGAGTTGGCCGTCGTGATCGGCGCTCCGGGCGCCCGCCGGGCCGACCGTGCCGCCGCCGAGCGCGCCATCTTCGGCTACACCTGCGCCAACGACGTGACCGCCCGGGACCTTCAGCGCTCCGACGGGCAGTGGACCCGGGCCAAGGGCTTCGACTCGTTCTGCCCGATCGGGCCGTGGATCACCACCGGGCTGGACGTCTCCGACCTGGAGATCCGGTGTGAGGTCGGTCGCAACCCCGACGAGATGGAGGTACGCCAGCTCGGCCGGACGAAGGACATGGTCTTCGACGTGCCCGGCCTGGTGTCGTACATCTCGCACGTGATGACGCTGCTGCCCGGCGACGTGGTGCTCACCGGCACCCCGGCGGGGGTTAGTCCGCTCGTCGAGGGGGATACGGTCTCCGTGCGGATCGAGGGCATCGGCGAGCTCAGCAACCCGGTGGTCCCCGTCGCCTGATCGGTCTGATGCCCCTGTTTCCGCAGCTCAAGGGTGTTTCGGGGGGATCGGATTTGGCCTGCCGGCACCGGGAGGGTAATGTTCACTCCCGGCGCCGCAAGGGGCCGATGGGGTATGGGGTAATTGGCAGCCCGACTGATTCTGGTTCAGTTAGTCTAGGTTCGAGTCCTGGTACCCCAGCGCAGCTGGGATTCGCGAGAATCCCGGACGCTGGATTCTGACGGAGATCGACTCCGTCCCTACGGGGGCGGAGAGTGGTCTCCGGTGGAGTGCAGCTCCTCCGCCCGACGAGGGTGGGGGAGCGAAAGTTGTTCTGGCCCCGTCGTCTAGCGGCCCAGGACGCCGCCCTCTCAAGGCGGTAGCGCCGGTTCGAATCCGGTCGGGGCTACATCGTGCACAGCCCGTCTCACTGCGGTGAGGCGGGCTGTTTCGTGTCCGCCGCCTGCCCGCCGGTCGCGGCCTGCCGGTCGCGGCCTGCCGGTCGCGGCCTGCGGGTCGCGGCCTGCGGGTCGTGGCCTGCGGGTCGTGGCCTGCGGGTCGTGGCCTGGCTTGATCGACTCGGCTTGCATGAAATCGTGGTGTCCTGAGCCGGCTGACAGCCCGACTTCACGAAACCCGAGTCGATCTGGGCCGCCGGACGTGCGGCCGTTGCCCGTACCCGGTTCTCGTCCTCGAGGGCGGTGCCGCTAGACTACAAGCCGTACCGCCCGCGAGGGCGGTGAACAGGAAAGTTCTGGCCCCGTCGTCTAGCGGCCCAGGACGCCGCCCTCTCAAGGCGGTAGCGCCGGTTCGAATCCGGTCGGGGCTACAACCAAAGGCTCATCTCGCTCCGCGAGGTGAGCCTTCTCCATGTCCCCCCGCCCCACCCGCATCCACCCCACCCACCCCACCCGGCCCACCCGGTCCGTCCCGTTGATCAAGAGGTTTGCGTCATCGGGATCGGCGTGTCGTGACGCAAACCTCTTGATCACCCGGGAGTGGGCGGGCGGGTCGGCGGGCGGGGTTGGCTGGACTCGGTCTGGGGGTCTCACACCCGCCCCCGGCTGCGCTCCGGCCCGGCTCCGTCCCGTCCCGTCCCGGCTCCGGCCCGGCCCGGCCCGGCCCGGCCCGTTGATCATGAAGTTATTGCCACGCGCGGCGGCGTGTCGGGACAACAACTTCATGATGAACGGGCGACGGGCGACGGGCGACGGGCGACGGGCGACGGGGGCGCGGGTGCGGGTGCGGGTGCGGGGGTTGGGTTAGAGGCCGGAGAGGCGTTGGCCGGCTCGCACCACGGCCATGGCGTGGCGTTCGCCGGGGCGGCGGCCGAGGCGTTCGATCGGGCCGGAGATGCTGATCGAGGCGATCACGCGGCCGGTGCGGTCGCGGATCGGTGCGGAGACGCTCGCCACACCGGCCTCCCGCTCGGCGACGCTCTGTGCCCAGCCGCGGCGGCGTACCTCGGCCAGGGTGCGGCCGGTGAACTTGCTGCGTGGCAGCAGCGGCATCACCGCCTCCGGCGGCTCCCAGGCGAGCAGGATCTGCGCCGCCGAACCGGCCGTCATGGGCAGCACCGAGCCCACCGGGACGGTGTCCCGCAGGCCGCTGGCGCGCTCCGCGGCGGCCACGCAGATGCGCTCATCGGCGCGGCGCAGGTAGAGCTGGGCGCTCTCACCGGTGGCGTCGCGCAGCGCGGCGAGCAGGGGCTCGGCGGCGGTCAGCAGGACGTCCGGTGCGGCGTTGGCCAGCTCGCCGAGCCGAGGCCCGGGGCGCCAACGGCCCTGGGTGTCCCGGACCAGCATCCGGTGGATCTCCAGGGCCTGCGCCAGCCGGTGTGCGGTGGCTCGGGGCAGCTTGGTGCGTTCAACGAGTTCGGCAAGGCTGGCGCCGTCGACACAGGCGGCCAGGATGACCACCGCCTTGTCGAGAACGCCGACACCGCTCATACTGTGTCCCACAAGCCGAAACTTACCTCCCAGAATTTAGGATGTCCAGATGGTGGGAGTCACTCCTGAGCCGAGGACCCTGGCCGAGAAGGTCTGGGACGCGCACGTCGTACGGTCCGCCGCTGGTGAGCCGGACCTGCTCTTCATCGACCTGCACCTGCTGCACGAGGTGACCAGCCCGCAGGCGTTCGACGGGCTCCGGCTCGCCGGGCGTCGGGTGCGTCGTACCGACCTGACCCTCGCGACCGAGGACCACAACACCCCGACCGGGTACGCCGATCCGGCGTTCCGCCTCCGCCGTGGTGACCTGCTCACCATCGCGGACCCGACGTCGCGTACGCAGATCGAGACGCTGCGCCGCAACTGCGCCGAGTTCGGGGTGCGCCTGCACCCGCTCGGCGACGACAACCAGGGCATCGTGCACGTCATCGGCCCGCAGCTCGGGCTCACCCAGCCGGGTCTGACGATCGTCTGCGGCGACTCGCACACCGCCACCCACGGCGCGTTCGGGGCGCTCGCCTTCGGCATCGGCACCAGCGAGGTGGAGCACGTGCTGGCCACCCAGACGCTGCCGCAGAGCCGGCCGAAGACGATGGCCGTGAACGTCACCGGCCAGCTCGCGCCGGGCGTCACCGCCAAGGACCTGGTGCTCGCGCTGATCACCCAGGTCGGCACCGGCGGTGGCCGTGGGCACATCGTGGAGTACCGCGGCGAGGCGATCCGCAACCTCTCCATGGAGGGGCGGATGACCATCGCCAACATGTCCATCGAGTGGGGCGCCAAGGCCGGCATGATCGCGCCGGACGAGACGACCTTCGCGTACCTCAAGGGTCGGCCGAACGCGCCCCAGGGCGCCGACTGGGACGCGGCGCTCGCCTGGTGGCGGACGCTGCCCACCGACGAGGGCGCGCGCTTCGACGCCGAGGTGACGCTGGACGCCAGCCGGATCACGCCGTTCGTCACCTGGGGCACCAACCCCGGCCAGGGCGCACCGTTGAGCGCGCCGGTGCCCGACCCGGAGGAGTTCACCACCGACGCGGAGCGCGCCGCCGCACGCCGGGCCCTGGAGTACATGGATCTGCGCCCCGGCACCCCGCTGCGGGAACTGCCCATCGACGTGGTCTTCGTGGGCTCCTGCACCAACGGCCGCCTGGAGGACCTGCGGGCCGCCGCCGACGTGCTGCGCGGGCACCGGGTCGCCGACGGGGTACGGATGCTCGTGGTGCCCGGCTCCGCCTCCGTACGCGAGGCTGCCGAGGCCGAGGGGCTGGACAAGGTCTTCGCCGACGCGGGCGCCGAATGGCGGTTCGCCGGCTGTTCCATGTGCCTGGGCATGAACCCGGACACGCTCAAGCCGGGCGAGCGCTCCGCCTCCACCTCCAACCGCAACTTCGAGGGCCGGCAGGGCCGGGGCGGACGTACCCATCTGGTGTCCCCGCCGGTCGCCGCCGCCACCGCCGTGGTCGGCCGGCTGGCCGCCCCCGCCGACCTGTAGAAGGGACCGACGAGATGGACAAGTTCACCACCCACACCGGTACGGCCGTGCCACTGCGGCGGTCCAACGTGGACACGGATCAGATCATCCCGGCCGTGTACCTCAAGAGGGTGACCCGTACCGGCTTCGCCGACGGGCTGTTCAACGCCTGGCGGGAAGACCCGGCATTCGTGCTCAACGATGAAACCTATTCTGGGGCGTCGATCCTCGTCGCCGGACCGGAGTTCGGCACCGGATCCTCGCGTGAGCACGCGGTCTGGGCGCTGCGGGACTGGGGCTTCCGGGCGGTCGTGTCGCCGCGCTTCGGTGACATCTTCCGCGGCAACGCACTCAAGGAGGGCTTGCTGCCGGTCGAGTTGGAATTGAAAGCCGTCGAGGAGTTGTGGGATCTCGTCGAGGCCGATCCGACCACGCCGGTGACCGTCGACCTGACCGCCCGACAGCTCCGGGCCGGGGACGCGACCTGGTCGTTCCCGCTGGACGACTTCAGCCGCTGGCGGCTGATCGAGGGCCTGGACGACATTGGACTCACCCTCCGACACGCCGCCGACATCGACTCCTACGAGGCCGGCCGACCGCCGTTCCTGCCCTCCGTGGCATAGCCGTAGGCGCACCCCACATCGGATTTCGCCCTCACCGGTCCAACCGGTGGGGGCGAATCCGTTACGACACAAGGGCTTTTTTCCGCCGAATGTTTGTGTCCAGGCACTACAGGGCATACGGTGCGCGCAGAATGGCTCGCGTCGAGTCAGTTGCACAATCGGGAGGAAGTCGTGAACAAGGCCGAGCTCATCGAGGCGCTCGCCGTTCGCCTGGGGGACCGGAAAACGGCGACGGCCGCGCTCGACGCGGTCCTCACTGAGGTCCAGGCGGCGGTCACCAAGGGCGAGAAGGTGGCGATCACCGGATTCGGAGCATTCGAAAAGCGTGTCCGTGGCGCACGAACAGCGCGCAACCCGCGTACCGGCGAGGCGGTGAAGGTCAAGAAGACGTCCGTCCCGACCTTCCGTCCCGGCGCCGGGTTCAAGGAGATGGTGGCCAGCGGCAAGGTGCCGAAGGCCACGGTGGCGGCGAAGAAGACGGCGACCACCACGGCGAAGGCGGCCGGCGCCAAGGCGACGGGCACCAAGGCCACCGCCACCAAGGCCACCGCCACGAAGGCCACCGCCACGAAGGCCGCCAGCAAGAAGACGGCCCCGGCCAAGGCGAGCAAGACCACCACGGCCACGAAGGCGGCCAGCAAGAAGACCGCCCCGGCCAAGGCGAGCAAGACCACCGCGACCAAGACGGTCGCCAGCAAGAAGACCGCCCCGGCGAAGAAGAGCGCCGCGGCGACCAAGTCCGCCACGGCGAAGAAGACCACTGCGGCGGCGAGCAAGAGCACGGCGGCCAAGAAGGCTCCGGCCAAGAAGGCTCCGGCCAAGAAGGCGGCCAGCAAGCGCTGACCGACCGAGCTGCGAGGGGCGTCCACCGCGTGGTGGACGCCCCTCGTGCGTGTCGGAACCGTTGACCCGACCCGGCGGTACGCGCAGAATCGCCGTGCCGGCTCCCCCCTTTCGAGCCGGTCCGTCGACGGGAAGTGGGGCGCCGGTGCGCTACCGCCAGCTCACCACCTCATCGCTCGCGCTGGGCGTCATCCTGCTCATCGACGTGCTGCGCGTCTGGTTACCCGGCATCATCACCATCTTCGGGCAGGCCGCTTCCACTCCGGCCGAGCTGATGGGCGCGTTCGCGCTCGGCTGGTTCGTCCTGGCGTTGGCCGCGCCGGCACTGGTCCGTCGGCTCGGTACCCGCCCGGTGACCGTCGCCGCGGCCGTCGTGCTGGCCGTGGCCCGGCTCGCGCTCACCGCGACCCCTGGTGGCCGCCCGCAGCTCTGGTTGGCCACCGTGGGCCTGATGGCCGGGCTGGTGTGGCTGGTCGGCGTCGCCGCCGGCACCGACCGCCCGGTGCCGGGGCTGGCGCTCGGGCTGGCGGTCAACGCCGTTGGTCACGCGCTGCTGGACACCTACGACCTCGTCTGGCGCGGCGGCTGGGCGGCCTGGCTGCTCAGCGTCGTCGCGGTGGCGCTGTTCCTGCTCGACGCCGCCCTGCCCGCCGCGCCGCCCGGCCCCGGCGGGGCCCGAGCGTGGCTGCTGTTCGGGCCGACGCTGCTGCTGTCCGGCATGGTGGCCCTCGCGCCGGCCCTGGCACAGGCCGGGATGTCGTACCTGCAAGCGGATGGGGCCGTCGCCCGTTCGCCGCTGTTCGGCCTGGCGCCGGTGCCGGTCGCGGTCGCCGGTTTCCTGCTGGCCGCGCTGGCCGGCTCGACCCGGCCGTGGACCCGCCCGCTGGGTCCGGTGGCCCTGCTGGCGGGCGCGGTGCTGTTCGCTCTCGACCGTGGCGATCTGCTGGTCGCGGCCATGCTGCTCAGCGCCGTCGGCCTCGGCGCCTGCCTGGCCCTCACCGACAGCGCGGGCCGGATCGACAGCGCGGGCCGGATCGACAGCGCGGGCCGGATCGACAGCGCGGGCCGGACCGACAACGCGGGCCGGATCGACAGCGCGGGCCGGACCGACAGCGCGGGCCGGAACGACAACGCGGGCCGGGCCGACAGCGCGGGCCGGGCCGACAACGCCGGCCCCGACCGGGTACGGGCGGACGAGGCGGGCGATGGACCGCGGGCGGCGGCCCGCCGGGGGTACGCGCTGGCCGCCGGCATGCTCGTCTTCGTGGTCGGTTCGATCGGCTACTACTCCGCCTACGACCTCGGCTACCCCAACGCCGCCGTGCCGGTGGTGGTGGCCGCGGTGGTCGCCGTGGTGGCGGTGACGGCCCGTCCCCTCCGCCGCCGGCTCCCCGGACCGTTGTCGCCCCTGCCGACCACGGCCGTGGTGACCGTGCTGGCCCTGCTCGCGCCGCTGGTCAACGAGGAGCTTCCGGTTGCCAGCAACCGGGAGGGCCCGCCGGAGCGGTTGCGGGTGGTGGCGTACAACATCCGGATGGGCTTCGGCCTGGACGGCCGGTTCGACCTGGCCGGACTGGCCACCGCGATCAACCGGCAGCGACCGGACGTCGTGCTGCTCAGCGAGGTGGACCGGGGCTGGCTGCTCAACGGCGGCCACGACACGCTGGACCTGCTGTCCGATCGGCTCGGCATGCCGTACGTCTTCGGGCCGGCCGCCGACCCGGTGTGGGGTGACGCGGTGCTCAGCCGCTGGCCGGTCACCGCGCCGGAGTCCCTGCCGTTGTCGGCCGTCGGGGCGCCGACCGGCGCGCAGGCGCTCGCCGTGACCCTCGACCTCGGCGACGAGGTGCGTACCGCCGTGGTGAGCACCCACCTCCAGCCGCCGCCCGGCCGGGGACCGGTGGTCCAGGCCCGTGCGGTCGCCGACTTCGCCATCCGGTACGCGGCGGGCCGCCCGCTCGTCGTGGCCGGCGACCTGAACACCGAGCCGGGTGACGAGGCGTTCGGCCAGTTCACGGGGGCGGGTCTGGTGGACGCGTTGGCGGCCGCCCGGCCGCTGGCGACCAGCCCCGCCGACGACCCCCGGCAGCAGATCGACCATGTCTTCGTCTCACCCGGTTTGACGGCGGCGGACCCGGTCGCGCCGCGTGGCGAGGCCAGCGACCACCTGCCGGTGGCGGTGACCGTCACGCTGCCGCCGCGCTGAGCCGGTGCGCCGGGCCGACGATGCCGTCCTGACCCGGTGCGCCGTGCCGGCGAGGCCGCGCTGACCCGGTGCGTCGGGCCGACGATGCCGCGGTGTCCGGTGCGTCGACGAATCGGTACGGATCAGCGCCCAGGCGTCAGAGGCGATCGGTGGCGAGCAGTCGATCGCCGACGAAGGCGAGCAGCCAACCGCCGCCCTTCGGGGTGGTGAAGTCCTCCTCGGCGCGGCCGGTCAGCCGCTCCAACGCGCCGGGTAGCACCTTGCCCTGGCTGCACACCGTCACCTGCCCGCCGGCGCAGGCCAACTCCAGCACCCGCGCGGCGGTCGCCAGCACCCGCTCGTCCTGCTGCTGGCCGGGATGCGGCTCGTCCAGGTCGCCGCAGACCTCGATGGGCAGGTCGAGCAGCGCGGCGGCCGGGTCCAGGGTCTGCACGCAGCGGCGTGCCGACGCCGACAGCAGCCGGGCCGGCCGGACCACGGCGATCAGCGGCGCCAGCGCGTACGCCTGGGCCCACCCCTCGTCGTCGAGCGGCCGGGCGGTGTCCGGGCCGGTCCACGTGGCCCGCTTGCCCGCGTGCCCGTGCCGGACCAGCGCGATCGTCGCGGTCACCGACGGCAGCTCCGCGAACGCGGCCAGCACTTCGGCGTCGTGCGGGTAGCTGACCAGCCGGATCGCGTCGTCGACGGTCAACCACCGGATGTCGTCGACCTCGGTGCCCGGCTGGAAACCCCCCTCGGCGACGGCGAGCATCGACCAGTAGTCGACCAGTTTGGCCTGTCCTTCGCTGCGGTAGCGCACCGACGGCAGCCGCACCTGCGGTACGCCCCGCACGTCGGCCTCCTCGGCCACCTCGCGGACCGCCGCGACGAGCGGGTGTTCGCCCGGTTCCAGCTTGCCCTTGGGCAGCGTCCAGTCCCCGTAGCGCGGGCGGTGCACCACGCAGACCCGTACGCCGTCGTCGGTCGGTCGCCAGCAGACCCCGCCGGCGGCCCGGATGCCCGTCACGGCAGCCATCTGGTCCGCCGTCGCCGGGTCGCCCGGTGCCACGCGTCGGGGAACCGGGCCCGCATCCGACGGACCGTGTCGCGTTCCCGCTCGGCCAGCCGCCCGGCGGTGACCGCGATCTCGTGGTCGCCGGGACGCTGGGCGGCGAGGGCGAGCCAGGTCTCGGCGGCCACCGCGGCGTCCTGGTGCTCACCGAGCACGTCCTGGACGCGAGCCAGCGCGCGGGCCAGCCGCCGTGCGTCCCGGCCGACCGCCGGGAGGACGGCGGTGACCGCGTACCGGGCCTGTTTGCCCTGCTTGCGGACGGCGTGCCAGCGGTCGTCGGGCGCGAGCGGGTCGAGCCCGTCGACGCCGTCCGGGCCGGTGAGCTGCCGCCATGGTCGGGCCACCAGCTTCGGTAGCGTCCGGGCCGCCGGGGTGGCCGCCCGCCGGGTGAGCCGGGGCGCGCGGGCGGCCAGCACGAGGGCGTCCAACAGGGCCAGGTAGCGCGGGGAGCGCAGCGCCTCGTCGATGGCGGCGAGCGCCTGCCGCTGCCGTTGCGCGAGCGCGTCGTCGAGCCGGTCGACCGCGTCCGCGTCGAGTGGGCTGAGCGGGTCGGCGGTCGAGGTGCGCCGCAGCCGCTCGCGCAGCACCTCGGCGTCGCGCGCCCCGCCGAGCACCCCGGCCAGCCAGCGCAGTTCGTCGCGCAGTGGACGGGCCCAGCTCCGACGTACGAGTGGACGGAAGGTCCGCAGGTCGCTGCGCAGCCGTCGGCAGGCCACCCGCATCTGGTGGACGGCGCTGTCGCCGTCGCCGGTGGAGTGGTGCAGCCGGACGAGGGGATCGTGCGCCAGCAGCCGGCGTACCTCCTTGCGGACCGCCTCGGTGACCACCTCCCCGGCGCTCGGGTCGTCGGCCAGCTCGCCGGGTGCGACCAGGTCCGGTTCGGCCTGTGCCACGGCCCCCAGCGCCCGTACGTGCTTCGGGGTGAACGAGCCGGCTCGCGCCCCGGCGTCGCGCAGCACCGCCCCGATGCGGCCCAGCAGCTTGCGGTCGCCGGCCTTGCGCTCGACCTCCACCTCGCGGAACTCACCCGTGGTGGCGCCGGCGTCGTCGAGGACGCGCACCCGGTCGTCCACCACCTCGGCGAGCACCGTGCCGTCCTCGGCGCGCACCTCGTGGGCGTGCCGGACGGTACGCACCACCGTGACCGGTGCCAGGGGCGTACCCCGGTGCAGGGCGGTGACCAGCTCGACCAGCTCCGGCGGCGGCTGCCCGGCCGGCCCGGGACGGGAGATCTCGTGCCGGACGCCGGGCGTGCCGGTGGGCAGCTTCACCGTCCACGGCGGCTCGTCCCCGTCACGGTGGCGAAGGGACGCCCCGGCGCGGGCCAGCCGCAGGTCGACCGTGTCGAGGTAGCGGGCGACGAGCGTCACCGGCGGCAGCGCCCGGACCCGGCCGCCGACCGGTGCGATGGCGGACAGGTCGGGTATCACGAAGGTGTCGTCCACCTCGTACTTCTGCTCCTCCTCGACCATCAGCTCAGCCTAGGCGGTGATCGCTCAGCCGGCCGTGCCACCGACGCGGCGCAGCAACAGTTCCTGGAGATGGACGCGGGACGTCTCGTCGCCGCCGGCGCGCCGGGTCCAGGTGCCGTCGCCGGCCAGCTCGAACGCGTCGACGTCCGGGCTCATCGCGGCGGTCAGCACGTGGTCCAACTCGGCTCGGGCGATCGGGTCGCTCACCTGCACCAGCGCCTCCACCCGCCGGTCCAGGTTGCGGTGCATCAGGTCCGCCGAGCCCATCCAGAACTCGGCCTCGCCGTTGTTGCCGAAGCGGAAGATGCGGGAGTGCTCCAGGAACCGGCCCAGGATCGAGCGGACCCGGATGTTCTCCGACAGCCCCGGCACCCCCGGACGCAGCGTGCACATACCCCGGATGAGCAGGTCGACGTGGACGCCGGCCTGGGAGGCCCGGTACAGCGCGTCGGTCACGCCCTCGTCGACCAGTGAGTTGACCTTGAACTGGACCAGGCCGGGCATGCCGAGGCGGACGTGCGCGATCTCCCGCTCGATCCGTTCGATCAGTCCGCTGCGGATGCCCTGGGGGGCGACCAGCAGCCGCCGGTACGCGGTCTGCCGGCTGTAGCCGGTCAGCACGTTGAACAGGTCGGTGAGGTCCGCTCCGATCTCCGGATCGGCGGTGAGCATGCCGAAGTCCTCGTACAGCCGCGCGGTCTTCGGGTGGTAGTTGCCGGTGCCGATGTGGCAGTACCGGCGGATCTGGTTGCCCTCCTGCCGGACCACCAACGCGGTCTTGCAGTGCGTCTTGAGCCCCACCAGCCCGTACACCACGTGACAGCCGGCGCGTTCCAGGGTCCGGGCCCAGCCGATGTTGGCCACCTCGTCGAAGCGGGCCTTCACCTCGACCAGCACCACCACCTGCTTGCCGGCGGCGGCCGCGTCCACGAGCGCGTCCACGATCGGCGAGTCACCGCTGGTCCGGTAGAGCGTCTGCTTGATGGCGAGCACGTTCGGGTCGGCGGCGGCCTGCTCGATGAATCGCTGCACGCTCGTCGCGAACGAGTGGTAGGGGTGGTGCACCAGGATGTCCCCGTCGCGCAGGGTGGAGAAGACGCTGCGCGGCACCTCGCCCTCGGTGAGCCGGGGGTGCGTGGCCGGTACGAACGGCGGGTCCTTCAGGTCCGGGCGATCGGCCTCGCCGTACACCTGCCAGAGCGCGGACAGGTCCAGCAGGCCGGGCACCCGAAGTACGTCCTGGTCGTCCATGTCCAACTCGCGGACGAGCAGTTCCAGCATGTGGTCGGAGATGGACGCGGCGACCTCCAGCCGCACCGGCGGACCAAACCGGCGGCGGGCCAACTCCCGTTCCAGCGCCTGGAGCAGGTCCTCGTCGCGGTCCTCGTCGACCTCCACCTCGGCGTTACGGGTCACCCGGAACAGGTGACACTCGACCACCTGCATGCCGCTGAAGAGCTGACCCAGGTGCACCGAAATGAGGTCCTCGACCGGCAGCATCCGTACGCCCGGCTGGTCCCGGTCGACGCGTACGAACCGCGGGACGTTGTTGGGCACCTTCACCCGCGCGAACAGCTCGGAGCCGCCGTCCGGGTCGCGGACGGCCACCGCCAGGTTCAGCGACCGTCCCGAGATGTACGGGAACGGGTGCGCCGGGTCCACCGCGAGCGGGGTCAGCACCGGAAAGATGTGCTCCCGGAAGTAGGTGCGCAGCCGCTCCCGTTCGCCGTCGCCCAGATCGCCCCAGCGCAGGATGCGGATGCCCTCGTCGGCCAGCTTGGGCAGCACGTCGTCGACGAAGCAGGCCGCGTGCCGGGCGCCCAGCTCGGCGGTCCGTTCGGCGATCAGTTCGAGCTGCGTGCGCAGCGGGAGGCGGTCGCCGCCGCGTACCGGCAGGCCAGCGGAGAGCCGCCGCTTCAGACCGGCGATCCGCACCATGTAGAACTCGTCCAGGTTGCTCGCGAAGATCGCCAGGAACTTGGCCCGCTCCAGCAGGGGAGTGCGCTGGTCCTCGGCGAGGGCGAGCACCCGCGCGTTGAAGTCGAGCCAGGACAGCTCGCGGTTGAGGAAGCGGTCCTCCGGCAGCGGGGGAGGGGTCGGTGCCTGCTCGTCGTCCCCGGCGGATGGCGACCCCGGCTGGACCCCACCGGCCGCCGGGCCGTCCGTCTCGGTGGTCGTGACGGCGGGGTCGAGGACCTCGTCCAGCCCGGAGGAGGCGCCCCCCGGGTCGTCGGCGAGCGTGTCGGCGCGGGCGGCGCCGGCCCGTTCGGCCCGGGACGGGCGGAAACGGCCGTCGGTGCCGCGGATGCGGGCGCCGTTGCGGGGGTCGGTGGCGGGCGGGGTGACCGGGTGCTCGCGAGGGGTGCTCACCCGCTCATAATCACCCGATTCGAGTTAACGCAAAATGAACTTGGCCCTGCCAGCTCAGTTCATCGTCGGCAATGTCACCCGGACGACCTCGCCGTCGGGATCGGTGTCGATGCGGACCCGCTGGCCGAGCCGGAGCAGCCGCAGGCCGGAGGCGTCGAACGCCCGGGCGGGAAAGCGCAGCTCGGTGCCGTCGTCGAGCAGCAGGACGCCGCTGCGCGTCGCCGCGTCGTAGCTGGCCACCGTGCCCTGCATGCTGGCACCGTACACCGGCGGGGTCACCCCGGTGCTGCGCGGCCGGCACCCTCAGCTCGTGGCGCGCGCCGGGCGGACCGTGGCGAGCAGCGCGGCCGTGCGCGGTCCCAGACCCAGGCGGGCGGCCTCGGCCAGGTCGTCCGCGGTGTCCACGTCACGTCGCAGACTCGGCCAGTCGCCGGTCAGCGGCAGCGCTCCGCTCGCCTCGTGCGCCGCCGCCGAGTCGATCCCGAACCGCGGATCGAGGTCGACGCCCGGCGGGGCGGTGAGCAGCACGGTCCCCGTACCGGGCGCGTCCGCGACGAACCGGCGTACCCCCTCGGCCCCGCGCAGCGCCGCGAGCAACGCGGCGGCCAGGTCCTGCGGGCGCAGCGCCGGCAGGTCGGCGGTGAGTCCGGTCACCCACCGCGCCTCGGTCTGTGCCGCGCCGTGCCGGAACGCCGCGTTCAGGCCGGCGTCCGGCAGGTCGGCGAGGGTGCGCGCGCCGAGGGCCCGCGCCGCCCGCGCCACCCGGTGGTCGTCGGTCACCACCAGGGCCTCGGCGACCGCCGGGCAGGCCAGCACCGCGCGCAGGGTGTCGGCCGCCAGCGCCAGCGCCAGCTCCTCATGGGGTACGCCGGGCAGCGCGCCCCGCAGCCGGCTCTTGGCTTCGGTCAGACGCTTCACCGGCACCACGACGGCCCACCTCGGCTGACTCACGTCCGCAATCCTGCCAGCCGGACGACGGGACCCTCGCTGGCCGTACCGGGGGCGAGCAGGCATGATTTCCGCTGCGGGTGTCGCGGGTGGGGCGCGCGCGTGTGGTCGGGGCGCGACGAGGAGGCACAGTGGCACGGCGGAGGCTGGGGTTCTGGCAACGGTTCGCCGTGGGGCTGGTCAAGCCGGTGATGACCGTCTGGACCCGGCGGACCTGGCGCGGCCAGGAACACCTCGCCGGTGACGGCGGTGTGATCATCGTGCCGAACCACATCTCGCACGCCGACCCGCTGGTCTCCGCGCACTTCGTCTACGACTCCGGCCGGTGGCCGCAGTTCCTGGGCAAGGCCAGCGTGTTCCGGGTGCCGGTGGTCGGCTGGATCCTGCACCGCTGCCGGCAGATCCCGGTCGAGCGGGGCAGCGTCGAGGCGGTCCGCTCGCTGGACGCGCTGGTCGCCGCGCTCGACGAGGGCGGTGCGGTCGTGATCTACCCGGAGGGCACCACCACCCGGCAGCCGGAGCTGTGGCCGATGAAGGCCAAGACCGGTGCCGCCCGGCTGGCGCTGGCCACCGGCGCGCCCGTGGTGCCGGTGGTGATGTGGGGGCCGGAGCGGATCTTCGACCCGCGTACCAGCCGGCTCAACCCGCGCCCCCGGATCCCGGTGACCGTGGTCGCCGGCGCCCCGGTCGACCTCAGCCGCTGGGCGGACGCGCCGCCGACCCGGGAAACCCTCGAAGAGATGACGGACGCCATCATGCTGCGGCTGCGGGACATGCTCGCCGAGATCCGGGGCGGGACCCCGCCACCCCTGTGGGAACGGCCGGTCCGACGGTCCGTCGAGCGGCCTGAGGGCGAAGCGGCATGAGCGGCCACGTCGCGGTGCTCGGTGCCGGCTCCTGGGGCACCGCCTTCGCCAAGATCCTGGCCGACGCGGGCCGGGACGTGACGGTGTGGGCCCGCCGGGCCCCCGTCGCCGAGAGCATCCGTACCGAGCGTCGCAACCCCGAGTACCTGCCGGACCTGCTGCTGCCGGCCCGGGTCACCGCCACCACCGACGCCGCCGAGGCGATCACCGGCGCCGAGGTGGTGGTGCTCTCCGTGCCGTCGCAGACCCTGCGCGGCAACCTCGCCGAGTGGGCCCGGCACCTGCACCCGGACTCGACGCTCGTGTCGCTGATGAAGGGCATCGAACTCGGCACCACCAGGCGGATGAGTGAGGTCATCGTGGAGACCGCCGGGGTGGCCGCGGACCGGGTGGTGGTCGTCTCCGGCCCGAACCTGGCCCCGGAGATCGCCGCCGAGCAGCCGGCCGCGACGGTGGTGGCCGGCACGAACGCCGACCGGGCCACGCTCGTGCAGTCGTCGATCCGGACGCCGTACCTGCGCCCGTACACCAACGACGACGTGATCGGCTGCGAGCTGGGCGGCGCGGTCAAGAACGTGATCGCGCTGTCCTACGGCATCGCCACGGCGATGGGCTTCGGCGACAACACCCGGGCCATGCTGATGACCCGGGGGCTGGCCGAGACGGCCCGCCTGGGCGTGGCGCTCGGCGCGGACCCGATCACCTTCGCCGGCCTGGCGGGCATGGGCGACCTCGTCGCCTCCTGCTCGTCGCCGCTGGCCCGGAACCGCACCTTCGGCGAGCACCTGGGTCGGGGCGAGACCCTGGAACAGGCCCAGGCGGCCACGCGACAGACCGCCGAGGGCGTCAAGAGCTGCCTCGCGATCCGCGACCTGGCGCGGGCGCACGGCGTCGAGATGCCGATCACCGAGCACGTCGAACGGATCTGCCATGAGGGGATGGACCCGCGCCTCGCCGTCCAGGCGCTGATGAGCCGCACCGCCAAGCCCGAGTCGTACGAGTGAGGACCTGATGAGCGAGTGGGGAGACGGTACCCGCTGTGTCCGCGCCGGCCTGCCGGAGCCGGCACCGGGTGACCCGTTCCTGCCGGGGCCGGTGTTCGCCGCGCCGTACCACCTCGACCCGCGGCAGGGGCCGGACGCGTCGCCGAACGGCTACGGCCGCCCGGACAACCCGACCCGGCGGCTGCTGGAAGCCGCGGTGGGCGAGTTGGAGGGCGGGGACTGCCGCGTCTTCGCCAGCGGTCAGGCCGCCATCACCGGTGCGCTGTTCACCCTGCTGCGCCCGGGGGACACGGTGGTGCTGCCCTCCGACGGGTACTTCCCGGTGCGGGCGTTCGCCACCGCCGTGCTGGAGACGATCGGCGTACGGGTGCTCTTCGTGCCGACCGTCGGCCCGTACCCGTCGTTCGAGGGCGTCCGGCTGGTGTTGGTGGAGACCCCCGCCAACCCGGGCCTGGACGTGGTCGACGTGGCCGCCCTGGCGGAGCGGGCGCACGCCGCCGGCGCCCTGCTCGCGGTCGACAACACCACGGCCACCCCGCTCGGGCAGCGTCCACTGGACCTCGGCGCCGACCTGGTGGTGGCCTCCGGCACGAAGGCGCTCACCGGCCACTCCGACCTGCTGCTCGGCTACCTGGCCAGCCGGTCCGCCGAGGTGGTGGAGGCGGTGACGCTCTGGCGTACCAGCACCGGTTCGGTGCCGGGCGCGTTCGACGCCTGGCTGGCCCACCGGTCGCTGGCGACCCTCGACCTGCGGCTGGCCCGGCAGAGCGCGAACGCCGCCGCCGTCGCCGACCTGCTGGCGGCCCGTCCGGACGTGACCGGGCTGCGCTGGCCGGGGCTGCCGGCCGACCCCGCCTATGCGGTGGCCTCGACGCAGATGCGCCGGATGCCCGGGGTGCTGTCGTTCGACCTGGGCGACGCCGATCGGGTAGCCCGCTTCGTCGAGGCCGCCCGGCTGGTGGCGGCTGCCACCTCCTTCGGCGGATTGCACACCACGGCGGACCGGCGGGCCCAGTGGGGCGACGACACGGACCCCGGTTTCGTCCGGCTCTCCTGCGGCGCCGAGGACACGGCCGATCTGGTGGCCGACATCGCCGCCGCGCTGGACGCCAGCGCGGGGGCCTGAGTGAAGTCACCGCCGATCGACCGGTCGGCCCTGGTGGGTCGGCTGCGCGCCGCCGGCTGTGTGTACGCCGAGGACGAGGCCGAGCTGCTGCTCGCCGCCACCGACGATCCGGTGGCACTGGCCGAGCTGACCGACCGCCGGGTGGCCGGTGAGCCGCTGGAGTACGTGCTCGGCTGGGCGGAGTTCTGCGGCCTCCGGATCGGCGTCGACCCGGGCGTCTTCGTGCCGCGCGGCCGGACGGCCCTGCTGGTCGAGGTGGCGGTCGAGCTGACCGGTCCCGCCCCGGCCGTGGTCGACCTCTGCTGCGGCTCCGGGGCTGCCGCCGTCGCGCTGGCGCACCGGCTCGCGCCGCGCTGGCTGGCCGCCGCCGACATCGACCCGGTGGCGGTGGCCTGCGCCCGGCGCAACCTCGCCGGGCTGGCCGCCGAGGTGTACGAGGGTGACCTGTTCGCCCCGCTGCCCCAGCGCTGGCGGGGGCGACTCGATCTGGTGGTCGCCAACGCGCCGTACGTGCCGACCGACGCGGTGGCCCTGATGCCGCCGGAGGCGCGGCTGCACGAGGCCCCGGTGGCGCTCGACGGCGGGCCGGACGGGCTGGCCGTGCTGCGCCGGGTGGGCGTCGAGGCGGCTACCTGGCTGGCCCCGGGCGGTCACCTGGTGGTCGAGGCCGGCGAGACGCAGGTGGACGCGCTGTGCGCGGCCCTCCAGGCAGCCGGCCTGACCCCCGCCGTCCACCACGACGAAGACCGCGACGCGACAGCCATAACAGCCCGCCGCCCCCGCTGACCCCGCTCTCCCGCGCGCCTGCTCGCCGCGATCTTGCACTTTCGGTGGTCTAGATGTGGCTATACGTGCCCTTTGTCGCCACAGAAAGTGCAAGATCGCGGGGATCCGGGGTCGGGAGGGGGAGTGACGTGGCGGGGGAGCGGGGTTGGCACTAGCCTCGGCTCACACTCATGAGGGCGGGAGGCGGTTGCGGTGGGCAGCGCAGGGGTGCCGGTGGTCGTCGGCCTGGACAACGGCGGCACCAGCAACAACGCCACCGTGCTGACGGTGGACGGCCGCTTCCTGGTCGACGGCCTGCTGGAGATCCCCAGCGAGGTGCAGGCCGGCCCGGAGGCGGCGATCGAGGCGCTGGCGCGGGCGCTGGACGGGGCGCTGGCGCAGACCGCTGTTCCGCGCGAGCTGGTCCGGGCGGTCGGGCTCGACACCCCCGGACCCGCGAGCGCGACCGGCGTCATCTCGTCGCGCGGCTCGACCAACTTCTCGCAGCCGGCCTGGCGTGGCTTCGACGTCCGAGGCGCGTTGGAGCGTCGGCTGGGCCTGCCGGTGATCTACCACAACGACGGCAACGCGGCCGCGCTCTACGCCCACCACGTGTACTTCGGTGACGAGGCGATGACCCGGTCGTCGGTCTCGGCGATCGTCGGCACGGGCCTCGGCGGCGGGGTGGTCGAGAGCGGCCGGGTGATCGCCGGCGCAGCCGGCATGGCCGGCGAGTTGGGTCACGTGCACATCCCGCTGGGCGGCCTGCTCGGCGCGGAGCAGTCGGAGCCGACCTGCGCCTGCGGCTTCACCGGCGATGTCGAGAGCATCGCGTCGCTGACCGGCATCGAGCGCAACCTGCTGCCGTACTGGCTGGCCCGGTATCCCGACCACCCCCTCGCGGCCGAGCCGGTGGCACGGGCGGCGAAGCTCGTGCGGGGCTACGGCGAGCGGGGTGACGCGCTGGCCCGGGACCTCTTCACCCAGCAGGCGATGGCGCTGGGCCGCCTGTTCACCCTGGCGGCCAACTTCACCGACCCGCACGCGTACTTCGTCGGTGGCGGTGTGGTGGAGGCCGCGCCGGCATTCCGGGACTGGTTCCTGGCGACGGTCCGCGAGCACACCGTGCTCCGCGCGGAGCAGGCCGCCGTCGCCACCTTCGCGCTCGTGCCGGACCGCGACATGGCCGGCGCCCGTGGCGTGGCGATCGCCGCCCTGGAGGCCGTACGTGCCGCGCCGGAGCCCCGCCCGCTGGTCGCCTGACCCCCACCTGGCCGCGCCCCGCGTTCCGGGCTGTGTCCAGCCCGGTCGGCGGGGCGCGGGTCCTACTGAGTGGTCAGCGGCGCGGTGGGGCCTGGGCGAAGGTGGCCCAGGCCGCCGGGGGGAACAGCAGGGCCGGGCCGGCCGGGTCCTTGGAGTCGCGGACGGCCACCAGTCGGGGGATCGCGGCCACCTCCACGCAGGCTCCCTCGTCGCCGCTACGGCTGCTCTTGCGCCACGCCGCCGTGGCCAACGCCGCTGAGATCGTCGGTGTCATCGGTCTCCTACCGTCCCTTCAGGACTGACAGGAGCATCGCCCGGCTGTCCGCCGGACTGAGCGCCACGCTGCGCAGATGCTCCATGATCTTGGTGCAGGTACGCGTCTCGCCCGCCCGGTCGAGGATCATCTGACCGGCGACGGTCTCCACCGACGCGATGATCGGGTCCTCCGGATCGGCGAACTCCAGGATGTGCAGCGAGCCACGGGTGCCCCGGTGGTAGCCGGCGGAGAGGGGAATCACCTGGACGGTGATGTTCGGCAGCTCGGCCATCTTGACGAGGTGCCGCAGCTGGCCCTCCATCACCGACTCGTCGCCGACGGGGCGCAGCAGCGCGCCCTCGTCGATGATCGCGTCGAGGATGGGTGGGGTGTCGGCGGTGAGCCGCTGCTGGCGGTCGAGCCGGATCTTGACCCGTTGCTCGACCAGCTCGTCGCCCAGGGTGTGCGGGCCGCCGCGCATCACTCCGCGGATGTAGTCGGCGGTCTGCAGCAGGCCGGGCACCACCGACGGCTCGAAGTTGGAGATCGCGGTGGCCTCCGCCTCCAGGGCGATGAAGTCGATGGTGCGCGGGTCGAGCAGGTACGAGTACGACACCCACCAGCCCGGTTTGCGGGCGTCCTTGGCGAGTTGCACCGCGGCGGCCACCTCCTCGGACGTCACCCCGTACGAGGTGAGCAGGGCGCGCACGGTGGCCGGGCTGATCAGCGTCTGGGCGTTCTCGTAGCGCGAGAGGGTGCTGCGGGTGCTGTTGATCTCGTCTGCGGCGGACTCCAGCGTCAGCCCGGCGGCTTCCCGGAACTGGCGTAGGGCGATGCCGAGTCGGCGGGCACGGGCGGTCTTGGGGGCCATGCATCGATGGTCGCACACATTTATGGGAACGGGTACATGAGAGATGGCCGATGAGAGTTGCATTCATGGCTGTAGACGTGTCAATCTGTTATCGCGTCCTCACCGCCGGTTGTCGTGGCGACGGTGGTGGTGAGCGACCGGAGGGGATAGGGCGCGCGGCGATCGGGTTTCTCCCCCGTACCCGATCGCCGCGTGCCGCCCGTGCCCGACCGCCGGAAGGGGACGACGTGCGTACCGGTCCGAAGTCTCCGCCCCCGCGCCCCGGGGTTCGGGGATGACCCGCTTCCTGGTCGTGCTCACCGACGTGCGTCCCGTCGAGGGCATCGACCGCAACGAGCGGGTCGCCCCCGAGCGTCGCCGCCAGGTCGTGGGCGCGAGCAGCAGGGAGGCCGCCGACCGGATCGCCGGCGCCTTCATGGCGCTGGGCATGGTCCGGGCCGGCCGGCAGCGGGTCAAGGTGATCGCGGTCGGTCGCCGGCACTCCCGGGACTGATCGACCCCACCATTCCGTCACACACCGTATATGCTCTGTTGACCGAATGCCGTGTCGCGTCGTGGCTCGCCGGGTATCGCCGCGCCTGATCGCCACGCACAGTAAGGTCAACCGGGTGAGCGCCACCGGCGAGCACGACCAGCCGCAGCCGCGTACGAAGAGGTGACCGGAGTGACCACCCCAGGCAAGACCCGCGTGGCGATCGTCTTCGGCGGCCGCAGCCCGGAGCACGGCATCTCCTGCGTCAGCGCCGGCAGCGTGTTCGGCGCCCTCGACCCCGACGAGTACGAGGTGGTGCCGGTCGGCATCACCCGCGCCGGCCAGTGGGTGCTGACCAGTGGCGATCCCGCCCAACTCGCCATCGACGCCCGCCAGCTCCCGGAGATCACCGCCGAGTCGGGCGCGGACATCGTGCTACGGGCCGACCCCACCGGCAACGGGCTGATGGTGCTCGACCCGACCGAAGGGCCCCGGGCGCTGGCCGACGTGGACGTGGTCTTCCCCGTGCTGCACGGCACGTACGGCGAGGACGGCACCATCCAGGGCATGCTCGAGATGGCCGGCATCCCCTACGTGGGGGCGAACGTCTTCGCCTCCGCCGCCGCGATGGACAAGGAGTTCACCAAGAAGCTCTGCGCCATCGAGGGCATCCCGGTCGGCGCGTACGCGGTGCTGCGCAACGGGATGACGCTGAGCGAGCAGGACAAGAAGCGGCTCGGCCTGCCGGTCTTCGTGAAGCCGTCGCGCGCCGGCTCCTCGTTCGGCATCACACGGGTGACCGACTGGGCGCAGCTCGACGAGGCGGTCGCCACCGCCCGGCAGTTCGACCCCAAGGTCATTATCGAGGCCGCGATCGTCGGCCGCGAGATCGAGTGCGGTGTGCTGGAGGGCGAGGCCGGTGGCACCCCCGAGGCGTCCGTGTTGGCCGAGGTGCGTGTCGTCGCCGACCACGACTTCTACGACTTCGAGGCCAAGTACCTCGACGACTCCTGCGAGTACGACATCCCGGCCGGCCTGCCCGACAAGGTGACCCGCCAGGTGCAGGAGTACGCGGTCCGCGCGTTCACCGCGCTGGACTGCGCCGGCCTGGCTCGGGCCGACTTCTTCGTCACCCCGGACCTGGACGTCTACCTCAACGAGATCAACACGATGCCCGGGTTCACCCCGACGTCGATGTTCCCCCGGATGTGGGCGGCCTCCGGCCTGGAGTACCCCAAGCTGGTCAGCCGGCTGATCCGTACCGCCCAGCGGCGCGGCGTCGGCCTGCACTGAGCCGAGGACGTCCTCGACGCGTGGCCCGTCGTACGGGCCATGCGTCGGCGCGTCAGCCCTGGCAGCCGGCGGGGACGGCGCCGCCCGAGGGCACCGACGCCACGATGGCGCTGGAGATCGGGGCGGCCCACTGCAGCGGCTGCGGGTAGGAGCGCGGGATCCGGACCGTCACCGGCGTCTCCCGGTCGACGGTGGTGAGCACCGTCATGTCGGTCCCCTCGACGGGGTGCCAGCAGACCCGGTTGACCACCCAGACCTCGTCGGTGGCCGGAATGGTCGGCTCGGCGCCGCCGCAGGCCACGGTGAGCGCGGGGTCGCCGTAGGCGGCGTTCTGCTCGGGGCCCGCCGTGACCGGACGCTGGGTCAGGTCGCGGATGGTCTGCGGGAGCTGGGAGAGCAGCGCCCGGCAGACCGTGGCCGGGCGCTCGGCCAGCGCCGGCGCGGCCATCTCGACCGGCGCGCTGGACTGTGCCCGGGTGGTGCTCGCCGACGGGCTCGGCGCGGCGGTCGGCGTCTCCGGGGCGAGTTTGGCAAAGGCCAGCACGGCCACCAGCAGCGTGACCGGTAGTGCGATCACCGTGGCGAGCAGGGCCGCTCCCCGGACGGTCCGGTCCCGGCCGGCCGGCGCGTCGACGGCCGGATCGGCGTCCGCGTGGGTACCTTCAGCCGGCTCGGGCGCGGTGTCCGCCGGCTCCCGCTCGCCGTCGTCCCGAACCGCCGAGGGGGTCGTCATCTCGTCCACTTACAGCCGCACCACCGAACACGTGAGGGTGCGGGTGATGCCGGGCACCATCTGCACCTTGCTGACGATGAGTTTGCCGAGCTCGTCGACGGTGTTCGCCTCGGTGAGGACGACCACGTCGTACGGCCCGGTGACGGCGTCGACGCGTACCACGCCGGCGATGTCCGCGATGAGACCCGCCACGTCCCGTGCGCGGCCGACCTCGGTCTGGATGAGGATGTACGCCTGTACCACGACTCGACCTCCGTCCGTCGCCGCCCGAAGGCGGCCCGAAGGGTGAAACTACCTTACGGACCAGGTCTGATCCCTATCGGTGGTCAAGGAGCAGCGGTGAGCGAGCGCGGCGGTGCCGGGCAGAACGGGTCGAACGCCGGCAGTGCCGCCAGCGTGGCCGGGATCGGCGAGTTCGGGCTGATCGGGCGGGTCACCGCCCGCCTGGCGATGGGCCCGACGACGGTGCTCGGTCCGGGTGACGACGCGGCGGTGGTGGCCGCGCCGGACGGCCGGGTGGTCGCCTGCACGGACGTGCTCGTCGAGGGGCGGCACTTCCGGCGGGACTGGGGGTCGGCGCGCGACGTCGGTCACCGGGCCGCCGCCGCCAACCTGGCCGACGTCGCGGCGATGGGCGCCGTCCCGACCGCACTGCTGGTCGCCCTCTGCATGCCCGCCGACCTCGAGGCGAGCTGGGCGGAGGAGCTGGCCGACGGGTTGGCCGCGGAGGCCGCCACGGTCGGCGCGAGCGTGGTGGGCGGGGACATGTCGTCGAGCCCCACCCTGACCATCGCGGTGACCGCGCTGGGCGACCTCGGTGGCCGGGCGCCGGTGGTGCGCTCCGGCGCCCGTCCCGGCGACGTGCTGGCCCTGGCGGGCCGCATCGGGTACGCGGCGGCCGGGCTGACCGTGCTCAGCCGCGGCTTCCGCACTCCCCGGCTGCTGGTCGAGGCGTACCGGCGACCGAACGTCCCCTACCCGGCCGGGCCGCAGGCCGCCCAGCTCGGCGCGACCTCGATGATCGACGTCTCGGACGGGCTCCTCGCCGACCTGGGGCACGTGGCGCGGGCCAGCGGTGTGGCGATCGACGTGCGCCGCGACGCCTTCGAGGTGCCCCGGCAGATGGCGGATGCCGCGCAGGCGCTCGGTGTCGACGCGTACACCTGGATCCTGGCGGGTGGCGAGGACCACGCGCTGGCCGCGACCTTCCCTGCGACGGTGGCGTTGCCGCCGCAGTGGCGGCCCATCGGCACGGTGACGGACGGTGTCGGGGTGACGGTCGACGGCGGTGCCTACGACGGGCCCCGGGGCTGGGACCACTTCCGCTGAGGCCACGCGGCGGCCGTACCCTGGATACCGTGAGTGAGATCGAGATTCGGCTGGTGCGGTTCGACGCGCCGGTGGCGCAACAATTGATCAAGGCCGCGTTGGCTGACCTGGCCGCCCGGTACGGGGGCACCGGCGACGACACCCCGGTGGCGGCGAGCGAGTTCGAGCCGCCGGACGGCGCGTTCCTCGTCGCCTACCTGGCCGGTGAGCCGGTCGGCTGCGGCGGCTGGCGCAGCCACGGCACGGACACCGCCGAGCTGAAGCGGATGTACACCGCCCCGACCGCGCGTGGACGCGGCGTGGCGCGGACGGTCCTCGCGGCCGTCGAGCGCTCGGCCCGGGAGCACGGCCGCAAGCGGATGGTCCTGGAGTGCGGGGACAAGCAGCCCGAGGCGATCGCCATGTACGCGTCCGCCGGTTATGACCGGATTCCCAACTTCGGGTTCTACCAGGACGCGGAGGGCTGCGTCTCCTTCGGCCGCACGCTCTGAGCGGCCGGCGTCAAGCCGGGTGCGGACACGACAGAGCCGGCGGGCCGCAGGGCCCGCCGGCTGAGCCGAACGAGAAGAGTTGGTGCTGCCGCGTCAGGCGCGGGTGACCTTGCCGGCCTTGATGCACGAGGTGCAGACCTGCAGCTTCTTGGTGTTGCCACCACCGGCCGGGGTGCGCACCGACTGGATGTTCGGGTTCCAGCGGCGGTTGGTCTTCTTCTTGGACCAGGGCACGTTGTGGCCGAAGCCCGGTCCCTTGCCACAGACGTCGCACACGCTAGCCACGGGATACTCCTGGGATTGAAACGTTCATGAGGTCGCCGGCAGGTGCTGCCCGGGCAACCGCGTCAGCCTACCCGATGCCCCGCCGAGGTGACCAACCGCCCTGACCCGCGGAGCAGCCGCCCCACCGCTCAGTGGCTGGTGGCCGGCCCGCCGGGTGACGGGGGTGGTTCCGGCGGCAACTGTACCTGGCGGGCGGATCCCGCTCGTGCGGGCCGGGAGGGTGGGGGCCCGTCGGGCGTCGGCGCAACCGGACACGCCGGACGAGTCCGACGTGTGTCGGCGCGCGCCAGTAGGCTTCTGCCCGTGCTGGACACCCTCGACGCCGCCACGGTCCGCCGCTGGTGCGCGAGCGGGCTGGTCGCGCTCAAGCGCCACCAGGGCGAGATCGACCAGCTCAACGTCTACCCCGTGCCGGACGGCGACACCGGCACCAATCTGGTGCTCACCCTCACCTCGGCGCAGCAGGCGCTCTCGATGGACCTGGACACCCTCCCCGACAGCGGCCCGACCGCCCACGGGCACGCGCTGCGGCTGATGGCGCAGGGCGCGCTGCTGGGCGCGCGGGGCAACTCGGGCGTCATCCTCTCGCAGATCCTGCGCGGGTTCGCCGACGCGGTCGTCGGCGTGCCGGCGGTGCGTGGGCGGGCCCTGGCCGGCGCGCTGCGGGCGGCGACCACCGCCGCGTACACCGCGGTCGGCCGTCCCGTCGAAGGCACCCTGCTCACCGTCGTCGCCGCCGCGGCCACCGGGGCCGAGCAGGCGGGCAGCGACGACCTGGCGGTGGTGGCCCGGGACGCGGCGCGGTGGGCGGCCGAGGCCCTGGCCCGTACCCCCGAGCAACTGCCGGCCCTGGCCCGCGCGGGCGTCGTCGACGCCGGCGGGCGCGGGCTCTGTGTCCTGCTCGACGCCCTGGTCGAGGTCCTCACCGGGGAGAGCGCCACCCCACCCGCGCCGCCGCCGCGCACCGCCCGTCCGGCGGCCACCGTCGCGCGCGAGACCGGTTCCGAGGAGTACGCCTACGAGGTGCAGTACCTGCTCGACGCACCCGCCGACGCGGTGGCCGCGCTGCGCCGCACCCTGGACGCGCTGGGCGACTCGCTGGTCGTCGTTGGTGACGGACGCGAGCCGGACGGCACCTGGACCGTGCACGTGCACGTCAACGACGTGGGCGCGGCGGTCGAGGCGGGGATCGCCGCCGGCCGTCCGTACCGGATCTCGGTGACCCGCTTCGCCGATCAGCCGGAGCCGTCCGGCGGTGCGACCGAGGACGGCCGGGCCGCCGTGGTGGTGGCCACCGGCGTCGGGATCGCCGAGCTGTTCGCCGCCGAGGGCGCGACGGTGGTGCGCGGCAACCCGTCCATCGGTGACCTGCTGGCCGCGGTGCGCGGCACCGGGGCGGCCCGGGTGGTCGTCCTGCCGAACGATCCGAACACGGAGGCGGTCGCCAGCGCGGCGGCCCGCGAGGCGCACCGGCACGGCGTCAAGGTGAGCGTGGTGCCGACCCGTTCACCGGTGCAGGCGCTCGCGGCCCTCGCGGTCCGCGACGGCACCCGCCGGTTCGAGGACGACGTGATCGCGATGGCCGAGGCGGCCGGCGCCTGCCGCTACGCCGAGGTCTGCCACGCCAGCCGCGAGGCGCTCACGGTCGCCGGCCCCTGCCGCCCAGGTGACGTGCTGGCGCTGGTCGAGGGTGAGGTGCACCTGATCGGCACCGACCTCACCGACACCTGCGCCGCCGTCGTCGACCGGATGCTCGGCGGTGGCGGGGATCTGGTCACCCTGCTCGCCGGGGTGGACGCCCCCGCCGGGCTCACCGATGCCGTCCGCGCGCACGTCGCGCGACGCTGGCCGTTCGTCGAGGTGCAGGCGTACCCGGGCGGTCAGCCGTTCTATCCGCTCCTGGTGGGGGTCGAATGAGTGAGCCGGCCACGGTGGACACGCCGCTGAAGAAGCTCGTCGGCGACAAGACGGCGAAGGCGCTGGCCTCCCAGCTCGACCTGCACACGGCGGGCGACCTGATCTACCACTTCCCGCGCCGTTACGACGAGCGGGGCGAGCACACCGACATCCGGTCGCTGGACGTCGGCGAGCAGGTCACCGTGCTGGCCCAGGTGCAACGCACCGCCGTACGGCCGATGCGGCAACGTCGGGGCAACCTGCTCGAGGTGACCGTCGGCGACGGCTCCGGCGGTGTTCTGACGCTGACGTTCTTCGGCAACCAGGCGTGGCGCGAACGGGAGCTGCGGCCCGGCCGGTGGGGGCTGTTCGCCGGCAAGGTCACCGAGTTCCGGGGCAAACGGCAGCTCAACGGCCCGGAGTACGTCCTGCTCGGCGAGGGCGGCGAGGGTGAGGCGGCGGTCAACGACGAGATCGAGGAGTTCGCGGGCGCGCTGATCCCCGTGTACCCGGCCGCCGCTGCCGTACCGACCTGGGTCATCGCCCGCTGTGTACGGGTCGTCCTGGACACGTTCACCCCGCCGGACGATCCGCTGCCGGCCGCCGTCCGGGCCAGCCGCAACCTCGTCGACCTGGGCGCGGCGCTGCGGGAGATCCACCGACCGTCCACGAAGGAGGCCCTGCACCGGGCGCGACGGCGGCTCAAGTGGGACGAGGCGTTCGCCGTCCAGTTGACGCTGGTGCAGCGCAAGCACCGGGCCGCCGACTGGCCGGCCCGGCCCCGGCCGCCGCGCGTCGATGGGCTGCTGGACGCGTTCGACGCCCGGCTGCCGTACGAGCTGACCGCCGGCCAGCGCGAGGTGGGCGCGGAGATCGCCGAGGACCTGGCCGCCGCGCACCCGATGCACCGCCTCCTGCAGGGCGAGGTGGGCTCGGGCAAGACGGTGGTGGCCCTGCGGGCCATGCTCCAGGTGGTCGACGCGGGCGGGCAGGCCGCGCTGCTGGCCCCCACCGAGGTGCTGGCCGCGCAGCACTACCGCGGCATGCTCGACCTGCTCGGGCCGCTGGGCCGGGCCGGTGAGCTGGACTCCGCCGACCACGCCACCCGGGTCGAGCTGGTCACCGGCTCGCTGGGCGCGGCGGCCCGTCGCCGGGCGCTCGGTGAGGTGGCCAGCGGTGCCGCCGGCATCGTGCTGGGCACCCACGCGCTGCTCTACGAGGGCGTCGACTTCGCCGACCTGGGTCTCGTGGTGGTCGACGAGCAGCACCGCTTCGGGGTGGAGCAGCGCGACGCGCTGCGCGCCAAGGCCGACCAGCCGCCGCACACGCTGGTGATGACGGCGACGCCGATCCCGCGAACGGTGGCGATGACCGTCTACGGCGACCTGGAGGTGTCCACCCTCTCCCAGCTGCCCCGGGGACGGTCGCCGATCGCCTCGCACGTGGTCCCGGCCGCCGAGAAGCCGGCCTTCCTCGACCGGGCCTGGCGTCGGCTGCGCGAGGAGGTGGCCGCCGGCCACCAGGCGTACGTGGTGTGCCCGCGCATCGGGGACGGCCCGGTGTCCGACGAGGAGCCGCCGCCCGAGGACGACAACGGCCGGCGGCCTCCGCTGGCGGTGACCGAGGTGGCGCCGCTGCTGGCCGAGGGACCGCTGCACGGGCTGCGGATCGGGGTGCTGCACGGTCGGCTGCCCGCCGACGAGAAGGACGCGGTGATGCGCTCCTTCGCGGCCGGCGACCTGGACGTGCTGGTGGCGACCACGGTGATCGAGGTCGGCGTGGACGTGCCGAACGCCACGGTGATGATCGTGCTGGACGCCGACCGCTTCGGCGTCTCGCAACTGCACCAGCTCCGGGGCCGCGTCGGCCGGGGCGCGGCCGCCGGGCTCTGCCTGCTGGTCAGCGAGGCGGCCGAGGGCTCGTCGGCGCGGGAGCGGCTGGACGCGGTGGCCTCCACCAGCGACGGTTTCAAGCTCGCCGAACTGGACCTCGAACAGCGTCGCGAAGGCGACGTGCTCGGGGCCACCCAGTCCGGGCACCGCTCGCACCTGCGGCTGCTGTCCCTGCGACGCGACGCCGACCTGATCCGCGACGCCCGCGCCGAGGCCATCAGCCTGATCGGGGACGACCCGGAGCTGACCCGCAATCCGGCGCTGGCCGCGTCGGTGGCCGCGCTGGTGGACGAGGACCGCGCGGAGTACCTGGAGAAGGGCTGACGTCACTGCGGCGGCTCGTCGCGCAGGGGGGCTGAGCGCGGCCAGGCGAGAAACCGCGAGTGCAACAGCCCAGACGGCGTAAGCGGCAGGTCGGCACACGCCTGTACCAGGTACGCGGACAGATACAGCAGCAGCGATATCCGCGCGCCCCTGAACTCCTCGATGAGCTGCCGTTTCCTGGTTCTGCACGGCCACGGTGCTCCGCACGCCGTGCAGGTCCACTGCGGCCGTACCGGCTGATGCGCAGACAACAGTCCCACCACCCTCCTGGATAGTTTGGAGAGGGGAAGAGGCCCTCCGGGGGAGTCGAGGACCCCTTCCCCCTGGCGCTCGCCAGCCCGGCGAATCTGCCGCAAGCGGACCGGCGAGGCCCTGCCGCTGAACTTAAGAGCCGGCCCACGGCACCCCAACGTCCCGATAGACACCATGCCGGACACTTCCACGCCCCTGATGCGTCCCGACGTGTCCACTACCGTGGGGCGGTATGAGTCACCGCCTCCGCGCGGCCATGCTCCGCGCCCACCTCGACTCGGCCGCTCTTGCCACGGCTGTCGGTGTCGATGTCAAGACCGTCACCCGGTGGCTCGCCGGCCGCGTCCCGCACCAGCGCACCCGGCTCGCCGTCGCCGACGCCCTCGGCGAGACCGAAGCAGACCTCTGGCCCCAGACCCGTCCCGACCAGGCGCCCGGCGCGGAGGCCACCGCCGAGGTCGTCGCCGCCTACGCCCACCGCGCCGACATCCCGCACCATGTCTGGGCCGCGCTGCTCACCGGCGCGACCACTCGGATCGACCTGCTCGGCTACGCCTACCCGTTTCTGCTTGAGTTGCTGCCCAACACGATGCAGCTCATCTCCGACAAGGCTGCGGACGGCGCTCAGGTCCGGCTCGCGTTCGCCGATCCCGACTGCCCGCACGTCGCCGAACGCGACGCCCTCGAACAGATCGGGGGCACACTACCTGGCCGGATCCGCAACGCCCTCAACTTCTGCGCACCCCTCCACGACGTGCCCGGTGTGGAGATCGGCCTGCACGCCGTGCATCTGTACAACTCGGTGTTCCGGTTCGACCACCAGATGATCGTCACCCCGCACCTGTACCGCGCACGCGGTTACCAACACCCCGCCCTGCACCTGCGCGAACTCTCGCCGCACGGCATCTTCGCCGCCCACGCCGACCAGTTCGAGCAGGTATGGCAGACCACCACCGCCTACCCGAGGGAAGCCCGGTGACCGGCCGGCGCGACTATTACCACGACCCGCAAGCACCGGTCGCCAACAGTCTCGTCCCCGCCGCCGCCGCCGTCGTCACCGACCAGTACGGCCGCGTGCTGCTCCAGCGGCGTAGCGACTCCGGCAACTGGTCCCTACCCGGCGGCGCAATGAACATCGGCGAAACCCTGCAACAGTGCGTCGTCCGCGAGGTACGGGAGGAGACCGGCCTGGACGTCGAGGTCACCGGTCTGCTGGGCATCTACAGCGACCCTGCGCACGTCATCGCCTACCCCGACGGCGAAGTCCGCCAGGAATTCACGGTCACCTACCGCGCCCACGTCATCGGCGGCACGATCAGCATCAGCGACGAGTCGACGGACGTCCGCTTCATCGACCCTGCCGAATTCCCTCACATCCCCATCCATGACACCGTTCGACTCCGCCTCAAGCATCACCTCGAAGGCCGTGACACTCCCTATCTCGGATAGCGTCGATTCCTTGGCGCGCTGACGACCCTCTCCTGCTTGCGGAGGGCGGGACCGCTGACTGCACCGCAGATGCTGTCAACGCACAACGACCGAGGGCGCGGGGGGCCGCGGGGGGGGGGCGCCGCCGGGGGGCGCGGGCGGGGGGGAGGGGGGGGGGGGTGGCACCCCC
>NZ_JBFAMS010000014.1:0-165390 GCF_040656575.1 Micromonospora sp. NPDC049801 | reverse complement strand
GCTGGTCAATCAGCGCGTGGCGCCCCCCCCCCCCTCGGGCTTCAGCTCAGGTCAGGTCAGGCGGTGAAGGTCACCCGACGCCGACGGGCGATGACGAAGAGCACCGCGCCCGCGATCAGCAGGGCGACCGCGCCGGCGGCGATGCCGCCCGCCGCCGCACCGGTGACCGGGAGACCCGGCTCGTCGTCGCCGCCACCGCCGCCGCTACCGCCGCAGTTGCCCTCCGGCGTGTAGACAGCTTCCAGCTCCAGGTCCAGGTCCGGCAGGGCGACGAGCGCCGACTCGGCCTTGCCGGCCTTGAAGGTCACCGTCTCCGAAGCGCCGGCCGCGACCGTACGGGTCTCGGTCTTGTCGCCGTAGGTGAAGGTGGTCTTCACCGGCATGCCGCCCTCGGGGTTGGTGACGGTGAGGGCGAACTCCTTGCAGTCGGCCTTGGTGGTGACGGCCGGCAGCGGGCAGTCCTCGGGGCGCGCCCACGAGTAGGTGCCGTTCTCGATAACCTTGCCGTCGACCAGGACCTCGATCTTGCCGGCGTCGGCGGCGGGCACCACGATGCTGGTGTCGGCCTTGCCGGGCGCGACGGAGACCTTCTTGGTGAAGCCGTTCTCGCCCTTGACCTCGAACTCGACGGCGTACTTGCTGATCTTGCCGTCGTTGCTCAGCGACACGGCGACCGAACCGTCGCAGTTGGACGCGAAGGTCGAGGCCGGGGTGACGCAGCTCTTGCTACCGCCGTTGTACCAGCCCTGCGGGCCCTTGGAGCGGTTGCCCGGGGTGCCCGGCGAGCCGAGCTTCTTGTTGTCGTAGCGCTTGCCGCCGTCGACGATCTCGTCGATGACCTGGTCCTTGTCGCCCCAGATGAGGTCGACCTGGGTGTGGCAGTCCGGGATCTCGACGTTCAGCGTGATCTCGGTCTGGGTGGCGCTGACGAAGTCGCTGTCCGGCGTGCCGTACACGTACTGCGGGGTGGCGAACTGCGGCCGCGGCGCGAAGTACGACACCAGCGTGAAGTACTGCTTGCCCTCGCCGCAGAGCGGCAGGTCACCGTCGAGCTTGACGGTGGCGGTGCCCTTCGGGCCGTCGAAGGTGTGGCTGTACTTGGCCTTGTCGAGCTCGACGCACTTCGGGGCCGGAGCGCAGGACTGGTCGGCGGGGATGGTGATGCTGCCGTCGTTGGTGGCTTCCTGGCCGTTCTTCTTCCACTTGCCGAACACCACGAGCTTGGCGCTGGCGGTGTTGCCCGGCACCCGCTGGACGGCCTGCACGGAGCCGGCCTTCTTGATGACGTAGCCCTGCAGCGGCACCGCCTTGGCGCCCTCGACGGGCACGGTCACCGGCGTCGCCGGCTCCGCGGTCACCCGCTGGAGCGTCACGGCCTTGTCGCGCTCGCTGTTCTCCACGTTCCACGTGATCACGCGCTCGCCGGTCTGCTGGTCGCAGTCGACGGTGGCCTTGATCGTGGTGTGGTGCGCGCTGGCTGGGGCGGCCACCGCGACGACCCCGGTGAGGCCGACGATGGCGGCTCCCAGGATGGCCAGCGGTCGCCGGAGCGACAGCTTGGGACGGATCACGGGTACTCCTGGAGTGCTGAAGCGTCAGGGGTGTGGCACGGGAGAGACGGTGGACGGTCACCGCACGTCCGATTCGGAGAGGCGCCCTCCCGAGCCGTGGGCCGGCGGGTTGTCGCCGGCACCCGGCAGACCCTAGCGATATCGCCTCGCGTGAGACAGTGCTCAGGATTTGCTAAGACTGATGTTATGAACTTGAGATCATTGATATACGAGAAGTGATCACATGGTCCGCTTGGTGGTACCGACCGTGTCGGCCGTCGGGTCCGGCTGATCGCGTAGCGTCCTGGTCATGAGCAGGAGGAGACGGTGACCCGGATCGTGGCCGGGACGCTCGGGGGCCGGCGGATCGCCGCACCGCCCGGCGCCGGCACCCGGCCCACGTCCGACCGGGTTCGGGAGGCGCTGTTCAGCGCCGTCGAGTCCGAGGTCGACCTCGACGGCGCGCGCTTCGCCGACCTGTACGCCGGCTCCGGCGCGGTCGGGCTGGAGGCCCTGTCCCGGGGCGCCGGGCACGTCCTGCTGGTGGAGTCCGACCCGCGCGCCGCCCGGGTGATCCGGGAGAACGTGGCGACCCTGCGGGCCGGCTCGGCCGTACGCCTGGTGGCCGGCAAGGTGGCGACGGTGCTGGCCGCCGGTCCGGACGGCGGCGGGTACGACGTGGTGTTCGCCGACCCGCCCTACGCCGTGCCGGACGCGGAGATCACCGCGCTGTTGACGACGCTTGTCGACGGCGGCTGGCTGACGCCCGACGCCCTGGTGGTGGTGGAGCGGTCGCGCCGGACCAGGGACTTCGAGTGGGTGCAGGGGATCACCCCGCAGCGCAGTCGCCGGTACGGCGAGACCACCCTTTGGTACGGTCGCCGATCATGAGACGTGCGGTCTGTCCCGGCTCGTTCGACCCGGTCACCAACGGACACCTCGACATCATCGGCCGCGCCAGTCGGCTGTTCGATGAGGTGATCGTCGGCGTACTGGTGAACCAGTCCAAGAGCGGCCTGTTCACCGTCGACGAGCGGATCGACATGCTCCGCGAGGTGACCGCGTCGTACGAGAACGTGCGGGTCGAGTCGTTCCGCGGACTGCTCGTCGACTTCTGCCGGGCGCAGCAGGCGAGCGTCCTGATCAAGGGGCTGCGGGCGGTCAGCGACTTCGACTACGAGCTGCAGATGGCGCAGATGAACATCGGGCTGGCCGGCGTCGAGACGCTCTTCATGCCGACCAACCCGCTCTACTCGTTCCTCTCCTCCAGCCTCGTCAAGGACGTGGCCAAGTGGGGCGGCGACATCTCCGCGCACGTCCCTGACCCGGTCCGCGAGGCCCTCCAGTCCCGCCTGGGCCCCCCACCCCGGACCTGACCCCAGTACCTGACCCTCGCGCCGATCTTGCACTTACTGTTCCCGGATCGCCCCGTTTCGGGACGCTTTGCCGCGACCGAAAGTGCAAGATCGCCGCAGCAGGGGCGGGGAGTGACCATGTCGCGACGCGCCGGGTTGGGGTGGTGGGGGCTCGGGTGGGGCGGGCAGGCCATGATGGGCGCAGCGGGAAACCGGCCGTAGCCCGCATCATGGAGGTCGGCCGACGAACGACAGGGGTGAGGTACCGGTGGACCCGCTCGATCGCATCGACGAACTGATCGCCATGGTGGAGCAGGCGCGCTCCGTCCCGATGTCGCGGAACAACTGCATGGTCGACCGGGGCGAGATGATCGCCGCTCTGGACGAGATGCGCGCTGACCTCCCCGCCGACCTGCGTCGCGCCGCCGCGCTCCTGGAGGAACGCGACAAGATCATGGACGCGGGCAAGCGCGAGGCGGACCGGATCATCAGCGAGGGTGAGGCAGAACACGCCCGCCTCGTGTCGGTGAACGAGATCACCGTGTCGGCCGAGCACGAGGGCGCCCGGATCATCGCCGAGGCCCGTGCCGAGGCGCAGCGCCTGCGTGAGGAGGTCGACGACTACGTCGACACGGCGCTGGCCAACTTCGAGCAGTTCCTCACCCGGGCCCTCGCCTCGATAGAGCGTGGCCGCGACAAGATGCACGCGCTGCGGGAGATCGGCACCTTCGGTGGGGATGAGGCGGAACGCCCGCTACCCTTCTGAGCGGCACCTCACCAGCCGACATTCGCGCCTCAGGCGTCGCCCCCGGTTCGACGGCCGGGCGGTCGCCCAGGTAACCTTTTTTGTCGGCCTCTCACCGGCCGGAGTCTTACTATGCCCAAGCACTCGCCATCGACACTCGACCCCAGGTCGCCGCTGGTCCTCGACACGAGAGACCTGCCGCGCCGCCCTGGTGCGTTGCGTGAGGTCCAGCGGGTCGTGCCGGCACCGGTGGACCTCGGCGTGGAGTTGATCGCCGTACCGGAGGGCGCGGACCTCGACCTCGATCTGAGGTTGCAGTCGGTGTCCGAGGGTGTGCTCGTCTCGGGGACCATCACCGGTCCCGTCCGGGGCGAGTGCGGGCGCTGCCTGCGCGAGATCAACGAATCGATGGCCGTGACGATCCAGGAGCTGTACGCGTACGAGAACAGCACCACGGACGCCACGACCGACGAGGACGAGGTGGGCCGGATGCAGGGCGATCTGATCGACCTGGAGCCGGCGCTGCGGGACGCGTTGGTGCTCACGCTGCCGACCAACCCGCTCTGCCGGGAGGACTGCCCAGGACTGTGCCCCGACTGTGGGGCGCACTGGGACGATCTGCCGGCCGACCACAGTCACCAGCAGATCGACCCGCGTTGGGCGGGCCTGTCGCAAATGACCGTTACAGAGGAGTAAGAACCGTGGCCGTCCCGAAGCGCAAGATGTCGCGCAGCAACACCCGGTCCCGCCGGGCGAACTGGAAGGCGACCGTGGTCGCGACCGTCGCGTGCCCGCAGTGCAAGTCCCCGAAGCTGCCGCACGCCGCCTGCTCCGTCTGCGGCACCTACAACGGCCGCCAGGTTCTCGAGGTCTGACCTGGACGCCGAGTGACGCCCCCGACCCCAGGTCGGGCGGCGCGCGCATCCTGGCATTCGCCCGGTGCCCCGGCTCCCTCCGACGCCCGGCCCACTCCGGCCGGCGTACCGGTGGAGCCGGGCACCGCGCGGATCGCCGTTGACCTCCTCGGCGGGGACGACGCTCCCGCCGTCGTGGTTGACGGCGCTCTGCGGGCCATGCGCGCCGACCCTGACCTGCACCTGCTGCTCGTCGGTCCGACCGAGGTCGCCGACGGGCTGATCGCTGCCCTCGCCCCGGCCGAACGGGCCCGGATCACGGTCCGGCCGGTCCGCGCCGCCGTCGGTATGGCCGACCATCCCAGCGCCGCCCGCTCGGAGAGCACCGTCCGGGCCGCCGTCACGGCCGTCCGCGACGGCACCGCCGACGCCCTCGTCTCCGCCGGCGCCACCGGCGCCACGGTCACGGCTGCCGTGCTCGGCCTCGGGCGCTGGTCGGAGATCCGCCAACCCGCCCTGGTCGCCACCCTGCCCGCGGTCGCCGGGCCGGTGGTCCTGCTCGACGTGGGCGGCTCACTGGAGCCCCGCCCCGCCACCCTCGCCCGGCACGCCGTGCTCGGCGCCGCGTACGCCGCGGTGGCCCACTCGATCGCCGCGCCGCGGGTCGGCCTGCTCTCGGTGGGCACCGAGGCCGGCAAGGGCGATCGGGTACGCCGGGCCACCGACCCCCTGCTCGCCGTCGAACCGCTGCCCGGCGGGGCGCGCTACGTCGGGCTCGTCGAGGGGTACGACGTGGCCGTCGGCGCGCGCGCCGATGTGGTGGTCACCGACGGCTTCACCGGTAACGTGCTGCTCAAGGCGATCGAGGGCGCGTACGCGATGGCCGGCGGCCCACCCGCCGAGGGTGGCGCTCCCCGCGCGGCGGCCCTGCTGGGCGTCGCGGGGACCGTCGTCGTCTGTCACGGCTCCGCCCGGGCCGCTGACGTCGCCTCCGGCATCGCCCTCGCCGCTCACCTGTGGCGGCGGCGTGCCACCGATCTGGTCTCCGCGTTGCTCGACGGCGACGCCGCGACGGACCGCACCGACCGCCCCACCGACACCGAGGTACGCACATCATGAGCAACGACAAGCGGCGGCGGGCGTCCGTCGGTCACCTGGAAGCCGCGTTCGGCGTCAGCCTGGAGCCGGACCTGCTGCAACGCGCGCTGACCCACCGCTCGTACGCGTACGAGAACGGCGGCCTGCCGACGAACGAGCGACTGGAGTTCCTCGGCGACTCGGTGCTCGGCGTCGTGATCACCACCGCCCTGTTCCACAACCATCCGGACCTGCCCGAGGGGCAGTTGGCGAAGCTCCGGGCGAGCGTGGTCAACATGCGGGCGCTCGCCGACGTGGCCCGTGGCCTCGGCCCGGACGGTCTCGGCGCGTACCTGCTGCTGGGCAAGGGCGAGGAGACCACCGGTGGCCGGGACAAGGCGAGCATCCTCGCCGACACCCTGGAGGCGCTGCTCGGCGCGATCTACCTGCAGTACGGGCTGGACACCGCCGGGATCGTGATCCACCGCCTCTTCGACCCGCTGATGGCCGAGTCGGCCGGCCGGGGCGCCGCCCTGGACTGGAAGACCAGCCTGCAGGAGTTGACCGCCGCGCTCGGCCTGGGCGTGCCCGAGTACCGGATCGAGGGCACCGGACCGGATCACCTCAAGACGTTCACGGCCTGGGTCGTGGTGGCCGGCAACCGGTACGGCGGCGCGGAGGGGCGCAGCAAGAAGGAGGCCGAGCAGCGCGCCGCCGAGGCGGCCTGGCGGATGCTCTCGAACGAGCACGAGCAGGCCGACCAGGACAACGCGGCCGACCGGGACGCCTCGGCCCAGCACGAGCAGGCCGACCACGGCACGGCCGACCAGGGCGACGCGGCCGGGCCGTTGGAGCGCGCCGATCAGGCGACCCTGGCCGAGGAGGCCGACCACCTGGCGCAGGTCATGCCGGCCGACGTGGCGCAGGAACAGGGGTCCGGTCGTGCCTGAGTTGCCCGAGGTGGAGACCGTCCGGCAGGGGCTGGCCCAGTGGGTCACCGGCCGACGGATCGCCTCGGTCGAGGTCCGGCACCCGCGTGCCGTCCGGCGGCACGTACCCGGCGGCGCGCACTTCGCCGACGTGCTCGCCGGCCGGACGATCCTGGACGTCCGGCGGCGCGGCAAGTACCTGTGGCTTCCGCTGGACAGCGGTGACGCGGTGGTGGGGCACCTCGGCATGTCGGGTCAGTTGCTGCTCCAGCCGCCCGGCACCCCCGACGAGACCCACCTGCGGGTCCGGTTCCGGTTCGCCGACGACGGACCCGAGCTGCGCTTCGTCGACCAGCGCACGTTCGGCGGGCTCGCGGTGAGCGAGGGCGGCGCCGACCTGCCGGCCGAGATCGCGCACATCGCGCGTGACCCGATGGACCCGGAGTTCTCCGACGCGGCGTTCGTGGCCGCGCTGCGACGCCGGCGGACCGAGGTGAAGCGGGCCCTGCTCGACCAGACGCTGATCTCCGGGGTGGGCAACATCTACGCCGACGAGGCGCTCTGGCGTGCGCGGTTGCACGGCGCCCGACCGACCGACGCGCTCACCGGTCCGGCCGCCCAGCGCCTGCTCGGCCACGTCCGTGACGTGCTCGCCGAGGCCATCAAGGAGGGCGGCACCAGCTTCGACGCCCTCTACGTCAACGTCAACGGCGAGAGCGGCTACTTCGACCGCGCGCTGAACGCGTACGGCCGCGAGGGCGAGCCGTGCCGGCGCTGCGGCACGCCGATCCGGCGGGAGTCGTTCATGAACCGCTCCTCGTACAGCTGCCCGCGTTGCCAGCCCCGGCCTCGGGGTGCCCTTCGGGGATGACCCGGAGCCGGCTCCGGGTCGGTGCCGGCGGGTCGCGGCCGGACGCTCCGGGTAGTTCCCCGGCGTACGTCCGAATCGCGGGTTGATGCCCGCCCGGCGGACCCGCCGCCCCCGGTCGGACGATTCCGGGGCGGGCCGGGGCCGTTCCCCGATGTGACCGCCTCGTCACCCCCCTAACGTCAGCACGGTCGGCAGGGGGTCGACGTGACAGGGGGGCACTGATGGGCAGCAGACCGGTGACGGTGCGGATGGCGCGGTGGAGCGCCGAGCATCCGTGGCGGGCGATCGCGATGTGGATCGTGTTCGTGGCGGTGTGCTTCGTTGGGGGCAACGCCGCCGGCCTCAGCGAGGCCACCAGCGGTGACCAGGCGATCGGCGAGGCCGGGCGGGCGAGCCTCATCATCGACGGCGGGGCCTTCGACGACCCGGCCGTGGAGAACGTCCTCATCACCTCCCGGGGCGGCGCCCTGGACCCGGCCGTGGCGAAGGCGGCCGCCGACGATGCCGCCGCCCGGCTGCGTACGGTCACCGGGGTTGCCGAGATCGGCGCACCCGTCACCGCGCGGGACGGGTCGGCGCTGCTGCTGCCGATCACGATGTCCGGTGACCCGGAGACGGCGTCCGACCGGGTGCAGCCGTTGCGGGACGCCACCGCCGGGGTGCAGAGCGCGCACCCCCAGGTACGCGTCGAACAGGTCGGCGGGCCGTCGATCGGTCAGGCGCTCGACGACACCCTCGGCAAGGACTTCGAGCGGGCCGAACTGCTGAGCCTGCCGGTGACCCTGGCCATTCTGATCATCGCGTTCGGCGCGTTGATCGCGGCCAGCGTGCCGGTGCTGCTGGCGCTCTCGTCGGTCGCCGCGGCGATGGGTCTGTCCACGCTGGCCTCGCACCTGGTGCCGGCCACCGACACCACGTCACCGGTGATCCTGCTGATCGGCATGGCGGTGGGGGTCGACTACTCGCTGTTCTACATTCGCCGGGAGCGGGAGGAACGCGCCAAGGGCCGCTCCGGCCTGGACGCCGTGGAGATCGCCGCGGAGACCTCCGGGCATGCCGTGGTGGTCTCCGGGGTTGCGGTGATCATCGCGATGGCCGGGCTGTTCCTCGCCGGCGACGTCGTCTTCTCGTCGCTGGCCGTGGGTTCGATCCTGGTGGTGGCCGTCGCGGTGACCGGTTCGCTGACCGTGCTGCCCGCCCTGCTGGCCCGGCTGGGCCGCTGGGTCGACCGTCCCCGGGTGCCGCTGCTGTGGCGCCTCACCGCGCCGCGCACGGGACGGCACGGCGAGGCGCGTACGCCCCGGCTCTGGCCGACGGTGCTGCGTCCCGCGCTGCGGGCGCCGGTGGCGACGCTCGTCATCTCGGTCGGTCTGCTGCTCGCGTTGGCCGCGCCGGCGCTCGGCATGAAGCTGAAGTTCCCCGGCATGGAGGACCTGCCGCGCACCACACCGGCCATGCAGGCGTACGACCGGCTCACCGCAGCCTTCCCGAGCACCGGCACCAATCACGTGGTGGCCGTGCGCGCGCCGGCCGACCAGGCCGACCGGGTGGGCGCGGCCCTCACCGACCTGGCCGCCCGCGCCTCCGCCGATCCGCTGTTCGCCCCCACGGAGGCGGACGGCCCGAAGATCAAGGTGTCGGCCGACCGGCGGGTGTCGGTGCTGGACGTCGCCACCCCGTACGCCAGCCGCGACGACCGGTCGGTGCAGTCGCTGGAGAAGCTGCGCGCCGACCTGGTCCCGGCCGAGCTGCGAGGCATCCCCGGCATCGAGTACGCGGTGGGCGGCAGCGTGGCCGACAGCGAGGACTACGCGGCGCACGTCCGCGACAAGCTGCCGCTGGTGATGGGCTTCGTGCTGGCGCTCACGTTCCTCGTCATGACGCTCACCTTCCGCTCGGTCGTGGTGGCGGCCAGCTCGATCGTGCTGAACCTGCTCTCGGCGGGCGCCGCGTACGGGCTGCTGGTGCTTGTCTTCCAGGGTGACTGGGCCGAGGGACTGCTCGGCTTCACGTCGATGGGGGCGATCGTCTCCTGGCTGCCGCTGTTCCTGTTCGTGGTGCTGTTCGGCCTCTCGATGGACTACCACGTGTTCGTGGTGAGCCGGATCCGCGAGGGGGTACGGGCCGGTATGTCCAACCGGGACGCGGTCTCGTACGGCATCACGTCGTCGGCCGGGGTGGTGACCAGCGCGGCGATCGTGATGGTCGGGGTGTTCTCGATCTTCGCCACGTTGAGCACGATCGACATGAAGCAGCTCGGCATCGGTCTGGCGGCGGCGATCCTGCTGGATGCCACGATCATCCGGGGTGTGGTGCTGCCGGCTCTGATGACCATGCTCGGGGACGCGAACTGGTGGGCGCCGCGGTTCCTGCGCCGGCGTCCGGAGCCTGCTCCCACCGACCCGCCGACCTCCGCCCCGGAGCTGGTGCCCGTCTCCTGAGCAGCAGATCGTTCCCCGTGCCGGGCCGCGACTCGCGGCCCGGCACGTGCCTTACCGGCGTGCACGGGGGCGCCGGGCGGTCACGGCAGCGGGCAGGGCTCCCGCCAGGCGTCCAACTCCCGGTCCTTGCGGATCGACGCGAAGCCGTAGCCGACCGTGGTGACGCAGAAGTCGTCGGTCGTGCCGACGTACTCGACGTGGAAGACCGGTTTGCCGGCGTCCGCGAACGGCAGCAGCTTGGCGCACTGGTCGAGCCGGACGCACTCCTCGTTGACCACGAAGTCGAAGTCGGGTGCCAGGGCCGCGAGCTGCGGCACGTCGTTGACCAGCCCGGGGGAGAGGTCCAGCGACCGGGCCAGGCGGGCCAGCCGGCGGTTGAACAGCAGTTGGTCGTCGAAGGCCAGGGGGAAACCGCTGCGGTGCGCGTACCCGTCGGCGTCGGCCAGCGCCACCGCGCCGAAGCCCTTGCCCCGGCACAGCCGGAACCGGTCGGTCAGCACCGGCTCCAGCGCGTCCCAGGCCCGTACGTCCAGCCACCGACTGCCGGACTGTCGACCGGGAGCGCCGAGCGCGACGGCGGGCAGTCGGCTGGCGTCCGGGTCGGTCGGGCGCACCGTGCCGACCGCCACCTGGCAGATCAGCCGTCGGTCCCGGGCGCGCAGCTCGGCCGTCTGCGCCGCCGTGGTCGCCACCGGGTCGAGCAGGAAGACGTCCGCGTCCACCGTCTCGTCGAGCGGGCCGTCGAGTTGCCACTGCCACTGCCAGTGGCGGGACTGGGCGGCCGGCCAGGGGGTGGGCGCGCCGGGCGGGGTCAGCTCGCGCCGGCAGCCGTACGCCGGCAGCACCAGGACGAGCGCGACGGCGGCCGACGCGATCCGGCGTAGCGGGCGTGCGGCGCGACGTCGCCGCGGCCGGATCCGCATCGGCAGCTCCCGGGTCCCGGGCGGCCCGTCGCCGCCCCCACCGGCACGCCGCCGTGTACCCCGGCGTACCCAACCGGGTCAACGAGCGCGGGGGCGCGGACGACGCGCGGTCAGCGCGGCGCCGCGAAGACCTGCGTCCAGTACGGCCCGTCGCTGCTGGCGATGCCGACGCCGATCTCGGTGAACGCGCAGTTCAGGATGTTGGCGCGGTGCCCGGAGCTGTTCATCCAGGCATCCATCACGGCGGCCGGCGTCTTCTGGTTCCACGCCACGTTCTCGCCGTAGGTGCGCCACGCGTAGCCGACGCGGTCCAGCCGGACGCCCGTGTCGCTGCCGTCGCTGCCGGTGTGCGTCATCTTGCTGTGGTCGGCCTGGTCCTGGCTGTGCCGCTGCGCGGCGGTCATCAACTTGTCGTCGATGCTGAGCGCCTTGCAGCCGGCCTTGGCCCGCTCGGCGTTGACCAGGTCCACCACCTCGCGGGCCTGGTCGCTGACGGTGCCGCTGGCGGTGCTCGGCGCGGTGCTGCGATCGACGCTGCGGCGGGACGTGGCGGTGGTCCGCGACGAGGCGGGGGTGGGCTTGACGACCTTGCTCGGCGACGGGCTCGGCCGTGCCGGGCTGGGCGAGCTGGTCGCCGACGGTGGGGCCGGGGTGTCGCTGGTCGCCTGCTCGGTGGGGACCGCGGGCGCGGCGGCGACGGTGTCGTCGACGGCGGTCGGCTCGTCGGCCGTGCCGTTGCCGCCGGGCATCGCGAGCGCGCCGACGCCGATGCTCACCACGAGGGTGGCCGTCGCGGCCGCGCCGCCGATCATGAGCGGGCGACGCCAGTTCCGCGGCGAGCGGTGCCGTCCGGTGCCGGTCCGCCCGTCGCCGGCGGCCGCCGTGTTCCGGCCTCCGGTGGGGTACGCGTCGGTCCCGGCGCGCCACCCGTCCGTGACCTCAGTCGCCCGGGTGTCACCGGTCGGTTCGTCGCCTCGGGCGTGTCCCGGCCAGCTCGTGGTCGGCGCGTCCACGGGGGCGGCTTCCCAGCGGGGGGAGGGCTCGGCGGCGTGCCACTCGTCAGCGGGCTGGTCGGGGTCGTCCCCGAACAGGTACGCCGAGCGGGGCTCCGGGCGGTCTGTCAGCCAGTCCGGCTCGTCGGTCGGCCGCTCGGCGCGCCGGGCGGCGCCGTTCGGGTCCATCGGGTCGGTCCAGCCGTACACGCCTCTGCCTCCACGGGGTCGGTTGTGGGCCCGGGTGACGCTACGACTCGCCCGCGACCTGCGGCAACGTGGCTAAGGAAGAGTTAAGAGGAAGTCGGACGCCAAGGCGGTGACTTCCGGGAATACGGGCGTACAGTAAAGGCGTCCGGACAGAGCGTGTCCGTGCCTTGCGGCAGCCCCCCCGACAAGTGGACAGGTCGACGTGGAGATGATCTACGGCCTGCGAGAACTTGACGAAGGAGGGGTTTGCGGCTCAATATATAGGTGTCGCCAGTCGCGCCCGGTCATGCCCAGATACACCTGGAATGACAGCCGCGTACTTAATGGGCGCGCGCTTGGCCGGCCTTTCCGGCAGCGCATATCAAGGAGTCAGCATGGCGAAGGCCCTCTACGGCCACGTAGGTGCAGCGCCCGACCGGCGTCTGCTCGACGAGGTCACCCGACTGCGTGCCAGGGTTCAGGCACTGGAGTTCGAGATCACGCGTCTGCGTGCCGACAATGATCGGCTCGCGGCGGCTGCGGCGGAAGCGGACGACCTGCTCCGTCTCGCCGAGCCGGCGCTGACCTGATCTTCGGGGTTGGAAAACTGAATCGCAGCACCACCGCAAAAATGCGCGCCGACACTCGTGTGCCGGCGCGCAACGCTGTCCGGCCCCTTTCACGGCCGACGATTTATGATCTTGTAACTGGCTCGCTCTCAAGCGCTCCCGCAGTTTCGACAGAACGCCGGCTGGCACCTTTCGATCATGAGCGGTGTTTGTCTTTCCGCCACCGCCGCGACGAGACCAGGGCCACCTCCCGCCTGACGGGGAGCGCGGGTCGTCGCCCCGGCCGGGGCGGGTCGCGTGCCGGGCGGGTGCCGTCACCGGGTTAGTCTGCGGGTTCACCCAGGTCCCCGCAGCCGGCGACGGTACGGCGGCCACCGGACGAGGATCGAGAAGGTGTATCTCAAGAGCCTGACGGTGAAGGGCTTCAAGTCCTTCGCCTCCGCCACGACGTTGAAGCTGGAGCCCGGGATCACCTGCGTGGTGGGCCCGAACGGCTCCGGCAAGTCGAACGTCGTCGACGCCATCGCCTGGGTGCTCGGCGAACAGGGCGCCAAGGCGCTGCGCGGCGGCAAGATGGAGGACGTCATCTTCGCCGGCACCGCCGGCCGTGCCCCGCTGGGCCGCGCCGAGGTCACCCTCACCATCGACAACACCGACGGCGCGCTGCCGATCGAGTACACCGAGGTCTCCATCACCCGCCGGATGTTCCGCTCGGGCGAGAGCGAGTACGAGATCAACGGCAACACCTGCCGACTTCTCGACATCCAGGAGCTGCTGTCCGACTCCGGCATCGGCCGGGAGATGCACATCATCGTCGGGCAGGGCCGCCTGGACGGCATGCTGCACGCCAAGCCGGAAGACCGCCGCTCGTTCATCGAGGAGGCGGCTGGCGTCCTCAAGCACCGCAAGCGCAAGGAAAAGGCGCTGCGCAAGCTCGACGCGATGCAAACCAACCTGAACCGGCTCACCGACCTCACCGCCGAGCTGCGCCGTCAGCTCAAGCCGCTCGGCCGGCAGGCCGAGGTCGCCCGCCGGGCGGCCGCCATCCAGGCCAACCTGCGCGACGCCCGGCTGCGGCTGCTCGCCGACGACCTGGCCACCCTGCGGACCACGCTCGACCGGGAGATCGCCGACGAGACCGCGCTGCGGGAGCGTCGCGAGCAGATCGAGGGCGAACACGCCGAGGTGCAGGGCCGGCTCGGCGAGTTGGAGGCCGCCCTCGCCGAGGACGCGCCGCTGCTCGCCGCGGCGCAGGACACCTGGTACAAGCTGTCCGCGCTGCAGGAGCGGTTCCGCTCGATCGAACAGCTCGCCCGGGAGCGGCTGCGGCACCTCAGCGCCAGCGGCGACGACGAACGGCCCGGCCGCGACCCCGACCAGTTGGAGGCCGAGGCCGAGCGCGTCCGCGAGCAGGAGGATGAGCTGCGCGCGGCGCTCACCGACGACCAGATCCGGCTGGCCGAGGCGGTCGAGCACCGCCAGGAGCTGGAACGGCAGCTCGCCGCCGCCGAGCGCGAGCTGGTCGCCGCCGCCAAGGCCATCGCCGACCGACGCGAGGGCCTGGCCCGCCTCACCGGCCAGGTCAACTCGGCCCGCGCCCGGACCACCAGCGCCGGTGAGGAGATCGAACGCCTCGCCGTCGCGCACGCCGACGCGCTGGGTCGCGCCGAACAGGCGCAGGCCGACCTGGACGAGGTCGCCGCCCAGTCCACCGAGGCGGACCGGGACAACGCGGACCTGGACGCCCGGCACGCCGAGGCGCTCGCCGTCCAGGAGCGCGCCCAGGCGGCCGTCCGGTCGCTTGCCGACGCCGAGCGGGCCGCGGAGAAGGACGCCGCCACCTGGAAAGCCCGCGAGGAGGCCCTGGCGCTGGGCCTGCGGCGCAAGGACGGCGCCGGGGCGCTGCTGGCCCGCGCCGGGGACGTACCCGGCCTGCTCGGCAGCCTGGCCGGGCTGCTCACCGTCGCGCCCGGACACGAGGCCGCGTTGGCCGCCGCGCTCGGCGGTCTCGCCGACGCGGTCGCCGTCAGCGGGGTGGACGAGGCCGTCGAGGCGATGCGGCTGCTCAAGATCTCCGACGCCGGGCGGGCCGGTCTGCTGGTCGGCAGCCCCGCCGGGCCCGGCATGACCGGATCGGCCGACGCGCTGCGCCCGAAGCTCCCCGACGGCGCCCGCTGGGCTCCCGACCTGGTGGAGTGCGCGCCCGACATCCGGCCGGCGGTGCACCGGGCGCTGCGGGACGTGGCGCTCGTCGACGATCTCGCGGCGGCGGCCGAGCTGGTCGCCGGCAACCCCGAGCTGCGGGCCGTCACGCCGGACGGTGACGTGGTCGGGGCGTACGCGGCGGCCGGCGGGTCGGCCAAGGCGCCCAGCTACATCGAGGTGCAGGCGGCCGTCGAGGAGGCCCGCGCCAACCGGCTCACCGCCGAGCGGACCGGCGCGGAGCTGCGCGACCAGCTCGTCGAGGCGCGCGCCGAGGTGACGACCGCGAAGGAGGCCGTGCAGCACGCCGCCGCCGAGAAGCGGGAGGCGGAGAGCCACCGCAACGCCGCCGCCCGCCGGCTCGCCGAGCTGGGCGCGGCCGCCCGTTCCGCCAAGGCGGAGACCGACCGGCTCGGGGAGTCCCACGCGCGCGCCGAGGCCGCCCGGCAGCGGGATCTCGCCACGCTCGACGAGCTCCAGGAGCGGCTGCGGCTGGCCGAGGAGACCCCGGTCGATGCCGAGCCCTCCACCGAGGAGCGGGACCAGCTCGCCGCCATGGTGCCGCAGGCCCGGCAGAACGAGATGGAGGTCCGGCTCGCGGTGCGTACCGCCGAGGAGCGCGTCTCCTCGATCGCCGGCCGGGCCGACTCGCTCGCCCGGCAGGCCACCGCGGAACGTGCCGCGCGCGAACGCGCCGCCGCCCGGCGGGCCGCGCGCGCCCGGGGCGCGGGCATCGCCCGGGCCGTGGCGGGCGGAGCGCGCGCGGCGCTCACCCGGCTCACCACGTCGATCGCGACGGCCGAGCAGCACCGCGACGCCGTCGCGCGCGAACGCGCCGCCCGCGAGGCGGAGCTTCAGGAGGTACGCGGAGCGGCCAAGCGCCTCGGCGCCGAGCTGGAGCGGCTGACCAGCCAGGTGCACCGCGACGAGGTGGCCCGCGCGGAGCAGCGGCTGCGGATCGAGCAACTGGAGGCGAAGGCCGCCGAGGACTTCGGGCTGGACGTGGAGACCCTCGTCGCCGAGTACGGCCCGAGCCAGCTCGTCCCACCGACCCAGGTCGACGTGGCCGCCGCCGAACGCGACGGTCTGCCGGTGCCCGAGCCGGTGCGCTACGAGCGGCCGGTGCAGGAGAAACGGGCCGCCAAGGCGGAACGCGAACTCGCCCTGCTCGGCAAGGTCAACCCCCTCGCGTTGGAGGAGTTCGCGGCGCTGGAGGAGCGCTTCAAGTTCCTCTCCGAGCAGTTGGAGGACCTCAAGGCCACCCGACGGGACCTGCTCACCGTCGTCAAGGACGTGGACGAGCGGATCCTGGAGGTCTTCGCCAGCGCCTTCGAGGACACCGCGCGCGAGTTCCAGCAGGTGTTCACGGTGCTCTTCCCCGGCGGCGAGGGCCGGCTCATCCTCACCGACCCCGAGGACCTGCTCACCACCGGCGTCGAGGTCGAGGCCCGCCCGCCGGGCAAGAAGATCAAGCGCCTGTCGCTGCTCTCCGGTGGCGAGCGGTCGCTGACCGCCGTGGCCATGCTCGTGGCGATCTTCCGCGCCCGGCCCAGCCCGTTCTACATCATGGACGAGGTGGAGGCGGCCCTGGACGACGTGAACCTGGGCCGGCTCATCACGCTGCTGGCACAGTTGCGGGAGAAGAGTCAGCTGATCGTCATCACGCACCAGAAGCGGACGATGGAGATCGCCGACGCGCTCTACGGGGTGACCATGCGCAGCGGGGTCACCCAGGTGATCAGTCAACGGCTCAACCGAACCGACGAGGACGACCAGCGGCCCGGCCGCGGCGAGGAGAACGGGTAGTGGCTCGGGAACGCGCGAAGGCGCTCCTGCTGGACTTCGACGGCGTACTGCGCCGGTGGGACCCGGCGGTGGCCGCCGACGTCGAGCGGGAGTACGGCCTCTCCGAAGGGGTGCTCACCGAGATCGCCATGCAGTGGGGGAGGCTCCAGCCGGTGCTCACCGGCCAGGTCAGCCACGCCGACTGGGTGAGCAGCGTGGCCGACGCGCTCGCTGAGCCGGCCGGCGGGCCGGACCGGGCCCGCGCGGCCGTCGAGCAGTGGCAGCGCTACCGGGGCGAGGTGGACACCGAGGTGCTCGACTTCGTCCGGGAGGTGCGCGCCGCCGGCATTCCCGTCGGCCTGGGCACCAACGCCACCGACCTGCTCGACGCCGACCTCGCCGTGCTCGGCCTGGTCGGCGAGTTCGACGTGGTGGTCAACTCGTCCACCCTCGGCGTGCACAAGCCCGCTCCGGAGTACTTCCAGGCCGCCTGCCAGGCGCTGGCCACCCCACCGGCCCGGGTGCTCTTCGTCGACGACGAGGACTGGGCGGTACGGGGCGCCCGCGCCGCCGGGCTGTCGGCCCACCGCTGGGGCGGCCACGCCGACCTGCGCTACCTGCGGGCCGCGCTGGCGGCGTGAGGAACGATCAGCGCAGGCCGGGGACCTGGGTGACCGTGAACGGCCGGGCTGGACTGGGCGCGTGGAGCTGACTGTTCCCAGTGCAGACGGCCGGCGGTGGTCGGTGACTGCGACCGGCCCCCTCCAGCGGTCAGCCCGGGTACGTGTCCGGGCACGCCGGCAGGAACGGCCGTAGCTCCCGGCCCCGCATTGATTCGACTTGACCCGGTGACGCGGTGAACTTTCGTGATGGGCGCACCGTAGGGGAGTTGGACCCGGCCACCCGTACGAGAGGAGCAGAAACATGCCCCGACGCCCCAGAGCTTATGATCCGATGGCCTACGACGAGGTCATCGCCGACCCTGGCGTCGCCGATGCCCGCCTCGTGATGGCCTGGGCACACGCCTCCGGCAGATTGAATCCCAAAACCAGGAAATACACTGACCTGAACCAGAAAGTGTTGGACGACTTTGCCGATTCTCACGGGCTCCCCTCCGGCTACTACACACTGAAGCGGAAGGGTTCCGAACACCTCCTGCAGGACCATCCTGAGCGTGCCCCTGGCGGCGTCAACCTGGGAGCTGTGGCAGCTCAGCGAATTCGACCGCCCGCCGGATGGGGGCGTGTTTTCACAGCGGCGGCGTATCAGGAGGTCATTGATTTACCTGGGCTCGCCGATCCCCTGCTAGTAGCGGCCTGGGCGCATGAAACGGGTCGTCTGTCCCGCTTGGACATAGCCAGGGTGACTCCGGGGGTGGTGAACGATTTTGCCACCGCACACGGGCTACCCGCAGGCTCGTACACCCTCATCTACAGCGGCGAAGGCTCGGTCTACTCGCCGAAGTCTTACCGGCTGCAATCGAACCCGGATCTTTTTCCCGGCGGCGCGGACCCAAATTCTGCGGCACCCATCAGGATCCGCCCACCCGACGGCTGGGGGCGAAATTATGAAAGGCTGGCTTACGATGAGGTCATCGACAACCCAGAAGTCGCCGATGTCAAACTCCTCGTAAGATGGGCGCGGGCGACCGGCCGACTCCCCGCTTCGGGAACAATCGACAAAGTTGGCCGGGACATGTTGGTGGACTTCGCCGCCGACCACGGGCTCCCCCCGGCCTCATACACCCTCACCTACGACGGTCGCGGCAGCGCCGTATCGACGAAGTCATATCGGCTGCGGGCACACCGCGAGAATTTCCCCAACGGTGCCGATCGAGCGTGGGCAGCGGCGAAGAGGATGCAGTTTTCCCTCGCGGGGGAAAAACCCTATGCGCCGGCCGCCTACCTGGACGTCATATTCAGCCCCGGCATCGTCGACGGCCGGCTCGCCTTGGCCTGGGCGCGGGAGACCGGCCGACTCGCTGACCCGAAATCTGGACTGGCGAACTTGAGACAGGGGGTGTTGAACGACTTCGCCACTGCCCACGGATTGCCCAACGGGTATTACACTCTCGCCAAAGTGGGTCGTGAATATTTCGTGGAGTCACACCCGGACCGCGCGCCCTATGGTGCCGACATGACCCAGGCGGCAGCTCAAAAAATTCCCCTGCCCGCCGGCTGGGTGAGAACCTTTACGCCCGCCGCCTACCAGGAAGTCATCGACAATCCATGCATCGTCGATGACCGACTCCTGCAAGCCTGGGCTCGCGACACCGGCCGGCTCGCCCACGCCAGCAGTTCAAACATGACCGTGGCTGTGTTGAACGATTTCACCGATGCCCATGGACTCCCCAGAGGTTCGTACACCCTGCCCAGAGAGGGCGGGAACTGCTTCCTACAGTCACACCCCGACCGCTTCCCCTATGGTGCCAACCCGGAACAGGCGGCGGCGGCCAGGATCAGTCTGCCGGCGGGCTGGCGACCGGGCGTTCCCGCCGAGGCGCGCCAGCACGACCAGGTTCTCGACCCGCTTGGCAACCGGCTGCCCGCACCAGGAGCACCCGCCCTTGCCTATTCGGCGCCCTCCGGGCAGTACGCCGCCGACCCTGCGCCGCAGGGCGACTATGCGCAAAATCCGTACGAGTTTGCGTCCTCGGCGCAATTCCAGTACGCCGGTCCAGGACCGGCAGGACCGGATCTGAGGTACCCGAGCGTAAATCCCTATGCGGTCGAGGCCCAGCCGCCGCTCGCGCTCCAACGATCCCATCCCTCCCACGACGTCAGTGGGTACACATCTGACTACGGGACGAGCGCGTCCTACGGCTTCAACCAGCCCACCACCGATGCCTCCCGATACACCGGATACTCCGAGAGCGGAGGTCCCAACCCTTCCTCCGCCGGCCCGAGCCTGTCCAATTACCACGACTACGCCCGAGTCGTCAGCGCGCCGAACTATCAGTACGGCAGCAGCAGCGTCAACCAGGAAGCCATCAGCTACACGACACAACAGATGGACTCCATGAGCATCACGACCAACAGTTGGCAGCATGACGTGGCAGGCGTCCAGTCATCAGCGCGCCCGGCGAACCAACAGGCCGACTACAGCTTCGACGAAGTGCGGCCACCGACTCCCGAACAGGGGCGCAGAAAACACCGCCGACGCCGTTAGCTGTCGAAGACCGTCGCAGGCGCACCCTGGCGCGGTCAGACGCGCGGCGGCGAGGTCGGGGCTACCCGGCCCCGACCTGGGCTGTCCCGCCGCCCGGACTCCGCCTCGGCTCGACCGCCCTTATGAAACAGGCCCTGGAAGCGGGTGGCTGGGCCCGCCTGGTGCCGACCTACCCGACCCCGCCGGTTCGTCGGTGCTGCCTACGCCGCTGGGCGCGCACACGCTGGCGGCCGGGCGGATGGGGTCACTCGCCGGTGACGCCGTCGATGCGTTCCCGGATCAGGTCGGCGTGGCCGTTGTGCCGGGCGTACTCCTCGATCATGTGCACGTACAACCAGCGCAGGTTGAAGGTGCGCTTCTTGCTGCCGACCTCGATGAACGTCTCGTCGAGGGAGTGCCCGGCGGCGACCGCGCGGGCCAGTGCCACCTCCCGGTGGAAGGTGGCGAAGTCCGCCTCGGCGTCGGCGGCGCTCACGTCGTGGTCGGCGTCCGGGTTCTCGGGCGTGAAGTACGGGTAGTCGACCCGCTCGCCGGCGAAGCACTCCCGGAACCACCACGCCTCCACCTCGGCGAGGTGCCGGACGAGGCCGAGCAGGGTCAGCCCGGACGGCTCGACGCTCGGCGTGCGCAACTGCTCCTCGGTGAGGCCCGCGCACTTGAGCAGCAGTGTCTGCCGGTGGTAGTCGAGCCAGCCGTCGAGCATCGTGCGCTCGTCGCCGACGTACGGTTCGGGGGTCCGGGTGAGCTCCGGTGCGGTCCACGTCATGGCGCGCATCCTGCCCGGGACGTGGGACAACACGCGACGGGTTATTCAGGGCACCACGACGACGGGCCAGTGCCCCTTGCGAACCAGCCGGGTGGCGACCGAGCCGACCAGCCGGTGCCCGGCCTGTTCGGACGCGCCCACCACGACCATGTCGGCCCGGAACTCGTCGGCCGCCGCACACAGCTCGGCGTACGCGTCGCCGCGTCGGCACAGCAGCGTCACCGGAATGCCCAGCTGCTCGGCCCCGCGTCGGCACTCCCGGCGCAGCTCGTCGGCCAGCTCGTCGTGGGTGCGCTGGACCGCGCCGGCGTCCATCCCGGGCACCAGGGAGGTGAGGCCGCTCGCCGAGCTGACGAAGACCACCACGAGCGCGGCGCCCTGGCGGCGGGCCAGCCCTGCGGCGTAGGAGCCGGCCCGCCCGGAGGTGCGGGTGCCGTCGACGCCCACCATGATCACCCTCGGGCCGTCGGTGCCGCGCTCGAAGGGAAGCGAGCTGACCCGGGGGCCGTACTCCTCGCGGTCCGGTGCTCCCACGCCCATGGCTCTACCTCACCTCTGCTCACCGGCGGGCACCGCGCCAGCGCCTACGACAGGATTCGATTCCCGCTCGCCCCCGCCGGAAACCGGGCTGCCGTTGTGCTGCCGCAGCGGCACTTCCTTGATGAAGAGCACGGCGATCAACGCGATCAGCGCGAACGGGGCGGCGGCCAGGAAGATGTCACCGGCGCCGTGGCCGTACGCGGCCTCCACCACCACCCGCAGCGGGCCGGGCAGGGCGTGCACGTCGGGCAGGGTGCCGCCGCTGCCGGAGCTGGACGCGGGGATGCCGAGCTGGGACAGTCCGTCGGCGGTGTAGTCCTTGACCTTGTGGGCGAGGACCGCGCCGAGGGCGGAGACGCCGATCGCGCCGCCCAGGCTGCGGAAGAACGCCACCACCGAGCTGGCCGCGCCGAGCTCGTGCGTGCCGACGGTGTTCTGCACGGCGAGGACGAGGTTCTGCATGGTGAGGCCCAGGCCGACGCCGACCAGCAGCATGTAGACGCTGAGCAGGGCGTAGCTGGTGTCCGCGCGCAGCGTGCCCATGAGCGCGAAGCCGACGGTGAGCAGCGCCGAACCGGCTACCAGGAACCGCTTCCAGCGGCCGGTCTTCGTGATGATCCGTCCGCCCACGGTCGAGGCGACCAGCAGGCCGAGGATCATCGGCAGGGTCATCAGGCCGGCCATCGTCGGGGACTCGCCCCGGCTGATCTGGAAGTACTGGCCCAGGAAGATCGACGCGCCGAACAGGCCCACGCCCACCGCGACGCTGGCGACGACGGCGAGGGTGATCGTCCGGTTGCGGAACAGCCGCGGCGGGATCATCGGCTCGGCGGCGCGGGTCTCCACCCGGATGGCGAGCGCGCCGAGGAGCAGGGCGCCGAGCACCATGGCGACGGTCTGCCAGGACGCCCAGGCGAACTGGTCGCCGGCCAGGGAGACCCAGATCAGCAGCACCGAGACCGCCGCCGTGATCAGGGTGGCGCCCCACCAGTCGATCTGTGCCCGGCGCTTGACCACCGGCAGGTGCAGGGTCTTCTGGAGCACGACGAGCGCGGCGATGGCGAACGGCACGCCGACGTAGAAGCACCAGCGCCAGCCGAGCCACGAGGTGTCGACGATCACGCCGCCGATCAGCGGGCCGCCGATGGTGCCGACGGCCATCACGGCGCCCAGGTAGCCGCTGTAGCGGCCCCGCTCGCGCGGCGCGATGATCGTCGCCAGGATCACCTGGGCCAGCGCGGTGAGGCCACCGGCGCCGACGCCCTGGAGCACCCGGCAGGCGATCAGCTCGCTGGTGCCCTGCGCCAGGCCGGCCAGCACCGAGCCCAGGACGTAGATGCCCAGGGCGAGCTGGACCAGTGTCTTCTTACTGGTCAAATCGGCTAGTTTGCCCCAAATTGGGGTGGTCGCGGTGGTTGCGAGCAGCGCCGAGGTGACCACCCAGGTGTAGGCGGACTGACCGCCGTGCAGCTCCGTGATGATCCGCGGCAGCGCGTTCGAGACGACCGTGGAGGAGAGGATCGCGACGAACATGCCCAGCAGCAGCCCGGAGAGGGCCTCCAGGATCTGCCGGTGGGTCATGTCGACGGCGGGCGCTCGGGACGCTGTCGCCTGGGTCATCGTGTGGTGCCTCCAGCCTTGACGCTTTGGTTGCCTCAAGCAACAACTGGGGAGAAGGTGACAACATTCCCCACGTCGCGGGTCATCTCCAGGAATCGTTGAACCGGCCGAGGAGCCGAGCGAACTCCTCCACGTCCCGGGCCGGCCAGTCGTCCAGCGCCCGCAGGAACTCGCCCAACCGGGCGGACCGGGCCACGTCGAACCGTCGCTGGCCCTCCTCGGTGAGGCTGATCTGCGCCGCCCGCCGGTCACTCGGGTCGGGCTCGCGGTGCACCAGGCCGAGTGCCTCCAACCCGTTGATCTGCCGGCTGAGCGTTCCCTTGCCCACGCCGAGCCGCGCCGCCAGCTCGGTCAGCCGGATCGACCCGCTGCGCCGCAGCCAGAGCAGCAGCCCGTAGGTGTTCGGTTCGAGGGTCGGGTGCACCTCGCGGGCGATCTCCCAGGAGACCGCCCGCCCGCGACGCAGCAGCGCGGTCAGCTCGTGCTCGACGGCCCGGATCGGTTCCGGCTGATGCTCGCTCACGGCCTAGAGAGTACGGCGAGGCCCGGTCACCCGTCGCCGGAGAGGCGGCGGCTCATCACCGGGCGTAGGTGCCCGTCGCTGGTCGTACCCTCGATGATCACCTCAGCCTGCCGGCCCCGGTGGGTCAGAGTGGCGACCGCGTTGCCGAAGTAGGGCCCGGCCAGCTTGCGCCAGCGCACCCCCGGCCGCCGGACACCCGCCGAGCGGGCCAGCGCCCGGGTGGCCCCCGCCGGGCCCGACGACCAGCCCATCTTCATCAGCGGTCGGATGCCGGCCGGCACCTGGTTGTGGATCGGCGAGCAGGTGAGCTGGTGCACCGGCGTGACCACCGCGGGGTCGGCGAACCGGGCCCGGGCCACGTACGAGTGGTGCACGTCCCCGGAGAGCACGCTGATCGACGCCGGTGGGGCGTACGCCGGGCCGGCGCCGACCCGTGCGCCGGACTCCCTCGGCGTGCCGGTGCCGATCCGGGCGAACGTCTCACCGAGCGCCTCGAAGGACCGCCGGAACGCGGCCCAGTGCTCCAGATCGAGAGCCCGGCGCAGCTTCTCGGCCGTGCGGGCCACCCAAGGCCGGCGCGAGTCGGCCAGCTTCTCGTTCCACGCCTCGATGTGGTGGATGCCCTGGGGCAGCAGCCAGGGCAGCGAGGCGCCCACCACGAGGTGGTCGTAGACGCCGTGGGCCTGGTCCAGGAACCACGACCACTCACCCGGCGGCAGCATCGCCCGGCTGCCCGGCTCAAGCACCCGGCTGCACCTGTTGTCGAGCATGACCAGCCGGGTACGCCCCAGGTCGAGCGCGTAGCTCCACTGGTACTGCACGGCCCGCCAGCGCTCGGTGTCGTGCGCCAGGTCGGCCTCCTGGTCGACCCGGTGCCCGAACTCGCGCAGCACGCCGGTGGCGTCCTCGGCGGCGACGACCTTGGCGTAGACCGGGTCGGCGGCGATCTCGTCCGGCGCGAGGTTGCCCAGGTGCTGGTAGACCCAGTACGAGGCCAGCCCGCTGCCGATCCGTTCGGCCCACCACGGCTGCTCGCGCATCTCGGCACGCCACGACGCCGAGGTGTTCCAGTCGTCGATGATCTCGTGATCGTCGAAGATCATCACGCTGGGCACGGTGGAGAGCAGCCAGCGGATCTCCGGATCACGCCACGACTCCAGGTAGAGCTTCGTGTACTCGTCGAAGCTCACCACCTGGTCGGCCGGAGCGTCCTTCGGCCGCCGACGGCGTCGGCGCAGCAGCCGACGCACGGTCGGTGAGGTGACATCGGCGTACACCTGGTCACCGAGGAGCACCAGCAGGTCCGGCAGCGGGTTCGACTCCGGGTCCGCCATCGACCGCCGGGCGTACGCGTCCAGGGCGTCCGGCGGGAGCTTGCGGGTGGTGGCGTGCTGGGTGGTCTCGCGACACGAACCGAAGATCAGGTTGACCGGCTGGTCCAGGTCGTCGACCGCCCGGGTACGGATGACGCTGGGCGGGAAGCCGCTGCTCTCCACGGGCCACACCAACTCGTCGTCGACCAGCACCTCGTACGTGGTGGTGCTGTCCGGGGTGAGGCCCTCCACCACGACGAGGGCGTAGTGGTGGTCGTACGCCGAGAAGGTGGGCGCGGTGCCGGTGGCGCCGTCGGCGGTGCGGACGGTGACCACGGCGGGCGCGGCGGTCTCCACCCAGATCGTCGCCCGAGTGTCGACCACTCGCCGCAGAAGTGGGCCGATCAGGAGGTGTGCGGCGGGCATGACGCGAGCCTACCGCCGGTTTCCGGACACCGGCCGGGTGCGGTGGCTGGGACGGCGTCGCCGGCATCTGACAGGATTCCGGCATGGCCGAATATCTCGTCCTCGCTCTGGTCCTGCTCGGTGTGCTGATCGTCGGCACAGTCGGGCTGGTCGTGCCCCGTCTGCGGCGGCGGCCCGAGCCTCCGCTTCCGCGCACCGAGGTCGACACCCGGGCCGAAGAGGATCTCGCCGGTCCGCCGGTCGAGGCACCAGAGTCCGATCTGTCCACCGGTGTCCTGGTCGAGCCGCCGCCGGTGCTCGAACCGCAGGTCGAGGTCCCCGAGCCGACCGCCGGGCGGCTGGTCCGGCTCCGCTCCCGCCTGTCGCGCTCGCAGAACGTGTTCGGCAAGGGCCTGCTCGGCCTGCTCGCCCGCGACCACCTCGACGAGGACGTCTGGGAGGAGATCGAGGACAGCCTGATCACCGCCGACGTCGGCGTCGACGCGACCCGCGACATCGTCGACCGGCTGCGCGAGCAGACCCGCGTGCTGGGCACCCGCTCGGCCGGTGAGCTGCGCGCGCTGCTCGCCGCCGAGCTGGTCAACGCCCTCGACCCGAGCATGGACCGTTCGCTGCGCACCGCCCCCAAGGACGGCGTGCCGGCGGTCGTGCTGGTCGTCGGCGTCAACGGCGCCGGCAAGACCACCACGTGCGGCAAGGTCGCCCGGGTGCTGGTCGCCGACGGCCGTACCGTGCTGCTCGGCGCCGCCGACACCTTCCGGGCCGCCGCCGCCGACCAGTTGCAGACCTGGGGCGAACGGGTCGGCGCGGAGACCGTGCGGGGCCCCGAGGCGGCCGACCCGGCCAGCGTGGCCTTCGACGCCGTCAAGCGGGGCATCGACACCGGCGTGGACACGGTGCTCATCGACACCGCCGGTCGCCTGCAGAACAAGGTCGGCCTGATGGACGAGCTGGGCAAGGTCAAACGCGTCGTGGAGAAGCAGGGACCGATCGACGAGACGCTGCTCATCCTCGACGCCACGACCGGCCAGAACGGTCTGGAGCAGGCCCGGGTCTTCACCGAGGTGGTCAACGTGACCGGCGTGGTGCTGACCAAGCTCGACGGCACCGCCAAGGGCGGCATCGTGATCGCCGTACAGCGCAAGCTCGGCATCCCGGTCAAGCTCGTCGGTCTCGGCGAGGGCAAGGACGACCTCGCGCCGTTCGACCCGGCGCAGTTCGTCGACGCGCTGCTGGGCACCGAGCCCGCTGGACGGGACGCGTAGTCTCGGGTGACCAGTGACGATCGCGCGTACGCGGGCTGGCGTGATCCCGGCCATTCCTCGCAGCGCCTCGGGAGACCGTACGTGACTTCGCAGGAGATCCCGCTGCACGGCGGGAACGTGAGCACCGTGGTCCGGGTCGGCGACACGGTCCGTCGCAACGCCGGGCCGTGGACCCCGTCTGTGCACGCCCTGCTCCGGCACCTGGAGTACGTCGGCTTCACCGGCGCTCCGCGGGCGCTCGGGATGGACGAGCGCAACCGTGAGGTGCTGTCGTACCTGGAGGGGGAGTGCGGGGAGTACCCGCTCGCCCCGCACTGGGTGACCGACGAGGCGCTGGTCACCGTCGCCACCATGCTGCGGATGTTCCACGACGCGCAGTACGGCTTCGCCCCGCCGACGGGGGCCGTCTGGCGCTCGTTCGGCCCTCCGCCGCCGGACACCGAGGTGATCTGCCACCACGACGCCGCCCCGCACAACGTGATCTGGCGTCCGGACGGCACCCTCGGGCTGATCGACTTCGACCTCGCCTCGCCCGGCGCGCGGATCTACGACGTGGCGTACGCGGCGTGGACGTGGGTGCCGATCTTCGCCGACCGGGACTCGATCACCCTGGGCTGGAAGCACCCGGACCGCCCGCGCCGGCTGCGTCTGTTCGCCGACGCGTACGGGTTGATCCCGCGGGACCGGCACCGACTGATCCGCACCATCCGCAAGCGGATCGTGGATCACGTCGAGGGCATCCGCCGGATGGCCGCCGCCGGTGAGCCGGCGTTCGTCCGGATCGTGCACAAGGGGCACCTGCGGCGTCCGATGCGCGACCTGCGGCTGCTCGACTACGAGCGGCACGCTCTGGAGAACGCCCTCCGCTGAGCGCGGACCGGTCGATGCTCGGCCGGGCCCGTCAAGCGGACCGGTCGATGGGCCTGGCCGGTCAGCCATCGACGTGCGCCGTCCGAACGATCCACCATTGTCCATGCCGCCGACTGTGCGGACTCCGTGACACGTACGAAACAAGCCGTCACGAATTGGAAACCCGCACGGGACCCTGGGTGAAACAGCCGGCAACAAAGCTTCCGCGCAACCGGCCTACGGGCGACGCTGCCCCGGAAAGCCGCGAAGGAGGACTTCACCTTTAGGAGGCCAGCGTGCCTGAAGCACCGACGATCGACGGCGCCAATACTACGTGGCTGCTGGTTTCGACCGCGCTCGTGCTGCTCATGACCCCGGGACTGGCGCTGTTCTACGGCGGCCTCAACCGGGCCAAGGGCGTACTCAACATGATGATGATGAGCTTCTCCGCCATCGGGCTCATCTCTATTCTGTGGTGGTTTTACGGCTTCAGCGTCGCCTTCGGGACCGACGTGAACGGCTTCTGGGGCGACCCGGGCGCGTACCTCGGCACCAAGACCTTCCTCGCCGAGACCGACCTGTGGGGCGCGACGACGGAGAACCCCAGCGGCATCGGCATTCCGCTCTACGTGTTCATGGCCTTCCAGATGGTCTTCGCCGTGATCACCGTCGCGCTGATCAGCGGTGCCATCGCCGACCGGGCCAAGTTCGCCGGCTGGCTGCTGTTCGCGTTCGGCTGGGCCACCCTGGTCTACTTCCCGGTCGCCCACTGGGTGTGGGGCGGCGGCATCATCGGCGGTGACATCCACGCGCTGGACTTCGCCGGCGGTACCGCGGTGCACATCAACGCCGGTGCGGCGGCCCTGGCCGTGGCACTGGTGCTCGGCAAGCGTCTCGGCTGGCCCCGCGAGGGCATGAAGCCGCACAACATCCCGCTCGTCGCGCTCGGCGCCGGTCTGCTGTGGTTCGGCTGGTTCGGCTTCAACGCCGGCTCGGAGCTGACCGTCGACGGGGTCGCCGGTCTCGCCTTCATCAACACCCAGCTCGCCACCGCCGCCGCGGTGCTCGGCTGGATCGCGGTCGAGTGGGTCAAGGACCGCAAGCCGACCATGGTCGGTGCCTCGTCCGGCGCGGTCGCCGGCCTGGTCGCCATCACCCCGGCCTGTGGCTTCATCGCCCCGTGGGCGTCCGTCCTGCTCGGCATCGTCGCCGGCATCGTGTGCGCGCTCGCCGTCAGCCTGAAGTACAAGCTGGGCTACGACGACTCCCTCGACGTGGTCGGCGTGCACTTCGTCGGTGGCTGGATCGGCTCGCTCTGGCTCGGCCTGTTCGCCACCAACTCGGTCAACGCCGCGATCAGCGACGTGGTCGGCGCCTCCGACGGCCTGTTCTACGGTGGCGGCGTGACCCAGCTCGGTCGGCAGGCCCTGGCCGGCCTGATCGTCACCGCCTGGTCGTTCGGCATCGCCTGGGTGCTCGCCTTCGTCATCGAGAAGACGATCGGCTTCCGCGTCAAGAACGAGGCCGAGGTCGAGGGCATCGACATCGCCGAGCACGCCGAGAGCAGCTACGACCTGTCCCCGTCCGGCGGCGGCACGGGTGGCGCGTTCGCGATGGCCGGCATCGGCACCCCCGGTGGCGCGCCGAGCACCGCCGCTCCCGAGACCGACTCCACCGAGCCGGTCAGCGCCAAGGTCGCCGGTTAACGTTCCTTAGATGGAGGGGTTGGACATGAAGCTGGTGACCGCGGTCATCAAGCCGTACCAGCTGGACGCGGTGAAGGAGGCTCTGCACGCCCTGGGCGTGGCCGGGCTGACCGTCAGCGAGGTCCAGGGGTACGGACGGCAGAAGGGGCACACCGAGGTCTACCGGGGTGCCGAGTACACGGTCGAGTTCCTGCCCAAGATCCGGGTCGAGGTGCTCACCGACGAGATCGACGTGGAAAAGATCGTGGACGCCATTGTCGGCGCCGCCCGTACGGGCAAGATCGGCGACGGCAAGGTCTGGGTCACCGGTGTCGAAGAGGTCGTCCGGGTACGTACCGGCGAACGCGGCCTCGACGCCCTCTGATCCGGACCACGACTGACATGACCTCGTTGATCAAGAAGAACGCGTCAGGAAACGCCGAGAACGGTGACGCGAACCTCTTGATCAACGAGGTCGTCGGCGTACCCGGGGGGATCGGGGAGGCCGCCCGAGTGGGGCGGGCGGCCGCGTACGACGAGTTCCTGCGTGGGCTGCTGCCCGCGCGCGACGGTGTCGCGCTGATGGCCGTCGGGGGCCTGGGGCGGCGGCAGTGCGCCCCCTACGGCGACCTCGACCTGGTGCTGCTGCACGCCGGAGTGCCCGGCACGGACGAGTTGGCCGCCTCGGTCTGGTATCCGATCTGGGACGCCGGACTGCGCCTCGACCACTCCGTGCGGACCGTCTCCGAGGCCCTGTCGGTGGCCCAGGACGACGTCAAGGTCGCCCTCGGGCTGCTCGACGCCCGCCTGGTGGCCGGCGACCAGGCCCTGGCCGACGCCCTGACCCGCACCGCCGCCGACCACTGGCGACGGACCGCCGTGCGGCAGCTCCCGGGGCTGCGTGAGATCACCGTCGCCCGCTGGCAGGCGCACGGCGAGCTGGCCTTCCTCCTCGAAGGCGACCTCAAGGAGGCCGCCGGCGGGCTGCGCGACGTGGGGTTGCTGCGCGCGATCTCCGCCGCCGGGATCACCGACGCGCTGCGTCCCGCCGTCCGCGCCGCCCACCTGCGGCTGCTGGACACCCGTGACGCCCTGCACCAGCAGGTCGGCCGCCGGGTCGACCGACTGGTCGCCCAGGAACGCGACGGCGTCGCCGCGCTGCTCGGCCTGGAGGACGGCGACGCCCTCCTGCGGCGGGTGGCCGGGGACGCCCGCACGGTCAGCCACGCCCTCGACGACGCCTTCCGCGCCGCCGACCGGCTGCGCTCGGGCCGGTCCCGGGGTGGGAACGGCAGCCCGGTACGTCGGCCCGTGGCCCGGGACGTGGTCGAGCACGACGGCGAGCTGGTGCTGGCCCGGACGGCGATCGGCGCGCGCCCCGACCCGAGCCTGTCCCTGCGGGTGGCCGCCGCAGCGGCCACCACCCGACTGCCGATCGCGCGGGCCACCTGCGAGTGGCTGGCCGCGTACTGCCCTCCGCTGCCCGCGCCCTGGCCGGCCGAGGCCCGGGCCGCGCTCACCACGCTGCTGGGCGCCGGTCCCGGCCTGGTGCCGGCCTGGGAAACCTGCGACAGGTACGGGCTGGTGGACGGCTGGCTGCCCGAGTGGACCCGGCTGCGCAGCCTGCCCCAGCACAACCCGGTGCACCGATACACCCTCGACCGGCACCTCGTGCAGGCCGCCCACGAGGCCAGCCGGCACTCCCGCGAGGTGGACCGTCCCGACCTGCTGCTGCTCGGCGCCCTGCTGCACGACATCGGCAAGGGCCTGCCCGGCGACCACAGCACCGTCGGGGTGCCGCTCGCCGAGACGGTGGCGACCCGCGTCGGGCTGCCCGCCCCGGAGGTGGCGCTGATCGGCACGCTCGTCCGGCTGCACCTGCTCCTGCCGGACGTGGCCACCCGGCGGGACCTCGCCGATCCGGTGACCATCGCGTCGGTCGCCGAGGCGGTGGGCGACACCGGCACGCTCGACCTGCTGCACGCCCTCGTCCGCGCCGACGCCGCCGCCACCGGCCCGGCCGCCTGGTCGGACTGGAAGGGCCGACTCGTCGCCGAACTGGTCGCCCGCGTCCGTACCGCCCTGGACACCGGTGTGCTGCCCGAGCCCCCGGCCCCGGACCCGGCGCTGCTGGCTGGGCCGCTGCCGGTCGTCCACCTCACCGGAGACCGGGTGGCGGTGGCCGCCGCCGACCGGCGGGGACTACTCGCCACGGTGGCCGGCTGCCTCGCCCTGCACCGACTGGAGGTGCTCTCCGCCGACGCCTCCGTGGTCGACGGCCGAGCGCTCGTCGAGTGCCGGGTGCAACCCCGCTACGGCCTACCGGCCGACCCGGTCCCGCTCCGTGCCGACCTGCGCCGCGCGGTCGCCGGCGACGTGTCCGTCACCCAACGGCTGCGGGGTCGTGCGCTCGCCGCCCGGGGCAGCGGCGCCGCACCCCGGGTCGTCTGGCACCGCGAGGCGGCCACCGACGCCGTCCTGCTCGAACTTCGCGCGGCCGACGCCGCCGGGCTGCTCTACCGGGTGGCCGGCGCGCTCGACGAGGCGGGTGCCCTGGTCCGGGCCGCACGGATCTCGACCCTCGGCGCGGACGTCGTCGACGCCTTCTACCTCGTGGGCGGCTGGCCGGACGACGCCACCCGGGCCCGCCTGGAGGCCGCGGTCCTGGCCGCCGTCTGACCAGCGATGCGCGCCGTGCGACGGCCCGCGCTGGCCGTGTTGGGCCCGCGCTGGCCGTGTTGGGCCCGCGCTGGCCGTGTTGGGCCCGCGCTGGGCGTGTTGGGCCCGCGCTGGCCGTCGTGGGTCGGCGCTCGTCGTGGGCCCTGCGAAGCCTTGGGATGCCCGCGGCCCGCATGCGCCACTTCGCGGCTGATGACTCAGTGGCATCAAGATGCCACCGAGTCATCACGCTTGTTGCAGCGCCCGCTCCACACACTCCGGCCGCCATACGCCGCGCCCGCTCAGACGCTGCCGGCCCCTCGGGCGCCTGCGGCGTCGCCGCGCTACCGCCACCGGCGGCATCCGTGCGTCGTCGGCTGTCGGCATCTGTGCGTCGCCGGCTCGCGGGCCCACTCGGCGGCTGGGGCCGGGATGACATGGGCGAGGTGAGGTCGTGGCTACGTTCGGGGACGTAGCGGCGGTGCCGCTCGTGGACGCACGTCAGGAGACGTCTGCGCGGGCAGAATGACGGCCATGCGAGGGAACGGGTGGCGTGGGCGGGACGCGGTGTCGGACGCCGTGCTTGCCCTCGTGCTGTTCGGGTTCGGACAACTCGCCACCGGGCTGGCCGGGGACAACCAGCCGGGCTCGATGCCGGTTGACGCCCTCTGCCGGGCACTGATCGCACTCGCCGCGCTCGCCCTGCTGCTCCGACGGCGTGCTCCCGTGGCGACTCTCGTCGTGGTTACGCTTGCCACCTCGACGTACCTGGTGCTCGGCTACCCGTACGGGCCGATTCTGCTCGCGTTCCTGCTCGCGGTGTACACCGTGGCGGTGCGACTGCCGGTGCGTCCGGCGGCGCTCGCCGGCAGCGGCGCGTTCGTGGTGCTGCTGGCGCATGTCTTCGCCTCGCGCGGCCCCGCGCCGGGCTGGACCGGAGTGCTGCCCGCGTCGGCCTGGGTGGTCGTACCGTTCGCGGTGGGTGTGGTGGTGCGGGTCAGCCGGGAGGCGGCCGCCCGTACCCGAGCCGAGGAGGCCCGTGAGCGTGCCGAGCAGGGTCGGCGGCAGGCCGACGAGGAGCGGCTGCGCATCGCCCAGGAGGTGCACGACGTGGTGGGGCACGGGTTGGCCGCGATCAGCATGCAGGCGGACATCGCCCTGCACCTGCTGCCGAAACGGCCGGAGCAGGCGGAGATCGCGCTGACCGCCATCAGCCGCACCAGCCGGGAGGCGCTGGACGAGCTGCGGGTCACGTTGGGCGCGGTGCGGCGGGGCGCGGAGCGTGAGCCCGTGCCCGGTCTGGCGCGGCTCCCCGCACTGCGCGACCGCCTGGCGGGCGCCGGTCTCGCCGTCGACCTGCGCCTGGCCGGTGACCCACGGGAGTTGCCGGCGGCGGTCGACCTGGCCGCGTACCGGGTGGTGCAGGAGGCGTTGACGAACGTGCTGCGGCACGCCGAGGTGGCGCGTGCCGAGGTGACCGTGACCTACCGGGCCGACGAGGTGACGGTCGAGGTCACCGATCGGGGCGTCGGCGTCCCGGGCCGGCTCGACGCGGCCGGCGACCTCGAACCGGCCGACGGCCGGTCCGGCGGGCACGGGCTGGCCGGCATGCGGGAGCGGGTGACGGCGTTGGGCGGGCGGCTGAGCGTCGGACCGCGCTCGGCCGGCGGGTTCCGCGTGTGGGCCCGGCTGCCGGTGGAGCCGTCCCCATGATCCGGGTGCTGATCGCCGACGACCAGGACCTGGTCCGCCTCGGGCTGCGGGCGCTGGTGGAGAGCGAGGACGACCTGGCGCTCGCCGGTGAGGCCGCCGACGGGTTGCGGGCGGTCGAGCTGGCCCGGCGGGAGCGGCCGGACGTCGTCCTGATGGACATCCGGATGCCGGGCATCGACGGGATCGAGGCGACCCGGCGGATCGTCGCCGATCCCGACCTGACCGGTACGCGGGTGGTGGTACTCACCACCTTCGAGCTGGACGAGTACGTCTTCGACGCGCTGCGCCACGGCGCGAGTGGGTTCCTCACCAAGGACACCCGGCCGCCGGAGCTGCTGCGGGCGATCCGGCTGGTCGCCGAGGGGGAGGCGCTGCTGTCGCCGTCGGTGACCCGCCGGGTGGTGCGGGAGTTCGCCACCCGGCCGTCGCGGGCACCCCGTCCGCACCCCCGACTGGACACGCTCACCGACCGGGAACGCCAGGTGGTGGGCCTGGTCGGTGAGGGGCTGAACAACGAGGAGATAGCCGCCCGGTTGGTGGTCAGCCCGGCGACCGCCCGGACACACGTCAGCCGGGCGATGGGCAAGCTGGCAGCCCGGGACCGGGCCCAGCTCGTCGTCTTCGCGTACCAATCGGGCTTGGTTCCGGGGTGAGGCCGGGCCGCCAGCGGCCGTGCGGCCGGGCGGCTACCCTAGCGGTGGCCGGACTCCGCAGTGCCGGCCGCGTTGTGCCCGCCGGAACACTGACAAACGGGATGTTCGCGTGTTTGACACCTTGAGTGACCGCCTGTCCGGGATCTTCACCAAGCTCCGCGGCAAGGGACGGCTCACCGACGCCGACATCGACGCCACCGCGCGTGAGATCCGCCTCGCGCTGCTGGAGGCGGACGTCGCGCTGCCGGTGGTCAAGGGCTTCATCGCGGCCGTCAAGGAGCGCGCCCGCAGCGCCGAGGTCTCCCAGGCGCTCAACCCGGCCCAGCAGATCATCAAGATCGTCAACGAAGAGCTGATCAACGTGCTCGGCGGCGAGGGGCGACGACTCCAGTTCGCCAAGCAGCCGCCGACCGTGATCATGTTGGCCGGCCTCCAGGGCTCGGGTAAGACCACCCTCGCCGGCAAGCTGGCCCGCTGGCTCAAGGGTCAGGGCCACCAGCCGCTGCTGGTCGCCGCCGACCTCCAGCGCCCCAACGCCGTCGGGCAGCTCCAGGTGCTCGGTGGTCGCGCCGGGGTCGAGGTGTACGCGCCGGAGCCCGGCAACGGCACCGGCGACCCGGTGCAGGTGGCCCGCGCGTCGATCGAGCACGCCAAGCGCGCCGCCCGGGACATCGTCATCGTCGACACCGCCGGCCGGCTCGGTATCGACGCCGAGATGATGCAGCAGGCCGCCGACATCCGCGACGCCGTCTCCCCGGACGAGGTCATCTTCGTCATCGATGCGATGGTCGGTCAGGACGCCGTCCGCACCGCCGAGGCGTTCCGCGACGGCGTCGGCATCACCGGCGTGGTGCTCTCCAAGCTCGACGGTGACGCCCGTGGTGGTGCCGCGCTGTCGGTTCGCGAGGTCACCGGGCAGCCGATCCTGTTCGCGTCCACCGGTGAGAAGCTGGAGGACTTCGACGTCTTCCACCCCGACCGGATGGCCAGCCGGATCCTCGGCATGGGCGACGTCCTCACTCTGATCGAGCAGGCCGAGCAGGCCTTCGACTCCGATCAGAAGGAGAAGATGACCGCCAAGCTGATGGGCGGCGAGCAGTTCACGCTTGACGACTTCCTCGACCAGCTCATCGCGGTACGGCGGATGGGTCCGATCGCCAACGTGCTGGCCATGATGCCGGGCATGGGTCAGATGAAGGACCAGCTCGCCGAGTTGGACGACAGCCACTTCGACCGGGTCACCGCGATCATCCGGTCGATGACCCCGGGCGAGCGCAACAACCCGAAGATCATCAACGGCTCCCGCCGGGCGCGTATCGCCAACGGTTCCGGAGTCACCGTCATGGACGTCAACCAGCTGCTCAACCGCTTCGCCGACGCGCAGAAGATGATGAAGCAGATGGGCGGCATGATGGGCCTGCCCGGTGCTGGCCGCCGCAAGGCGACCAAGTCGCCGAAGAACAAGCGCAAGGGCACCAAGGGCGGCGGTCGTCCGCGTACCGGCGCCGGGATGCCGGCCGGCTTCCCGGGTGGCATGCCGCAGCTCCCGCCGGGGATGGACCCGAACGACCTGGCGGCTGGCCAGGGCCTCCCGCCCGGCTTCAAGCTCCCGAAGATCGACTTCAACAAGCTCGGCAAGGGCGGCGACAAGGGTCCGCGCTGACGCGGACCTGCCCGCGCTGACCTCCCGGAAGAACGACCTGCTCGCCCCCGACGGGGAGTGATCGGGTAGGACTGTGCGCATGGCCCTTCATGTGCGCGGCGTGCTGCTCCCCGACGACGAGGTCCGGGACCTCTGGCTGGTCGGCGAACGGGTGACCTTCACCCCGGTCCCCGACGCGGAGACCGTCGTCGACGGCGGGTTCGTGCTGCCGGGGCTGGTCGACGCGCACTGCCACCTCGGCATCGCCCGAGGTGGGGCCCCGATCACCTCGCTCGACCAGGCCCGCGAACTGGCCCACATCGACCGGGACGCCGGGGTGCTGGCGATCCGGGACGCCGGCTCGCCGTACCCGTACCCCGAGTTGGACGACGAACCCGACCTGCCGCGACTGGCCCGCGCGGGCCGGCATGTCGCCCCGCCGAAGCGCTACCTGCGGGACATCGGCGTCGAGGTCGACGCCGCCGATGTGGCCGCGACGGTGGCCGCCCAGGCCAAGGCCGGCAACGGCTGGGTCAAGCTGGTCGGCGACTGGATCGACCGTGGCGTGGGCGACCTCGCGCCGGCCTGGGACGCCGACACCCTGACCGCCGCCGTGCGGGCCGCGCACGACGCCGGGGTACGCGCCGCCGTGCACACCTTCTCCGAGGCCGCCGTCGAGATCATGGTGCGCGCCGGGGTGGACTCGGTCGAGCACGGCACCGGCCTGAGCCTCGACCTGATCGACGAGATGGCCCGCCGGGGCACCGCGCTCGTCCCCACAATGATCAACATCGCGACCTTCGGCGGGATCGCCGAACAGGCGCAAGCCAAGTTCCCCGGGTACGCCGAACACATGCTCGCGCTGCGCGACCGCTTCCCCGAGGTGGTGCGGGCCGCCCACGAGGCGGGTGTGCCGATCTACGTGGGCACCGACGCCGGCGGCGGCATCGACCACGGGCTGGCCGCCGAAGAAATGCTGCTGCTGCACGAGCGGGCCGGCATGCCCGCCGAGGACGTACTCGCCGCCGCCTCCTGGGGCGCCCGGGAATGGCTCGGCTTTCCCGGGCTGGTCGAGGGCGGTCTCGCCGACCTGACGGTCTACCCCGAGGATCCCCGCCGCGACCTGCGGGTCGTCCGTGCCCCGTCCCGCACGATCCTGCGCGGCCGAGTGGTGCGCTGACCCGTCTGCGCTGGGCCGCGCTGGGCCGTGCTGGGCCGCGCTGGGCCGCGCTGGGCCGCGCTGGGCCGCGCAAGGCCGTGCTGGGCCGTGCTGGGCCGCGCAAGATCCTCACAGCATCAGGGATATTGCTGCTTCCGGCGTGGCTGAGGCAGCAACATCGGTGATGTTGTGAGGATCTTGGCGTGGGCTCACCACGAGTCGGACGATCGTCGGCGGCGAAGGCCAGCGCGGTCGGATCCGCGCCCGGCAGGCGGTCGCCGGCCCAGCCGAGCAGCGCTTGCAAGGGGCGCCATGCCGCCACGCGGAGGGCGTGACGCCTCCCGGGCGCGGTGACGCCTCGCCCGGCGCATAGGATGTGCGGTCATGGCACGCGTGCTCACTCCCCGTGCGGAGGACTTTCCCCGCTGGTACCAGGACCTGATCGCCAAGGCGAAGCTGGCCGACAACGGCCCGGTCCGGGGGACCATGGTCATCCGACCGGCCGGCTACGCCATCTGGGAGCGGATGCAGGCCGAGATGGATGACCGGATCAAGGCGGCGGGCGCGGAGAACGCGTACTTCCCGCTGTTCATCCCGGAGAGCTACCTCAAGCGCGAGGCCGAGCACGTCGAGGGCTTCTCGCCGGAGCTGGCGGTTGTCACCCACGGTGGTGGCAAGCAGCTCGCCGAGCCGGTGGTGGTGCGTCCCACCAGCGAGACGGTGATCGGCGAGTTCATGGCCAAGTGGATCGACTCGTACCGGGACCTGCCGCTGCTGCTCAACCAGTGGGCGAACGTGGTCCGGTGGGAGCTGCGTCCGCGGATCTTTCTGCGGACCAGCGAGTTCCTCTGGCAGGAGGGGCACACCGCGCACGCGACCCGCGAGGACGCCCGCGCCTACGCGCGGCGGATCCTGCATGAGGCGTACGAGGACCTGATGGTCAACGTGCTGGGCATCCCGGTGGTGGTGGGCCTGAAGACGGCCCGTGAGCGGTTCGCCGGGGCGACCGCCACCTACACCTGCGAAGGCATGATGGGCGACGGCAAGGCGCTCCAGCTGGGCACCAGCCACGAGTTGGGGCAGAACTTCGCCAAGGCGTTCGACATCAGCTACTCGGCCAAGGAAGGCGGCCGGGAGCACGCCTGGACGACCTCCTGGGGCACGTCGACCCGGATGCTCGGCGGCCTGATCATGGCGCACGGCGACGACAACGGCCTGCGCGTGCCGCCGCGGCTGGCGCCCATCCAGGCGTACATCATGGTTGTCAAGGACGGCGAGGGCGTCGCGGAGGCGGCGGCCAAGCTGCGCGACGGCCTGCGCGACGCCGGTGTCCGGGTCGCGCTCGACGACCGGACCGACACCGCGTTCGGCCGCCGGGCCGTCGACGCCGAGCTGCGCGGTTATCCGGTACGCGTCGAGGTCGGTCCCCGCGATCTGGCCGTCGGTAACGCGACGGTGGTTCGTCGTACCGACGGATCGAAGTCTCCGACGCCGGTGGCCGACGTGGTCGGCGCGGTGCTGGCGGCGCTGGAGGCCGACCAGCAGGTGCTGCACGACCAGGCGCTGGCCCACCGCACGTCGCGCACGGTGGAGGTGTCGACCCTGGCCGAGGCGATCGAGGCGGCCGCCACCGGCTGGGCCATGGTGCCGTGGTCGGCGGTCGGCGTGGCCGGCGAGGCCGAGGCGAACGGCCAGGGCGTGACGGTGCGCTGCCTGCTGCGGGCCGACGGCTCGGTGCCGGACTCGGAGGACGAGCCCGACCTGGTGGCCATCCTCGCCCGCGCCTACTGAGACGTTAGGAAGGGCCCCTTCCTACCGTCTGCGGTAGAGGAAGGGCCCCCTGCTTACAGTCCGGAGGTGTTGCCGTGCGGTTTGCACCGGGTCGGCTGATCATGCACCGCAACGTGCGGCACGGCCGGATCGGCTGGGTGCGCCCGGGGCGGGTGGTCAGCGACGACGAGCGGGGCCTGCTGGTGTGGATCGCCCGGGACTCGCCGGTGGCCCACGAGGTCACCGAGGCGGGGCTGAACATGCGGGCGATGCCGTTCGCCCAGTGGGTCTCGTCGTCGTACCGGTTGGCGCACGGCCACTGGAACGGTCCGCCGCTGTTGAAGTTCCTGCCCACGGGCGCGGCGCATTCGGTGTGGTGGTTCCGGGACGCGCAGGGTCGGTTCGCCCACTGGTACGTCAACCTGGAGGAGCCCGGCGTCCGCTGGGACGACGGCTCGGTGGCCGGCGTCGACGTGGTGGACCAGGACCTCGACGTGGTGGTGCGTCCGGACCTGAGCTGGCAGTGGAAGGACGAGGACGAGTTCGTCGAGCGGCTCGCCTTCGGCGACGACTACTGGGTGACCGACGAGAAGGCGGTCCGGGCCGAGGGGGAGCGGGTGATCGCGCTCGCCGAGGCCGGCGCGTTCCCGTTCGACGGCACCTGGGGTGACTTCACCCCGCCCGCAGATTGGGACGTGCCGGACAAACTGCCCCTAGGGTGGGATCGCCCGCCGGTGCGCTGAGAGGTGTTCCGGATCACCGGTGACGTGGTGTCCGGGTCCGATGCGAACGATCGGCGTCGGATCTGGCAGAATGGGTCGCTGGTATCCGGCGCGCGTCCGGCGCCCTCTAACCCGGGCACGTCGCCAGTCCACCGAGTAGTCTCCGGCCCAACCCCACTGTGCCGGTCGGCGCTCACCCATGCACACCGCCCGTAGTGGGCCGGTGAGATCGCAACAGGAGCGAAACAACTGTGGCCGTAAAGATCCGGCTCCTGCGGATGGGCAAGATCCGCAACCCGCAGTACCGCATCGTCATCGCCGACTCGCGCACCAAGCGTGACGGCCGGGCGATCGAGTTCGTCGGGGTGTACCAGCCGAAGGAGGACCCTTCGGTCATCGAGGTCAAGTCGGAGCGGGTCCAGTACTGGCTGTCCGTCGGCGCCCAGCCGAGCGAGGCGGTGCAGCGGCTGCTGGAGCTGACCGGTGACTGGCAGAAGTTCAAGGGCCTGCCGGCCCCGCCGCCGCTGAAGGTCGCCCCCGAGCGGGCCGACCGCAAGGCGGCGTACGAGGCCGAGGCGAAGGCCGCTGCCGGGCTGGCCCCGGAGACCCCGGCCAAGCCGGCCAAGAAGGCCGCCAAGGCCGCCGAGGCGCCGGCCGCTGAGGCCCCGGCGACCGAGGCTCCGGCCGAGACCCCCGCCGCCGACGCCGGTGAGCAGGCCTGACATGCCGCTGCGTCCCGCCTTGGAGCACCTGGTCAAGGGCATCGTCGACCACCCGGACGACGTCCGGGTCCGGATGGTCGATTCCCGTCGGGGCAAGCGGCTGGAAGTCCGCGTGCACCCCGAGGACCTCGGCACGGTGATTGGGCGGTCCGGTCGGACCGCCAAGGCGCTGCGTCAGGTGATCGGCTCCATCGGTGGGCGCGGAGTACGCGTCGACATCGTCGACTCGTACTGATGCAGCTCGTCGTCGGAAGGATCGGCAAGCCGCACGGTGTCCGCGGTGAGGTCACCGTGGAAGTGCGGACGGACGAGCCCGAAGCGCGGTTCGCCCCCGGTACAGTGCTGCGCACTGAGCCGGGGGCGGTTCCGCCGCCCGCGCCGGCGGACGGGCCGGGCGTGGTGTTCCGGGTTCCGGCCGAGCTGACCATCGAGGAGTCCCGGTTCCACCAGGGCCGGATGCTCGTCGCGTTCGACGGGATCCTGGACCGCAACACCGCCGAGGCGCTGCGCGGCACCCTGCTCGTGGTGGACAGCGCCGACGTCGAGCCTCCGGAGGACCCGGAGGAGTTCCACGACCACCAGTTGGTCGGTCTGGCGGTGGTCACCCCGTCCGGCGAACGTCTGGGCGAGGTCGCCCGGATCGACCACGCGCCCTCGTCCGACCTGCTGGTGCTGCGGCGGCCCGAGGGGCGTACCGCGCTGATCCCGTTCGTCCGGGCGATCGTCCCGGAGGTCGACCTGGCCGGTGGACGCGTGATCGTCGACCCGCCGGCCGGACTGCTCGATCTTTAGGACCACCGCGCATGCGCGTCGACGTCGTGTCGATCTTCCCGGAGTACTTCGCCCCGCTGGACCTGTCGTTGATCGGCCGTGCCCGGGCCAACGGCGTACTCCAGCTCGCCGTGCACGACCTGCGGACCTGGACCCACGACGTGCACCGCACGGTCGACGACACCCCGTACGGCGGCGGCCCGGGGATGGTGATGAAGCCGGAGCCGTGGGGTGCGGCGCTGGACGCGCTCGCCCCGGCCGGGGCCGCGCCGCCCCGGCTGCTGGTGCCGTCGCCGGCCGGCGTGCCGTTCACCCAGGCCCTGGCGCACGAGCTGGCCGCCGAGCCGCACCTGCTCTTCGCCTGCGGCCGGTACGAGGGGATCGACCAGCGGGTCCTGACGCACGCCGCCACCCGCATGCCGGTCACCGAGGTGTCGCTCGGTGACTACGTGCTCTTCGGCGGCGAGGTCGCCGTGCTGGTCGTCCTGGAGGCGGTCACCCGGCTGCTGCCCGGGGTGTTGGGCAACGCCGGCTCGCTGGACGAGGAGTCGCACGCGCACGGGCTGCTCGAGGCGCCGATCTACACGAAGCCGTCGAGCTGGCGCGGCCACGACGTGCCGGACGTGCTCCGCTCCGGCGACCACGGCAAGATCGCGCGTTGGCGGCGCGAGGAGGGGCTGCTGCGCACGGCGGCCCGACGTCCGGACCTGCTGGCCGCGCTGCCCCCCGAGCGGCTCGACAAACGGGACATCGCGGCACTGGAACAGGCCGGATTTCAACCACCGCCGGGGGATGTGGCAAAGTAGAGGGGTTGCCGCATCCGTCCGCGCCCGCGGGCGGCTGCGAGGATCCCCGACCGGGGTTGGCCCGCCGACCACCACCCGGGAATCAGAATCACCCATCCGCGCATCGAGTGACGGTGCGCCGTGAGCCTTACGAGGACGCAGCGATGAACATCCTGGACGCCCTTGACGCCCAGTCGAAGCGGACCGACCTCCCCGACTTCCGTGCCGGTGACACCGTCAAGGTGCACGCGCGGGTCGTCGAGGGCAACCGGTCCCGTGTCCAGATCTTCCAGGGCGTCGTGATCCGCCGCCAGGGTGACGGTCTGCGCGAGACCTTCTCGGTCCGCAAGGTCAGCTTCGGTGTCGGTGTCGAGCGGACCTACCCGCTCAACGGCCCGGGCATCGACCGCATCGAGGTCGTGACCCGCGGTGACGTGCGTCGCGCCAAGCTCTACTACCTGCGCGAGCTGCGCGGCAAGAAGGCCAAGATCAAGGAGAAGCGGGAGAAGCAGCCCAGCTGACTTCCCGCTCGCCACGCCGCCTGAGCTGCGCGTATGCCGTACCGACCGGACCGCACTACCCTGGTCGTACGGGCGCTGCCAGGCGGTGGCCCTGCCGACGAGGCGGGCAGCCGTCCACAACCGCCCGTGGAGCCTCGACGAGGCTCCCGGGCGGTGGTGTTTCTGCGGACCGGGGAGTGGCGTGGTGCAGACGCTTGACGAGGACGGCACTGTCGATCCGTGGCGGCGGCGGGTTCGCCGCACCCGGCGTCAGATGCCCCTCTGGCAGGAACTTCCACTGCTGCTGGTGGTGGCCTTCTGCCTCGCGGTGTTGATCCGCACGTTCCTGCTCCAGGCGTTCTTCATCCCGTCCGGCTCGATGGAGGACACTCTCCTGATCGGCGACCGGGTGCTGGTCAACAAGGTCGTCTATGACGTCCGTGACCCGGTGCGCGGCGAGGTGGTGGTGTTCCGGGGCACCGACCGGTGGGCGCCGCAGGTCGACCAGCAGCCCGAGCCCGGGTTCGCCGGCAAGCTCGCCCGGACCGTCGGGGACCTGGTCGGGGTGAGCCGCCCCGGCGAGAAGGACTTCATCAAGCGGGTGATCGGCGTGCCCGGCGACCGCGTCAAGTGCTGCGACTCGCAGGGCCGGGTCACCGTGAACGGGACCCCGCTCGACGAGTCGTACGTGCTGCGCGACTCGCCACTGGACCTGCCGCCCAACCCGCAGGAGTGCCGCTCGCGGCGCTTCGACGAGGTGGTCGTACCCCCGGGTCAGATCTTCGTCATGGGCGACCACCGTGAGGTTTCCCAGGACGCGCGCTGTCAGGGGCCGGTGCCCATCGACAACGTCGTCGGCCGGGCGTTCATGGTGGTCTGGCCCTCGTCGCGGTGGGCGGCGCTGTCGGTGCCGGCGACGTTCGACGACGTGGCCGCGCCGGCCACGGCCTCGTCCGGTGTGCCGCCGACCCGCCCGTCCCCGCAGGGCGGTGTGCTGCTGATACTCCCGCTGACGGTCGCGCTGAGGGGTTCCCGCGCGTTCCGGACGGTGACGTCCGGTCCGGCAACGTAGGCTCCTTGGCGTGATTGACGAGCAGACCGACAAGCCGCGTAGCTCCTTCTGGAAGGAGCTGCCGATCCTGCTGGGTGTGGCGATCCTGGTCGCGGTGCTGGTCCGCGCCTTCGTGCTGCAGACCTTCTTCATCCCGTCCCCGTCCATGGAGAACACTCTCAAGATCGATGACCGGGTGTTGGTCAACAAGCTGGTCTACGACTTCCGGTCACCGCACCGCGGCGAGGTGATCGTGTTCAAGGCCCCCACCGAGTGGAGTGGCAACCCCGACGGCGAGGACTTCATCAAGCGGGTGATCGGCGTCGGCGGCGACCACGTGGTCTGCTGCGACCCGCAAGAGCGCCTGATGATCAACGGCAAGTCGCTCGACGAGCCGTACATCTTCTCCATCGACGGGGTCCAGGACAAGGCGGCCGACCAGGAGTTCGACATCACCGTGCCGAAGGGTCGGCTGTGGGTGATGGGCGACCACCGGTCCGCCTCGGGTGACTCGCTGGAGCACTGGCAGCAGTCCAACCAGAACATCACCGAGGCCACGATCCCCGAGAGCGAGGTCGTCGGGCGGGCGTTCACCGTCTTCTGGCCCGTCAACCGGGCCACCTGGCTGACGGTGCCCGACCAGTTCGACGGCATTCCCAAGCCGTAGAACTGGTGGGGGCGTGGGCGATCGGCCGCCCGTCTGGCAGGCTGGTGCGGTGACCGTGAGGAGTGGGCTGACGAGCCCCACAGACGCGAACGGTGCCGACCGCGTCTACATCCCTCGACGCGCGGCGCGGGTGCTGCTGGTCGACGCGGCCGGCCGGGTCCTGCTGTTCCACGGCTTCGACCCGGCCCGCCCGGAGCACCGCTACTGGTTCACCCCGGGCGGCGGGCTCGACGGGGGTGAGTCTCCGGCGTCCGGCGCGGTGCGGGAGTTGGCCGAGGAGACCGGGCTGCGGGTCGATCCGGCCGAGCTGGGTGAGCCGGTCTGGTCCGACGCCACCGAGTTCCCGTTCGACGGCGACTGGTACCGCCAGGAGCAGGACTTCTTCCTGCTCCGCGTCCCGTCGTGCGAGGTCGACACCGTCGGCTTCAACGACGTCGAGCAGCGCAGCATCGCCGGTCACCGCTGGTGGCTGCCCACCGAGTTGGCCGCCAGCGGCGAGCGGTACTACCCACCGGAGCTGCCCGACCTGCTGGCCCGGCTGCTGCCGCCGGCTGCCGAGGCGTCGTGCTGACCCCGCCGCGTACCGTCGTTCGTCGGGAGGCCGGGCTCTACGCGCTGGAGCGGGCGTTGCAGCGGCGCGGCTTCCGGCACGTGGCCGGCGCCGACGAGGCCGGCCGGGGCGCGTGCGCCGGGCCGTTGGTCGCCGCCGCGGCCGTGCTCCCGGAGGGGCGGCGCGGCGAGATCGACGGGCTCGCCGACTCCAAGCTGCTCACCCCGGCCAGCCGGGAACGGGTGTACGCCGAGGTCGTGGACCGTGCCCTGGCGTACGCCGTGGTGATCATCCCCGCCGATGAGGTTGATGCCCGAGGGCTGCACGTGTGCAACCTCGCCGCGATGCGCCGGGCGCTCGCCTCGCTCACCACCCGACCGGAGTACGTGCTGACCGACGGCTTCGGTGTGGACGGCCTGGGGGTGCCGGGGCTGGCGGTGTGGAAGGGCGACCGGGTGGCCGCCTGCGTGGCGGCGGCCAGCGTGCTCGCCAAGGTCACCCGGGACCGGATCATGGTGGAGTTGGACGGGGTGTACCCGGCGTACGGCTTCGCCGAGCACAAGGGCTACATCACCCCGGAGCACAGCGCGGCGCTGCGCGAGCACGGGCCGTGCCGGGAACACCGCTTCTCGTACGTCAATGTCGCGACGGTCTCCGGCCGCGACGGCCGGCCACCGCGCGCCCGGCGACCGGTCGACCCGGGCTCGGACGAGCCGATGGGGCACTCCGGGGCGTCAGGGGGTACCGTCGGCGTGGCGTTGGGCGAGCAGCCTCGGCCTTCGACGCCCGTGGGGGAAGATGTGGTCATGGAAGGCGGAGTGCGATGAGCGCGGAAGATCTCGAGAAGTACGAGACCGAGATGGAGCTGCAGCTCTACCGGGAGTACCGCGACATTGTCCGCCAGTTCTCCTACGTGGTGGAGACCGAGCGTCGGTTCTACCTGGCCAATCAGGTCGACCTGCACGTGCGCAACTCCGACGGCGAGGTCTACTTCGAGGTCGAGATGCACGACGCCTGGGTATGGGACATGTACCGCCCTGCCCGCTTCGTGAAGAACGTCCGAGTGATGACCTTCAAGGACGTCAACGTCGAAGAGCTGGAGAAGCCCGACATCTCGCTGCCCGCCGACTCCGGCTTCGGCAACTGACCGGACCGTCGCGCCCCGGGCCCCCACCCGTGGCGGTCACTCGGCGGGCACCACGACCTCGACGCGCTGCACCAGGTTGTTGGCGAAGCCGCCACGATTCCACGGCTGCTCGACCGGCTGGGTCCGCCCGGACGCGTCGGTCGCCCGCGCGCTGAGCACGTACCGGCCCGGCGTCGCCGTCCACTCGTACCGCCACCGTCGCCAGGCGAACTCCCCGCCCGTCGCCGGGTCCAGCTCGGCCTGCGCCCAGCTCGCCCCACCGTCGACGCTCACCTCCACCGCCACCACCGGCGCGTGCCCCGACCAGGCCCGACCGTCCACCGTGCACGGTCCCGCCGGCAGCACCCGGCGGCGCGTCATGAAGTCGGGAAAGCCCGGTGGGCGCACCAGGGCACGCGGCTCGATCCGGGTAACCGGCTCGCCCGGATCGTCCGCGTCACGGCGCAGCCGGTAGGCCACCGCGTTCTGGTAGCCGTCGAACGGCGTGGTCCGCACCTCGATCGAGTGCAGCCACTTGACGTGTGCCATGCCGTACCAGCCCGGCACGATCAGCCGTAGCGGAGCGCCGTGCTGCGGCAGCAGGGGAGCGCCGTTCATCTCGTACGCCAGCAGCACCTCCTCGCGCAGCGCGTCGGCCACCGGCAGCGCCCGCTGGTAGTCCTGCTCGACCCCCCGCTCGACGCCGTGATCGGCGCCGGTGAAGACGACGTCCACGGCGTCCGGGCCGAGGCCCGCCTCGCGCAGCAGGGGCGCCAGCGGCGTACCCGTCCACTCGGCGTTGCCGACCGCCTCGACCAGCCACGGCTGGCTCACCGGCCGGGGGTGCAGCAGGGCCCGGCCGTTGCCGGCGCACTCCAGGGTGACCCGGTGGGTGACCCGGGGCCGCTCGCGCAGCTCGGACAGACCGACGGTCAACGGCCGCTCGACCGCCCCGCCGACGGTGAGCGCGTGCGTCGCCGGGTCCACCTCCGGGATGTCGTAGTGGATCAGCAGGTAGTGCAGCCCGGCGGGGGTGACGTCGTAGCGCAGCGCCTCCAGCGGCAGACCGTGGTTGCGGGCCGCCAACTGCAACTCGTCGGCGCTGATCGCCTCGTCCGGCTCGGCGAGCCGGGACGGGCCGCTCACGTCCGCCACCGTCGGGCCGGAACCTTCGGCGCCGCCCGCGCGGGACGTCGTCCGATCGTCAAGAGTGGTCATGCCGGCCTCCCCGGTACAGACGGCGGCACCCGCCGTACGCGGCCCAGCCTAGGCCTTCCGCCTGCGCCGGAGGACGGATCACCCCTCCGGGGAGCGGGTGGCTCAGCGGCGGATTCGCCGGGCCAGTGACAAACATCATCGACGGTGGGGCTTGCCGATCGACGGCTGTCGTGCGTGCGCCGATCTCAAGCGCCGGGTTCGGTCCGCCCGGCCGCCGTCGACCTGCGCAACATCCTTCTTGCGTGTTGCGTTGCCTGGGATTCCCAGACTGCGGCTTAACGTCCTTTTAGGAGCGTTATCGGCGAGCGAATATCCATGATCCGACCTGGCGTCAAGACATTGAAAGCTGTTAACCGCCTTCGTACGCTCCGCTCGCTCACAGAGAGCCAGGAGCGGGGGAGGGTGTCGTGCCGATGCACCGACAGTCACGCGTGTTCATCACGTTGGCCGGGGAGGGCTGCGCGGCGTGGGTTCGTCGCCTGTCGATCTTCTTGATCCTGGCCCTGGTGGCCACGATGGCGGACGTGCCCACCCGCCCGGCGCCGCCGGCCGCCGCCGCGGCGGCACCGACACCCGCACCGAAGCCGAAGTGTCCCGACGACCGTGCCGACGAGGTGTCGGCGGCGATCGCGGCCAAGCTCTGCGCTTCCCGGGTCGAGGTGAAGAACCGCCGGACCGAGACGACCCAGGTCTTCGCCAACCCGGACGGCACCCTGACCGAGGAGCAGGCACTCGCCCCGGTGCGGGTGCGCCGGGGCGACCAGTGGGTGCCGGTCGACCTCACCCTGCAGCGCCGGTCGGACGGCTCGGTGGCGCCGATCGCGCATCCCCTCGCGCTGACGTTCGCGGGCGCCACACCGGGTACCGGCGAGCACGAGGTGATGAAGATCGGTGAGGGCGCGGACCAGGCAGGGCTGGCCTGGTCCGGCGCGCTGCCCGAGCCGGTGCTCGACGGACGCACGATCACCTACCCCGACGTACGACCGGGTGTCGACCTGGTGTTCCACGCGCACGCCACGGGCTACGAGCAGCACTTCGTGGTCAAGGACCGGGCCGCGCTCGCGCAGGTGCGCAAGCTGTCGGTGCCGCTGCGTACCGGCCAGCTCACCGCCGCCACCGACGGCATGGGGGGACTGCTGCTGAAGGACCGGCGCGGTCGGCAGGTGGGCCGGGCCCAGACGCCGTTGATGTGGGACGCCGAGGTGGCCCCGCAGTCCGGCGAGCGCCTCAACCACGCCCGGGTCGCGTTGCGCGCCGTCGCGGCCGGCAAGGGTCGTACCGTCATGGAGCTGACGCCGGACGCGACGTTCCTGGCACGGCCGGACCTGACCTTCCCGGTGACGATCGACCCACCGACCTCGCTGTCGCCGTCGTTCGACGCCTTCGTGCAGAACACCTACTCCAGCGACCAGTCCGGCTCGGCGGACCTGAAGCTGGGCTACTCGAACGACGGTGGCTCGTTCACCGCCCGCTCCTACCTCCGCTTCAACACCAGCGGTTTCGCCGGCAGCCGGGTGATCTCGGCGAAGCTGCGACTGTGGAACTACCACTCCTGGTCGTGCACGGCGGCGTCCTGGGAGGCCTGGCGCACCGACCTGGTCGACTCGTCGGTGCGGTGGACGGCCCAGCCGACCGCGCGGGCGAAGGTGGGCACCTCCACCGAGACCCGCGGTTACAGTTCGTCCTGCGGCGACGGCTACGTCTACGTCGAGGTCGGCGGGGCGCTGCAGTACGCGGCGGACACCAGCGCGTCCAGCGCGAGCGTGATGCTGCGGGCCACATCCGAGACCTCGACCTCCGGCTGGAAGCGCTTCGACTCGGCCGAGGGCACCCACCCGCCGCTGGTCTCCATCACCTACAACAGCGCGCCGTCGGTGCCGTCGGCACTGGCCGCCGCGCCCTGCTACACCGCCTGCGGATCCGGCGCCCAGACTTCCTCGCTGCGGCCCACCCTGTCGGCGAAGCTGACCGACGCCAACGCCGGGCAGACCCTGCAGGCCGAGTTCGTGGTGCGGAACAAGACCACCCAGGCCGTCGTCTCGTCGTCCGGCCTGCGATCGGGCAGTCCCGCCTGGACCAACGGCTCCACCGCCTCCTGGCAGGTGCCGGTCGACCTGGTCAACGGCGTCCAGTACGAGTGGCAGGTCCGGGCCAAGGATCCGTACGCCTACGGCACGGCGACGGCGTGGACCCCGCTGACCGTGGACACCACGAAGCCCGGTGTTCCCTTCGTGGCGGCGACGATCTACCTCAACGACGCCCAGCCGCACGGCGGCGCGGGCCAGGCGGACACCTTCACCTTCACCCCCGCCTCGGGCAGCACCGACCTCGCCGCCTTCGTCTACAAGTTCGACTACGACACGGCCGCGACCACGGTGGCCGCGACCGGGGCGAAGTCGGTCACGCTCAGCCCACGCGACGGGCACCGCACCCTGTCCGTGCAGGCCAAGGACTCGGCCGGCAACCTCTCCGACCTCAACCAATACGTCTTCGACGCGGGTAACGCCGCGCTGGCCGAACCGCTGCCGGGCGCGACGATCGTCAAGCGAACCAAGTTGCGGATCACCACCCCGGTCTCCGGCTACACCCGGACGTACTTCGAATATCGCCGGGGTCCGGGCGGTGCGATCCTGCCGGTGCCCTCGGCGAACCTGACCTCCGCCACCGGGGCGCCGATCACCGCGACCTCCGCCAGCCCTGTCGGCCTGTCGGCGCTCGGCGGATACGCGATCTGGAACGCCACCGACACTCTCGGCCTGACCGGTGGTGTCGTCGAGGTGCGAGCCCACCTCTACACCGCAACCGGCACGACGCCGGCGTACACCATCCCCTGGGTGCGGGTCTCCGTCGACTCGAGCGGCGACGGCGCCGCCGACGACGAGATCGGCGCCGGTTCAGTCAACCTCCTCACCGGCGACTACTCCATCTCCTCGACGGACGCTGACGAACTGGGACTCTCGGTCGCCCGGGCCACGTCGTCGCGGGACGGGGCCGCCGGCTACCAGCCGATGGCGCAGCGGTTGACCGCCAACCAGCAGCAGATCTCCACCGACCTGACCGGCTTCACCGTGCCGTCCACCTCGTCGGCGGCGCGTTCCACCGCACGTGGCCAGGGCGAGACCAGCCCGGCCGACTCGTTGGAGATCACCCCGGTCACCACCACGAGTAACGACACCTACGTGGCGGTCGGTGGCGACGGTGGGGCGATGCGGCTGAACATGGCCGCCGGCCGGACGTACCGGATGACCGGGTGGATCTTCGTGCCGGGCGCGACCGGGCTGGTGCCGGCCTACGCCCAGCGTGGCCTGCGGATCGTCGGCCTCACCAAGACCGGCAGCACCTACACCGAGACCTCCTCGGCGATGGCCGCCTACACCGACGGCTGGCAGGAGCTGTCGCTCGACATGACCGTCCCGGCCGGCGCGTCCGAGGCGTTCTTCCGGCTCTACAACGGCATGCAGGGCGGCTCCGGCCGCAAGGTCTACTGGGACAACCTGTCGTTCACCGAGATCATCGCCCCATTCGGCCCGGCCTGGACCGGCGGCGCGACCGGCGGCGCAGCGGACATCGAGTACAGCACCGTGACGCTGCCCGAACCGTCATTGGCCAGGGTCAACGGCATCGGTGGCGGCTGGATCACCTTCGCCAAGAACACCGACGGCGTGACCTTCACCCCGGAGCCGGGCTCCGAGGGGATGGTGCTGACCAAGGTCGGTACCACCGCCTACCGGCTGTCGGAGTTGGACGGCACCGTCACCGAGTTCACCTCGCAGGGTGGGGTCTGGGCGGCCACGTCGTCCTGGACGCCGGAGTCCGACACCACCTCCCGCTACATCTATGACACGACCGGCAGCCGATTGCTGCTCAAGAAGGTGATCAACCCGGCCGAGCCGGGCGTCGACGACACCAACCACTGCACCACCGCCGTACCGGCGCGGGGCTGCGAGGTCCTGGAGTACGAGTACGCCACCACCACCTCATCCGGACTGAGCCAGACGGTGTTCGGCGACTACACCGACCGGGTCTCCGGAGTGAAGCTCTGGGCCTGGGACCCGGACACCTCGGCGACGACCGCCACCCAGGTCACCCGATACGCGTACGACGACCTCGGCCAACTCCGTGAGGTGTGGGACCCCCGGGCCACCCCGGCGCTGAAGACCACCTACGAGTACGGCGGCGGCCGGGTCACCAAGGTCACCCCGTCCGGCGAGCTGCCGTGGAACTTCGACTACGGCAACCCGGACGTCGACTCCGCGGCACTGCGCTGGGACCTCGACGCCGGCTCGGGCACCGCCGTCGCCGACTCCTCCGGCAGCGGCCGCAACGGCACCATGGCCAGCGGTGTCTCCTGGGGGCAGGGCAACGACCCGGACAACCCGGCCGACCGGGCCTCGGTGTTCACCGGCGGCACCGGCCAGCAGATCAGCGTCGCCGGCACGGCCCTGTCCAACACCGCCTCCTACACCGTCTCCGCCTGGGTGCGGATCAAGGACAAGTCGGTCAACCGCACCGCGGTGTCCAAGGACGGCTCCCGGACCAGCGGCCTGTTCCTGAACTACGTCGCCGCCGAGGACAAGTTCGCGTTCTCGCGGGTGACCTCGGACAGCGACAGCGCGACCCCGGTTCGGGCCATCGCGAACAGCACCGCCGTGGCGGGCAAGTGGACCCACCTGACCGGCGTCTACGACACCGCCAGCGCCAAGATGAAGCTCTACGTCAACGGCGTGTTGCAGAGCACCACCGCGGCCACCGGCGGCTGGAACGCCGGCGGCGCCTACGTGATCGGCCGGGCCAAGTGGGCCGGTGCCGCCTCGAACATCTGGGACGGCGAAGTCGACGACGTCCGCGTCTACGGGAAGGCGCTCACCGACCAGCAGGTCACCCGCCTCTCCGGCGACGAGAACACCGGACGGCTGCTGAAGGTCCGCCGGGCCGCGCTCCAGCAGGGCTCCAAGACCGCCACCGACGGTGAGGTCGCCACGAACGTCGTCTACAACGTGCCGTTGGCCAGGTCCCTCGGCGGTCCGTACGACCTGAACTCGGCGGCCATCTCCACGTGGGGCCAGGTCGACCTGCCCACCGACGCGACCGCCGTGTTCGGCCCCGAGGACAACCCCGGCCGCAACGCCGCCACCCCGGCCAGCCCGGGTAGCAACGGCTACCCGTACGCCACCGTGCACTACCTCAACGCCGGGGGACAGGAGGTCAACACGGCCAGTCCGGGTGGCCACCTCGACACCGCCGAGTACGACAGGTTCGGCAACGTGGTCCGCAGCCTGGAGGCCACCGACCGGGAACTGGCCCTCGGCACGTTCCAGGGCTCCGCTCGCTACCTCGACGAGTTGGGCCTGGCCGGCTCGGACACCGCCAGCAGAGCGCTGGCGCTCTCCACCATCAACACGTACAGCACCGACGGTGTCGACCTCCTCGAATCCGTCGGGCCCACCTCGACGGTGGTACTGGAGAACCCCCTCGCCGATCCGGACGGCACCGGCCCGCTGGAGGCGATCCCGGCCGGCGCGACGGTGATCGGACGGTCGCACGCCGTCAACAAGTACGACGAGGGCAAGCCCGACGGGGCCACCTACCACCTGGTGACCACGGAGAGTGAAGGCGCGCAGATCGTCGGCTATCCGGACGCCGACGTGCGGGTGTCGAAGAACGCTTACGACGCGGAGTACGGCGGCGTGTCCGGCTGGACGTTGAAGTCCCCGACGAAGGTGATCGCGGACGCCGGAGCGGGCGGGCAGAACCTGACCGCGTACGTGGTCCGCAACGCCAGCGGTCAGGTGCTCAAGTCCTGGGGCATCGGCTCCACCGGCTCGGACGCGATGGCTACCGAGGTCATCTACTACTCGACCGGGGCCAACGCTCAGGACGGCGCGTGCGGCAACCGGCCCGAGTGGGCCGGCGAGCCCTGCGTCACCCGGGCGGTCGGAGCCGTCACCGGGCACGATCCGGCTCGGATGACCACCAACCTGCCGGTGCGGAGGATCAACTCCTACACCCGGTACGGCGACGAGGCCGTGGTGTCCGAGACGTCGAACGGCAAGACCCGCACGACCACCACCCAGTACGACGCGGCCACCCGCGTGACCAGCACGCAGGTCAGCTCCGACGAGGGCGCACCGGTGCCGGCGGTGACCACCGCCTACAGCCCGACGTCCGGCGACGTCACCGTCACCACGATGGGCACCTCGACGGTCACCCGCGAGTACGACCTGCTCGGCCGGCTGGCGTCCTACACCGACGCCGACGGCGGCACGACGACCAACGAGTTCGACAGGTTCGGCAAGTCGGTGAAGGTCTCCGACCCCACCGGGTACTCGACCTTCGCCTACGACCGTGCGGCGGAGCCCCGCGGCCTGCTGACCAGCGTCACCGACAGCGTCGCCGGCACGTTCTCGGCGAAGTACTCCCCGGACGGCCAACTCACCGAGCTGAAGTACCCGGGCGGGCTGACCCGGACCGACCGGCTCGACGCGAACCTCCAGCCGGTGGAGCGGACCTACACCCGCGACTCCGACAACGAGGTCATCTACTCCGAGTCGGTCCAGGAGAACACCGCCGGTCAGTGGGTGAACCACACCTACACCGGTGGCAGTAAGGCCTACCGCTACGACCGGCTGGGCCGACTGACACGTGCCCAGCACGACAGCGCCATCACCGACGGCTGCGTCACCCGCACCTACACCTACGACGACCGGACCAACCGGACCGGGAACTCGCGGTACGCGCCGGCAGCCGACGGTACGTGTGACGAGACCGGCACCCCGGTGTCCGGCACGCACAGCTACGACACCGCCGACCGGCTCACCGACGCCGGCTACGTCTACGACGCCTTCGGGCGGACCACCACCATGCCGGACGGCCTGACGAACGCGTACTTCGCGAACGATCTGGTGCAACGGCAGCAACTCGGGGACTCCCGCCAGAGCTGGACGTTGGACCCCGCGCACCGGTTCCGGGCGTTCACCACCGAGACCATGGTCGACGGCAACTGGGTCAACGCCACCTCCAAGCTGAACCACTACGGCGACGACTCCGACGAGCCCCGCTGGATCATCGAGGACACCACGCTGGGCAGCTACACCCGCAACGTGTCCGGCCCCGACGGTGACCTGGCAGCCACCACCTCCGACGCGGGGGACGTCCGGCTGCAGCTGTTGAACCTGCACGGCGACGTGGCCGCCACGATCGACACGGCGTTGCTGGAGCCCGAGTTCCTCGACTACGACGAGTTCGGTGTGCCGGTGGCGGGGCAGGCCGACCAGCGGTACGGCTGGCTCGGCGGCAAGCAGCGCTCCGGCGACGCGGTGGGCGACGTCATCCTCATGGGTGTCCGCCTCTACTCGCCGGGGATCGGGCGGTTCCTCCAGGTCGACCCGGTCGACGGCGGAAACGCCACCGCCTACGACTACTGCGCCGGGGACCCGGTCAACTGCACCGACCTGGACGGCAAGTTCGGCTGGGGCAGCATCAAGAAGGGCCTGTCCAAGGTCGCCAAGGTCGCGTCCTACGCGTCGATGATCCCGGGGCCGATCGGCACCATCGCCGGGGTGGTCTCCGCGGTCTCGTACGCCGCCACCGGCAACTGGCGGGAGGCTGCCTGGGCCATCGGCGGCGCGCTGGCCGCGACCGTGGGGGCGGGCGCGGCGGTCCGCGGAGCCCGCTTCGCCGTCGGTGCCGCGAGGGCCGCCCAGAAGGCCCGCAAGGCCAGCCGGGCACGACGGTTGTACAAGGGCAGGCATCGAAGTCGCTGTAACTCCTTCACGCCGCAGACCCAGGTGTTGATGGCGGACGGGTCATCGCTGCCCATCTCGGACGTTCAACTGGGCGACTGGGTCATGGCGGTCGATCCCACGACTGGCGTGGCCGAGGCCAAGCCCGTCCTCGCCGTGATCGACGGCGTTGGCGCGAAGCACCTGATCGACATCGACCTCGACGAGGGTCAGGGCGGGGCGCTGGAGGCTACGGCTGAGCACCCGCTGTGGGTGGAGGGCGTGGGCTGGACGTTCGCCGAGAAGGTGCGGGCCGGCGATCGGCTACGCGCCGCCAACGGAACGACGGTGCAGGTGGCCTCTGTTGTGGACCGTGGCTGGGTGCCGGCACAGACCGTGTACAACCTCAACGTCGGGGATGTGCACACGTACGCTGTCCGGGTCGACGGTGTCGACGTGTTGGCGCACAACGTCAGCGCGTGCGGTAAACACGGCAACTCACTCGACTGTTCCTGCCCCCACTACGTCTACCGAATCGACAAGAACGGCGAGGTGTACAGGTACGGCGAAGGAAAGGGTGACCGGCTTCCGAAACAGCTCAGGAAGCTCAATCGCAAGAATCCGAATGACAAGTACACCGCTAAGTACCTGCGGCGCGGCATCCCGGGTAAGCGGCGGGCAAAGGCTATAGAAACACGACTGATCAGAGGCTTCTTCCGGATCTTCGGAAAACGCCCTGACGGAAACAAGAACTGGCACTAGTTCGGCCTGGTCGACGATTGGTTGAGGATTTCGATGCTTGCAGACGAGGAATTCTGGCGGCTCGTGGCGGTGCTCGGCGGCCAGCCCGAAGTCCAGGACGACCGGCCGTACGAGCGGTTGACCTCCGTGCTGTCGGACGAGCCGGTGGAGCGGATCATCGATTTTGCTGAGACGCTCGCCTTCAAGCTCTATCAGTTGGACCGTCGGGTGCTCGCTCAGGCGGTCCCACCGGGCGCTGATCAACTGACTGAGGACGGCTTCCTGTACGCGCGCTGCGCGGTGGTGGTGGCGGGGCCCGCGGCATTCGATGCCGTGTTGGCCGATCCGGCGGCGTTCACCCGCTTCACCACCGTCGAGGCCGCGCACGCGGATTCGATCCTCGACGTCCCCTCGAACGCCTATCAGAAGCTGACCGGGGTGGAGTGGGACCACGTCGAGGAGTACGACTACGAAACCGGTTCCAACGAACAGTGGTGGTGAACTGACCCGGGCTCGTCCGAGGATGTCGGGTAGGTGAAAGGGCCTACCCGACGCCTCGGCGAGCCCGGCACGCACAGCAGCTCCCCAGCGCGGCATAGCAGATCATCGGCGCCTCCGGGTGGTCGTCCACAGGGCCGTCTGTTGTCCACAGCTTCGCTGGCCGGGCTGGCGGACGACCCGGCCCCGGGCCGAGGCTGCCGGCATGCGATCGCCATCCGCCACCCGTCTCGGCTCGAACCTCCGTACCGTGCTGCTCTGCGCGGCGTTCCCCCTCGCTCTGATCATGCAGCTCTGCGGTCTTGCGGTGCTTGTCGCGTCGGTGCCCGGCCTGCCACCGACGCCGACCGTGCCGATCGCGTTCGAGCCTCCCGCTCCCACCGAGCGCTTCCGCTGGCCGCTCGACGGGCCACCGCGACTGGTGCGCCGCTTCGACCCGCCACCTGAGCCGTGGCTGTCCGGCCACCGGGGCGTCGACCTGGCCGCCTCGGCTCAAACCGTGGTCCGCAGCGCCGGGCCGGGCACCGTCCTCTTCGTCGGTCTGGTGGCCGGCCGACCGGTGGTCACCGTGGGGCATGCCGGAGGGCTGCGAACCACCCACGAGCCCGTGCGACCCGGGGTACGCCCCGGTCAGGCGGTCGCCGCAGGAGCGCCGCTGGGCGAACTGCTGCCCGGCCACCCCGGTTGCCCGGCCGACGCGTGCCTGCACTGGGGCCTGCGCCGAGGTGCGGAGTACCTGGACCCGCTCGCCCTGCTCGGCCTCGGCCCGGTGCGGCTCCTCCCGCTCGACCCGGTGCGCGGGGTCAGCGCTGGGCGAGCAGCGCCGGCAACCGGGTGGCCAGCCGCTCGTACTCGTCGGCGGCGTTGTAGACCTGGCCGGTGAGTCGCAGCCACCCACGGCCGTTCCAGCTCATCACCGCCACCTCGGCGGCGAGCCGCTCGCCGATGCGCGTCTGCAACGCCCGCGCCGCGTCGATCGTGGTGCCCGTCCCGGCCGGCAGCGGGATGAGACGCAGCGACACCCCCGGTCCGCCGGGGTCGGGCAGTTGGGCGGGGGGCACCCCCAGAGCGTCCCCCACCACCCGCTGGCCGTACGCGGCGAGCGCGGCGTTGTGTTCCCGTACCCGGTCGACACCGAGGCTGCGCAGCGTGAACAGCCCGGCGGGGGCAGCCAACCACGAGGTGTAGTCGAGGGTGGCCTGCCATTCGACCCGGGCCGGGAAGCCGGACTCCTGCTCCCACGACACCACCAGCGGCTCGATCCGCTCGCGCCACTGCGGGGCGACCGCCAGCAGGGCGGTGCCGCGCGGCGCGTACCCCCACTTGTGCAGGTTGCCCGCCCAGAAGTCGGCGCCGATGCTGGCGACCGTGGTGGCGAGCATCCCGGGGGCGTGCGCGGCATCCACCAGGACCGGCACACCGTTCTCGTGGGCCACCGCCACGATGGCGACCGTCGGGAAGAGCTTTGCGGTGGCCGAGGTGAGCTGGTCGACGACGAGCAGCCGGGTCCGTCCCGGGCGCAGGCCGGCCCGGATGGTCTGCACGATCTGCTCGTCGCCGGCGTCCAGCGGAATCGGCAGCACCCGGCTGACCGCGCCGGTGCGGCGGCACTCCCGCGCGATGGCCAGACTCACCGCCCCGTACCCGTGGTCGGTGCTGACGATCTCGTCACCGGGTCGCAGGCCCATCGACTGGAGCACCACGGCGACGCCGGTGGTGGTGTTGCCGATCAGCGCGCTGCCCTGCGGGTCCGCGCCGAGGAACCCGGCGAGGTGCCGCCGGGTGTGCGCGAGCCGGTCGACGAGCCCCTGGGTGAAGAAGCGCAGCGGGTTGGCCTCCATCTCGTCGCGCAGTCGCTGCTGGGCGCGCTGCACGCCGATCGGCACCGCGCCGAACGAGCCGTGGTTGAGGTGGCTGACCGCCGGGTCCAGGGAGAACAGCAGGCGGGCGCCCGGAATCGGCTCGGGAGGCTGCGGGACGCTCACCGGATGATCGTAACCGTCGGGTGGTCCGACCGGCCCGCCAGTGATCAGGCGCGGGGGTGCGCCTGGCGGTAGGCGGCGCGCAACCGCTCCACCGACACGTGGGTGTAGATCTGCGTGCTGGCCAGCGACGAATGCCCGAGCAGTTCCTGCACGGCGCGCAGGTCCGCGCCGCCCTCCAGCAGGTGGGTGGCGGCGGAGTGGCGCAGCCCGTGCGGGCTCGTCCGGGGCAGGCCGGCGGCCTCGGCGTACCCGCCGACGATCTGACGCGCCGTGGTCGGGTTGAGCCGACCGCCGCGGGCCCCGAGTAGCAGCGCGTCGCCCGAGTGCGGGGCGACCAGCGCGGGGCGGCCCTGCCGCAGCCACTCGTCGAGCGCCCGCTGCGCCGGCACGCCGTACGGCACCGACCGCTCGCGGCGGCCCTTGCCGAACACCCGGATCACGCGCCGGGCGTGGTCGACGTCCTCGACGTCCAGCCCGCACGCCTCGCTGACCCGTACGCCGGTGGCGTAGAGCAGTTCCAGCAGCGCCCTGTCGCGCAGCGCCACCGCCGCGTCGGTGGCTCCGTCCGTCGTGGGCTCCCCGCCGGGGGCGGACCCCGTCGCGGGCGTGCCGTTTGCGGGCGATCCTGTCGTGGGCGTGCCGGGTGCGGTTGCCGGGTGCCGGGTCGGCGCCTCCAGCAGCGCGGCGGCCTGGTCGGCGCGCAGGACGCCGGGCAGCTCCCGGTGCGCGCGAGGGCTGGCCAGCGCGGCCCCCACGTCGGCGGCGAGCAACCCGGCGCGGTGTGCCCACGCGCTGAACGCCCGTGCCGAGGCGGCTCTGCGCGCCAGCGACGTACGGGCGGCGCCGGTGGTCCGCTGCCGGGCCAACCAGCTCCGCAGGACCGACAGGTCGACCTCGCCCAGGTCGCGGCAACCCATCCGCACCGCGTGGTCGAGCAGCGCGACCACGTCGGTGACGTACGCGCGGACGGTGTGCGCCGACCGGTTGCGAACCTGGGAAAGGTGCCTGGCGAAGTCGTCGACCGCGTCCCGCAGCGGCGGTGGCAGGTTCTGATGAGTGGCCCGGGTGCCCCGGGCGGACCGGCTCACGGCCGCCGCGCCTCTCGCGGCGTCACCGATGCGGTCCGCCGGGCGGCACGCGCACCTTCGCTGGCAGCAGGCACGGCACCAGCGTACGGCCGAGGGTTGTGCTCCGCCGGCCACGTCGGCGGCCGCGTCTACCGGCGGGCGGCCGGACCCTTTGGTTTGTCGACCGGGGCGAGGGCGTAGCCGTCGCCGCGTCGTACCACCATGGACAGCTCTTCGAGCAGGGACAGTTTGCGTAGCGCGGTACGCACGTCCAGACCGGCGCGGGCGGCGAGCGTGTCCACCCCCCGTGCGCCCCGGCGGGGCAACGCCTCCAGCACCGACCGGGCGTCGTCGTCCAGGTCGTCGGTCGGCCGCTGCGGGCCGCGGGCCAGCGGGGCCAGGTCCGCGCCGATCCGGCCCACCTCATCGAGCACGTGTGCGACACCGGTGACCAGTCGGGCCTTTTCGTTCTCGCGCAGCAACTCGTGCGCGCCGACGGACATCGCCGAGGTCACCGGCCCGGGTACCACCATTGCCACCCGACCGGTGTAGATGGCCCGCCGGGCGGTCTGCGTCGCTCCGCTGCGCGCCGACGCCTCCACCACGACGGTGCCCAGCGTGCCGCCAGCGATCACCCGGTTGCGGATCAGGAACCGGGGCCGCAGCGGCTCGGCGCCCGGCGGCCACTCGCTGACCAGCAGCCCGGTGTCGGCGATCCGGTCGAAGAGGGCGGTGTTGCCCATCGGGTACGGCCGGTCCACCCCGCAGGCCAGCACCGCCACGGTGCGGCCCTCGGCGTTGAGGGCGCCCCGGTGGGCGGCGGCATCGATCCCGAACGCGCCACCAGAGACGACCGTCCAGTCCCGCTCGGCCAGCCCGTACCCGAGGTCGGTGGCCACGTGCTGGCCGTAGGCCGTGGCCGCCCGCGCGCCGACCACGGCCACCGAGCGCTCCAACGCCTCACCGAGCGGCCACGCGCCGCGTACCCAGAAGCACAGCGGTGGGGCGGTCTCCACGTCCACGCGACGGGTCAGGTCGGGGAGCCGCAGCGTGCCGAGATCAGCGACCCGGGCCGGCCACTCGTCGTCGTCCGGGGTGACCAGACGCGCGCCGAGTCGATCCGCCCGGTCCAGGGCCTCGTCCGCCGCCGCGCGGGCGTCGCCGGTCGACATCCGGGCGGTCACGGCGGAGGCCAGCCGCCGGTCGGGGCTGCCGCCGTCGAGCAGCAGATCCAGCGTGGCCACCGGCCCCAGCTGCTCGACCAGCGCGTGCACCACGCGGGTGCCGGGCTCGGCCAGCCAGGTCAGCGCCACCCGGGCCAGCCTGCTCTGCTCGTCGGCGCTCATGCCGTCTCTCCTGTCCGTAGCTGGGTCGCCTCTCGGACGTCCTCACGGTCGGGCCGATCCCGACCGTCCAGGTCCGCGATGGTCCAAGCCATCCGGATCACCCGGTCGAAGCCGCGCGCCGAGAGCGAGCCGGAGTCGAGCCGGGCGCGCAGTTCGGCGGTGACCAGCGCCGGTAGTCGCCAGGGCGGGCGGCGCAGGAACGGGCCGTCCACCTCGGCGTTGAGTCGCCGTCCGAGGCCGGCCCAACGGGTGGCCGCCGCGCCGCGCGCCGCCGCGACCCGGGCGGCGACGGTGGCCGAGGACTCGACGTCACCTCCGGACGCCATCAGCTCCGCCGCCCGTACGGGCATCAGCCGCACCTGCACGTCGATCCGGTCGAGCAGCGGCCCTGACAGCCGGCCCAGGTAGCGGCGGCGGGCCACCGGCGTGCACTCGCAGTACGCGTCGCCGGACGGTTTAGCGCGTGTCGACATGAGGGGTACTCACTGCACAAGGGAGACACAAAAGCGGGGCCAGGTCACCCTAGCCCCGCCGCACCCTCCGAACAGATCAGCTCTGACGGCGCCGCTGACCGCCGATCGCAATCACCTCACCGGTGTCACCCTGCTGCGCCTCCCGCAGCGTGGCGGCGATGCCCTTCCACCGGCCCGTCTCCTGAGCGGCGGCAAGCGAAGACTCGGACACCCGGTCGAGCCGGTCGTTGACGGCGGCGAACCGCATCTCAACGAGATCGCAGAGGCGCTGCACGGCTCGGTCCGCCACGCACTGCACGATCTTCACCGCAGCGAGCAGGCCGACGCCGGTCGTCCACACCGGTGTCAGGCCGATCGACGGCGTGGGCAGCGTGCCGGTGGTGTACAGCGCGAAGTAGAAAGCGAACACGGCGGCGAGGACGGCGGCGGCGATTCCGCAGATGTTGGCGGCGCGCACGTAGCCCGGTGCGGCGTCTGTCGGTTGTGTCTTCCATTCATGGCTCATGAGCGGCTTTGCTCCGATTCGTCGTGGGGAGGGGTCGGAGACGACGTCGCTGGTGGTGGCGTCTCCCCGCCGCGGTCGTCCCGACCGGTGGGGTGCGGCGGTTGGCTCGTGTGCGGTGAGGGCACGCGTGCCGGGCTGGCTTGGGGGTCAGCCTGGTGGTGCGGTGGGCAGCAGGAGGCGTGGCCTTCGTCTGGACTGCGTGGGTGGTGCCATGGCTTCCTCCCCGTGGATGCCGGTGGTAGTACGTGTTACCTGTCGTTCACGTTCTCAAATTGCTTGCTGTGGGAACTATCCGGTGTGCGGGTGGTGCTGTTGCCTTAAAGATCCCTTAAGTCGTGTCCGTTCGGTTGACGGCTGTTCGGGGGTCACGCACGCTGTGACCAGCACCAGTGAGTAGTTGATGTTGCTTGTTTGAGTAGTCGATGCTGCCCGAATCGACGCAGCAAGCAACCCCCGCATGTACGGACATGCTCATGGTGAAAAGGTTCCATGAACGCATATCCCGCCGACGGGACTACTCGTTAGCGTTGCTCACGATCCTGCGCAGGTCCGGGCAGCATCCACCTGTCGCCCGGCAGCAGCTCCGGCGAGTCCACAGCCGAGCGCCACACCACGAACACGGGCACACCCTCACCCATGCCGTCCGGCAGCACATCGTCCAGGCGTTCCCGCTCCGGCGCCGTCGGCATGCGCGTCTCGATCCTCACCACGCTGGTGAGGTCGATCGGGCGCTTGTCGTACACGGGCCGCACCCTCGAAGTTTGGCCCTGACGGGTGACAACCAGGCCCTCGTTGCGGAGGGTGGCGACGGCGAGGCGCACCAGGGCGCGGGACACCCCGTGGGTTTCGCGTAGCCACCGCTCGGAGGGGACGCGGGCTCCGGGGGCTAGCTGCCCGGACATGATCTGTTCACGTAGGACACCCGCCAGCTCCTCTGAGCTGATGTCCGGGGGATCCCGCCTGATCACGTCGGGATTGTGTGTCAACCGCCCAGTGGGGCAGCGGCCGGGCATGTACGGACAAGTTGCCGCAGCTCACAGCCGGGTTGTCGCGGCGGTAGGTATCGGCGGTGAGTGGGCTGCGGAGGCCGTCGAGGTAGGCGGCCAGGAGCCGGGCGTGGTGGTCGCCCGGCTGCGGCGCGGCGGCGAGAGCGGTCACGGCTGGGTCTCGCCCTCAAGTGCGTGGCCTTCAACGTTGTCGTAGTCGACGGAGCATAGGTAGCCGTCGCGGGTGGTGGCGAACAGGTGCTCGCCACAGAACGGCTCACGGCAGCCCTGCCCGGTCGGACCGTCACATCGAAGGTCAGTTTGAGCCGAGCACTCCGGATCTGTGCAGGTGTCCATCTCGCTTCTCCTCTGTTGATCTCGTCCGTAAATGGGAGTCATGCCGCGAAGAGCGGCTGCACGGACGGCTGGAACCTCGGCTCGCGCTCCAAGTACGCAATCACTGCTCGCAGCACGTCCGGCGAGTCCTTGAAGACACCAAGAGCCGCGTTGCACGGAACGCACAGCAGTCCGCGAACTCGTCCCGTCGCGTGGCAATGGTCAACGGCGAGTCGGGGATTCTCGGCCGGCGGCGCACCGTCGACGCGAGGTCTACCCGCACGCCGCTCCGGTAGGTCGTCCTGATGCACACCGCAGATGGCGCACCGGTAGTCCTGTTCCACCAGTAGTTCCTGGTAGTCGTTCAGCGTGATCCGGTAGTTGCTCCACAGGTTCCGGGCCCTGGAAGATCGGGGGTCATTTCGGTTCGCGGCATCGAGACGGCACGGCATGCACCGCGACCTTGGACCATCGCTAAGAAACGAATCGTCCGGGCGCGGCTGTCGACAGGTCGCACACCGCCGGGCGTGGCGGTCGCCCGGCTGCGGCACGGCGGCGGGGGCGGTCACGGCTGGGCCTGAACCGCGCGGTCGTGGGCGAGGATCGCCTCGGGTGTCCAGCCGTTGATCCGCAGCTTTGGGGCCGCCTCGTATGCCAAACGGACAGCCGTCTTCTCGTCGAAGCGGTGCGCTGCCTTCCACTCGTCGGTGCGCTCCGACGGGATGGGCTCAAGCTCCCACGTGCCGTCAGCGCCGAGGCAGAGGCGACCACGCAGCACAGCCCACGACCCGGGGCCCCGGTACGCGACCTCGATGGTGAACATGCCCGCGTCGATGTGGTCCTCGGGCAGGGCGCACACGGAGTACTCCGTGGTGCGAACGTCGATCTCCATGGCGGATCTCCTTCGGTGGGTCAGGCGGGCAGGTTGACGGTGTCGGCGAACTCTGCGCACTGCGATGGGGACAGCCGCGACCGTAGGCGTGCCGCGATCTGCGCCCGGGTGGGTTCCGTCCAGCCGTGCCAGCTTTTGCCGGGCACCCACAACTGCGGATGCTCTTGCTTGGCGACACCACACCAGCGGCAACCCATCGGGGAAGGCGCGGACGGGTGCCGCAGCCGCTGGACACGCGCGTTACCCGGCAGGATGCTCGGTGCCGTGTCGCACGGTGACGCCAGCCCGAGCACGTCATGCGGTGGGACAGTGCCGTCCGGCTGGATCACGTCGGGCCGCCCGAAGGCGTGGCAGGCGTTGTCACCCTGGCTGAGGTCGTTGAGGGTGGTCATCGACCCCTCCGCTTCGACGGCTTCACGAACCGTCCGGCACCCGGCCGTTTGAACTCGGCGCGGGTGCCGTGCCCGTTGCGTCCCTGGCAAAGGCAGCCGATCGGACCCCACCCGCCCGTCTCGCGGCGGCAGCCGGGGCAGAACAACTGCACGCAGCACCGGAATCCGCACACCACCCGCACCTCGAAGTGGTTGCCTTTGCGGTCGTCCAGGACGGTGCCGCAGTCGTGGCGGTGGGGCTGGTGCATCAGCCGGTGGAAGCTGTCGCTGGCGCGCTTCATCTCCCCGGTCATACGGCACAACTCGTGGCACTCGTGGGGGAGCGCAGGCCGAGGGGCAGACTCGCACTCCGCGCATCCAGCGACAATCTCAAGGCAGGTCATCGTCCTACCCCCACAGCGGCGTCCAGCAGGTCACGAGCGGCGGTTACCCGTGCGAAAGCTTCAGCGTCGCCGCCGTGGTCGGGATGGGTCCGCCGTGACGCCTGCCGAAACGCGGTCCGGCGCACCTCAGCGTCAGACAGCACCCGCTCAGCGGTCACCCCGGCGTCGGCGTAGCCGGCGAGCAGCCGCGCCGCATCATCGGCGGTCATCTGCCCGTCGGGGGAGCCAGCCGGCAGGGCGTTCCAACCTCGGTACTGTTCGCCCGACTTCGACACCCCGTACCGGTCCACTGCGCGCAGCGCTTGCAGGGAAAGGGCCACCGCGCGGACGTTGGCCTGCCAGTGGGCGTACTCGTCGGTGGCGTACGTCAGCGGGCCGTGCTTCGACTCGAACGACACCTTGACGCCGGGGAAGTTCACCTTGGCGTTGGCGCGGAGCATCCCGTCGCGGCGCAGGTCCGCTTCGGTGGCGTCCACCTGAATGACAACCAGGCGAGCACCCAGCAGCACGGTTTCCCGTGCGATCAGGTCGAGAGTTGCCGACCATGGGGCGCGGAAGGCTGAGCCGGACTGGCGGTTGCGGGTGACAGGTCCGATCCACGGACCAAGGGGGCGTATCTCGTAGCGCTGGTCTGCCATGTTGGGACTCCCTGGTGGTCTGGTCGGCTGCCGCTCGCGCCGGACACGGGTTCCGGTGCGGCGGTACGCCGGTCAGGCCGTGCGGGCGTGCTCCCACGCGGCGTCGTCGTCCAAGAACGCTTCGTCGTCCAGGAAAATCGGCTCAACGAACGTCCGCCCCCGGTTGTAGTGCGGGATCGGGTCACCGCCCCGACGCGGCACCAGCACGCGTTCGCCGCCGCTGTGCCCGTTGCCAGCCTTGTCGTAGTAGCGGTCCTCCCACGAGTCGTCGAAGTCGCCGGCCGGGGCGTCCGGCTGGGTGATGCCCAACTCACGCATGTCATCGACACTGAGGTCGCTGTAGGTGCACTCCACGGCGGCGGTCACGTCGTAAACCTCGGGGTGGTCGAGGTGGTTGTAGGCGGTGTGGATCTCGTTGAGGCACGCCACCATGCGTTCCTGCCAGTCGACGGGCATCGACTGCATGAGGGAGCGGTTGAGGACGAGGTAGTTGGAGTAGGTCAGCTCGAACCAGCCGTGGACGGGGCCGTTGAGGCGGGCGTTCTGCTCCTCGGGGCTGATGCTGGTGGTGGTCTGCTGGTCGGTCATGCGGTGCTCCGTTCGTGTGCTGGCGGGTAGTTGAGTACGCCCATCAGGCCGGGTGCGGTCCGGGCACCTGGCACGACACGTACACGGTGCGACCCAGCCAGCGGCCGTACACGCTGCCCTCCGCGTTCGTGCCGTACTCGTGGAACGGGTCACCTTCGGCCGGGGTGTAGGTGATGTCGCCGTAGCCGACGGTCGCGCCGACGTGCGCCGCCCACCGGTCGACATCGGCGGGGGTGTTCAGCCCAAGGTTGACGAACGGGCCGTGGTTGCCGTGGTTGGCACCGACGGTTTTCCGGGCGGGTTGCGGCAGGCCGTCGGCGACGGCGGTGTTGATGGCGGTTTCCACCTCGGCGAGGGTGGCTGCGGTGTCGGTCATGTGGTGTCTCCGTTCCGTCAGGTGGCAGGAATGGCGATGTTGCGGGCTGCGGCGTACTGGGCCAGGTCGAGGCGCAGGAACGCGACAGCCTCCCGGATTTGCTGGTGGGCGGCGCGAACGTCCCGGCCCGACTCGATGGGCACGTCGTGGTGCTCGCGCACAAGTCGGTCGATCTGGTCGGTGCGGTCGTAGCGGGCGAGCCGGTCAAGCTCCCCGTCGATCAGCCGGATGGCGGTTTCGGTGATCTCCTGGTCGGTCAGCATGCGGTACCTCCGTCCGTCGGTTGGGTGCCGCCCTCACTGGCGGCGTTGGTCTTGTCGGCGAGCAGTTGCGTCAGCCAGCGCACCTCGGCGTTGGCCCTGGCGGCAGCCTCTTGGGCTTTGCGCAGGTACGCGGCGACGGCCTCCGGGGCGGCGTACTCGGCGAACGCTGCCCGGTTCTTGATCACCGGCATGTCAGGCACGCCTCGCCCGCACGTCGTCCTTGTGCTGCTTGTGCCACCGCTTCCGGGCGTTCGCGCCATGCAGCACCTCGGACTGCTCCCCGCACGAACAGACGGCAGGTCCGCAGCAGGCCGAGCCACTGTTGTAGTTGATGCGGCCCTCATTGGGGAGGGTGTGGCCGGCAAGTCGATTCGACTTCATGGTCAGTCCCACGTCTCGTCGTACACCTCGGCCGCAGCCTTGTGCCCGGCCGCTTCGGCGGCGTGCACGTCCGGCGCGTCCACAACCCGCTCCCAGCGGTGCGACAGCATCGACTCGTACCGGCCGTGCACCGTGTGCTCCCCGGCAACAACCGCGAGGGTGCTGTAGTTGGCGCAGACACCGTTGTCGGCCTCGCCGATGACCGTCCACCGGTCGGCTGCGATCGGCGACTCCATGGGGTCGCGGTTGGTGGCGACGTTGCCGGCGATCCGGAACGCCTCACGGACCACATCGAACGCGGCGGCGGCCGTGTCGGCGGTGACGGTGGCGGTGTGAATGTTGAACCCGGCGACCTCGGCCCGGCCCTCGACGGCGGCGAGCTGGTGACCGGTGCAGGCGTCGTTGAGGCCGCCGAGGCGTTCAACGGTGGAAATCACAGTCCAGGTGGGCATCGGTTAGTCCTCGTTATCGGGCAGGGCGGCAACCGCGCGGGTTGATGTCGGGGCGTACCTTTGATGGACATCGTCGGGAATGTTCAGGCAGTGGTGCGGCAGGTTGACGGTCTTCCCGTACCGGGCGGTCGCCTCGGCGAGCACCACCAGCGCGTTGGTGGACTCTTCGATACCGAGCAGGTGGAAACCGGTCAGGCGGACGTTGCCGACCCCCGCCTCAGCCCACCGTTCGGTCAAGCCGCAGTAACCGCACGTCATCGCACCCGTGCCAGGGTCGATCTCGAACTCCCCGTCGGCCAGTTCGGGTTCCGGCCGGGGCTCCGGTCGACGGGTGCACTCAACCGGCCAGCGACCGGTGTGGTGTCGCCACTGCCCGTCAGCGTGAATCCTCGGCTGCCGGCAATCAGGGCAGGCGTCCGCACCGGTGATGGCGGCCACCTCGTACCGCACACCGGGGTTGGGGTGGGACCGGTAGAGGTCGGCGGTCAGCGCCTCAGCCTCGGAGGGGGTGCCGCAGGTGGTGTGGATCGACCTTCGGGTGCCGGCGGCCCGCACCTTGGCGGCACTAACGTACGCCTCGTCTCGGCGCTGCACGCCGATGTGACGGTGCCGCTTCGGCCACGCCGCGAGCTGGGTGTCGCCTTCCACCTCGATTGCCTTGGCCCACAAGTTGGGGTCCTCAACGATCCACAGGACGACGTGCGAACCCAGGCGCTCATCGACCGGGCGTCCCGTGTCGGCGTAAACCTCACGGCCGTCGTGCTCGTAGGTGCGGGCCTGTCGACGGGGTGCGGTCCAGTTGCCGGGCAGGGTGACGTTCATGGTCAGTCCTCCGGGTCGCAGATGACGCAGTCGACGGCTGCGGTGGTCAGGTGGTTGATGCACACCATCAGCGTTTCGATCGACGGCCGGGCGGGTGCGTGGGCGGCAAGGATGCGGTCCATGGCGGCGTAGCCGTACGGGTCTTTGGTGGTGTCGACGTGCTCGACGAATACGTTGTCGACGAACACGGCGTGGCGGGTGCCGGCCATGCCGCAGGCGTCCTGGTGGGCGAAAGGTTGGCGCGTCATGAGAGCGACACCGACGCCTCGACCTCGTCGATGAGGGCGGCGTTCTGGATGGCGTTCAGAACGTAGGTGCGGATGTCTTCGCGCAGGTCGGCGATCGTGAACTTCCCGTCGGCATCGACGATCTGACCGTTGATGTTGGCCCACTCCTGGGGGTCAACCTCGATGACCAGCGGAACCCGGACCTTCATGGCTGACCTCCTGGACTCCCGATTGCACTGCCAACTCAGTATGCGTACTCTGTGTGCATGATGTCAACTCAGTACACAAAACAAGTTGGCACACTCGGTTGTGGGATGATCGCCGACGTGGCCATGAAGCCGGAACACGAGCGCGCACTAGCCGAAGCCGCCACCGAATACGAGCAGGCGGCCGAGGCGAAGGAGCGCGCGTCCGCCAAGCTGGCCGACGCCATGCGCGCCGCCTACGCCGACGGTGAGCAGCAATCCGCGATCCTGCGCGCCTCAAAGCACGTGTGGTCCCGCGAGTACATGCGGATCCTGCTGGGCCTCTCTCGGCGAAAGAGTGGCGACCAGTCGTCAAGCTGACACCCCGACGTCCGGTCGGCGGGTGCCCAACGCGTAGCCGAGCGCGCGCACCACCATGTGTCGGTTGGCATTCTCCGGCCGTTAAGGGCCGAGAGTCCCTACCTTCGCAGGTCGGGGTTCCTGGCTCACCGCGGACAGCACGAACGGTTGCCCGTCGTGTCTAACATCCGCTCCGCAGGCGTTTCGAGTCTCGACCAGCCCGGCCGCGACCATGATGTTCTTGGCGGCGTTGATGTCCCGATCATGTCGGGTGCCGCAGCTCGGACACGACCAATGCCGTGTGCCGAGCGAAAGCTTGGCGAGCAGATGTCCGCACGCCGAGCAGGTCTTGCTGGACGGGTACCAGCGGTCCGCCACCGCCACAGTGCGGCCGTCGCGGTGCGCCTTGTAGGTCAGCATCTCCCGGAACTCGCCCCACCCGGTGCGGGAGATCGCCTTCGCCAGCTTCCGGTTGCGGACCATGTTGGCCACGGCCAGATCCTCAACGGCGATCGCATCGAAGCGGCGGACCAGGCTGGTGCTGGCCTTGTGCAGGAAGTCCCGGCGGGCGTCACGCACCCGCGAGTGCGCCCGTGCCACCTTCTGCTTGGCCTTGGCCCGGTTCGCGGAGCCCTTCTCTTTGCGGGCCATCATCCGCTGATAGCGCTTGAGCCGGCGTTCCCGCTGCTCCATGTGCTTCGGGTGCGCAATGCGCTCCCCGGTAGACAGGACCGCGAAATCGGTCAAGCCGAGGTCAACGCCGACGCTCTGCCCGGTCCGGGTTGGCGCGACGGGTGCCTCGACATCGGCAGCGAAGGTAACGAACCAACGGCCATCCGGCCCGCGCGACACAGTCACCATCGTCGGGTCGAGCACGGTCACATCGATGTCCGGCCACGACCAGACGAACGCCAGCACGCCCGGCGTTTTGCCGAGACTGAGCGCCCCGTTGCGCATCCGGAACGCCGAACGGGTGAAGCTCGCGGACTGGCGGCCGTGGCGCGACTTGTAACGCGGGTACCGGGCGCGCTTTTGGAAGAACGCCGTCATGGCGGTGTGCTGGTGGCGCAGCGTCTGCTGCAACGGTACCGACGAAACCTCGTTGAGGAACGCCAGTTCGGGCTGCTTCTTCGCTTCGGTGAGCGCCCGGTCCGTCTCGGCGTACGACGTGGATTTCCGCTCGGTGTGCCAGCGGACGTGACGGGCAGCGAGGGTGCGGTTCCAGACGACGCGCACGCATCCGAAGGTGCGGTTGAGTACCGCAGCCTGCTCGGGAGTCGGGTACGCCCGACATTTGTACGCCGTCCTCACGCGACCCATCTTACCAAATGCGCCGATCATGGCTGAGAGTCGCGTTTCTCGAAGAGTGCCCGGCGTAGCACTCATTTACAAGGGTGATCCCGGCTACTCCCGCAAACTGGACCGGGACGGCGACGGCGTCGGCTGCGAATAGGCCCAGGACGTGTCAGAGCCCCAGGCGGTCGAGTCGATACGCCTGGGGCTCTACGGGATCAAACGATGGGTGTCGCTGCCAGGATGCGGGGCGCTGGTCGGCTACCGCATCCGCAGACAGAAGTCAGCCCAAGCCTCCCTAGCCGATGCGGCCGACCCGTGAGCGGTGACGATCTGCCCGGCAAACCACAGGTCATCCAGCTCCTTACGCCCACCCTGCGTGTACAGGTGAACCTGCTTGCCCAGGGCCCGCGCGTAGCCGATCTCCACGAGGGTGCCATGGCAGGTGGGGTCATCAACCCAGGCGAACACGTGAGTGGCCGAGCGGATCGCCCCCAAGCATCGGGCAGCCACCTCGGGCCGAGACAGGCCGGGGTAGACGGAGCAGGCCAGGTCACCCGCGGCCACGCCATGGCTGTTCTCCCCGTGGTAGCAGCCGTGATCGTCGCTCATGAAGTGCGGGCCGACGTACACGGCGCCGGGCAGGCTGGGGCCGATGGGTGCATCCGATGGCCAGGGGGTGGCGTCGGGGTTGTCGTAGTCGGCGTCGTCGATGACCGGGAACAGGCCATGTCGCCACCCATTCTTGGTGATCTTCCCTGCGGCGTAGACGCGAATACCATCGAAGTCGGTCATGGCGGTCCTCCACTTCAGGTCGGGGGGAGTCCGACCGTAGTGCACTGGTGCCCGCGACGCCGGCAGTTCCCGCACATCGATCGGGCAGCGGCTACCGGACGCCGGTCAACACCGACGCGAACAGCTCCGACCCGTCCACGAACACCACGCGCATCCCGCCCGGCTTCGAGCTGCCGCCCCACGCCGCGCACGTCTCGGCGGACTTGACGCGCGGCATGCCCGCCTCGGCGACAGTGCGGGTGATCGCCTCAGCCCAGCCGGCCGGATCGGTCGGGGACGCGTCCACACTCGGGATGGCACCCGCGTCGGCGGGGTCGAGCGGCGCCGCCTTTTGGTCCCCGCCGACGAGTTGCAGGTGCACCCGTCCGGCCAGGGTCAGGCCGACCGGTTTCGGCCCGCCACCGGTCGACCAACGGGCCACCTGACCCGCCCACGGCTGCGCGCCCAACACCCCGGCGAGCCAGCCCTCAAACTCGCGCACGATCATCTACGCCCCCGGCTTCATGTTGGCAGCGACAGCGGGACGATGCTGTTGCACGCCACCGTCCGCTCCCGTTCGTGAACGAAATACGAGCACACCACCACCGTGTCGTCGCGCAGCGACAGCGGCACATGCCCCCACCACAGGTTGTCGAAGCCCTGCTCCCGGCGCACACCTTGGAAGGGATCTTCGAAGCGGGACAGCACCCACGCCGTCACCAGGTTGATCAAATCTTGGTCGGGGTCGAACTCGGAAATCCACAGGTCAAGGTGCCGGTCGAAGCCGCGCAGCACCCACAAGGTCGGGTCAGACACCCGCCGTCATCCTGGCCCGCAGCACGTCAACGCTGTCCAAGTCACCCGGCTGGTGGGCGGCGGACGTCTCGTACAGCCAGTCCCGTACCTGAACGGTGTCGAACGCCGGCCCGTCGACCGCCGCCCCGGCGGTGCGGAAGTAGTCGCGGATCCAGTCGTGGCGGATGGCGACGCTGCCGCCGGGGGATCGGCTGGTGTTCGCCAACTGCCACGGCGTCTCGCTGTGGGTGAGATGTTCGAGGTCATTGCCGGTGAGGTTCCCGTAGCGGGAGATGACGTAGCCGATCGTGTTCAGCTCGGCCTCACCAAGGCGCGCGTCGACGACGGGAATGTCCCCGTCTTTCTCCTGCCGCCACAGGGCGCCGACGACGGGGCCCATGTCCCAGGCGGCGATCGTCTCGCCGAACAGGGGTCGGTCGAAGGTCGCCAGGTGGTGCCCTTGGCAGTAGTAGAGCAGTTTGTGCAGCTTCTTCGTGCCGAGGTCGGGGAGGCGTCGGCGAAGTTCGGCGGCGATGCTGTGGGCTGTGGCGGCCATGCGCCCAGTCTACGAGCAGGGCGGACATTCATGGCAGGGCGAAACGGGTCGACTGCTGGTTGAGGTGCGGTCAGCAGTGCTCCAACGGCAACTGGTCATCGCCGTCTGCCGGCCATTCGAGGACGACATGCACGATCGGGTCGCCGTCGGCGCGCTTGCGCTTGCGGCGGGCGGACTGCTTGGCGGCGGCGATGGTGCTGCTGCGGCGGCTAGCCCACACGTGGTAGGGCACGACATACCGGAATCCATCGGTGCGCGTCTCCGTCGCCATGCGTTGATTGTGCGACTACAAGAAGGCTTTTGTCTATTTCTGAACGCTGCTAGCTGCCCGCAGTCAGCGACCGACCCGGCGGGCCGCGACCAGCATCACCATCGCGGACGGAATCAGACACGCCAACACCACGAGAAGTAGAACGCCGTGCACCACCGGCGGGTCCATGCCCTCAATCGCCATGATCGCCTCCGCGCCAATGGCGCCCGAGGCCACGAACCCGAGTATGGCTGCCACCCGGAACCGGTTCTTCTGCCACCACGACCGCTGATGGTGGTCGACGGCCGCGGCGAGCAGCCTGCGCGCCGGACCTAGCTTGGGCTCCACGTCGAGGCGGGTGTTAGCCCGCCACACTCGGGCGGCGTCGCAGACCGTTTGCGCTGCCGCATCACCACCGCCACGGTTCGCCCGGACCGCACCGATCAGCCGCAGATCGGCACCGGTGGTGTGCCCGGTCGCAGCCTCGTCGGGCTGGTCGGCGACCGCCCACAGCAGCGCCGCAAGACGCACGTCCTCAACGGTGGTGGGCTTTCCGGTCTCCACCTTCGCCATGATCACTCTAAGGCGGTGATCCAGGTCGTCGATCCGCACAGGTGTCACCTCGCACCGGTCGGGGGCGGTCAGTGTTACATCGGCGGGAGGGTCAACGGTTCCCCTTGTTGACTGGCAGGTAGCCCGCCGGTCGGACCGGGGGTGGTCAGTCGCTTGTGGGCTTCATGCAACGGATGGGCTGGGTCACAGATCCGGCACTTGCACGGCTGAGGCCATTTGGCGACCTTCCGACGGTGCACGGCCTCAACGAGCTGCCGGCGGGCCGGATCGGTCGGGTCGCAGCCGGCACGGGCAAGGTAGGCAACTGCGGCCGGCTGCCACCACGCAAGGTCAGGGTCGTGAGCCCGCCAACCCCACAACTCCAACTCACCCAACCAGCCATTGCAGCGGGAGCACAGCAGGCCGCGCACACACCGGCCGCAGGCACTGCGATGGTCGATACAGCAAACGTGGTCGTGGTCGACGAACAGGGGCGCAGCGTCCCAACCACGCAGGTTTCGCCGACCGCAGATGCCGCACACCCCGTCTTGGGCGTCGCGCAGCTCCCGATACCGCTGAGGGGTGAGCCGGTGCCGGGTGAGCGCTTTGCGGGGCAGTTCGATGCAGCACACATCCCACGCCGGCACGTCGCCGAACCCCGCGATGAACCGGACGCCCGGCGCGACGCCGGTCACCGGTGGGCGCTCTCCAACCTCTGCGCGGCGCGGATGGCTTCCCGAACCTGGCCGATCAGCATCCTCGCCTCTTCCTCCAACGCGGCCTCCATGTCCGCTCGCCTCGCGGACATGTGGGCCACCAGCAGCCCTTCCGCTTTCGCCGGCAACCCGGCCTCCAACACCACAGTCACCTCTGGTGTCCCACCGATAGGCGGGTTTGACAGTTCAACCGGCTCGCCGCCGTCGAGGATGCTTTGGATGCTGCCGGCGTCCCACTGCAACGCCCGCTCCAACGTGGCGGCGGTGCGGGACGTCAACGCCCCCGGGTGGGCGTTCTCCACCTTCGCGACGGTGCGCAGGGCGATTGGCCCACGGTCGGCGAGTTGCCGCTGGCTGAGCCCCAACGCGATCCGCCGTTTCCGGGCGCCGCGACTCAGCAGCACCGACGGGTCGGGCGGTGCGGGCTGTTCGGCGGGATCTGGTGGGGGGATGGCAACGGCGGGGCAGGGGAACGGCACGGGGGTGAGTGGCCGGCCTTCGGGGCTGTAGGAGCAGCCGCGGCAGATGAGTGTGGTGGTGTTGGGGAAGTCGTGGGGTATCCACGGGTCGTGGAATGGTGGGGCGGAGTGGGCGGGTGGGGCGCTGCGGTTTCTGCGGACCATAGGCCACCCCCGAACGTTGGTTGATCAACGAACGGCCAGGTTAGCGGCTTGTGGTCGGTGGCGACAGGTTCGTTCGGCTCACTCGACGTGGACAGGTTGGTGCAGATCGGGGCGGTTGCAGCACACATCCCAGCCGGAATGGGCAGGACAGCATTCGGTGTCACCGGAGGTGGGGCAGTAGTACGGGGCGCACGGCTTGCGGTTCACGCCAGCAGCGCGGATCGCGTCGCCGATGGCGGCGCCAGCCTTGCCGAGGGTGGTTGCTGCGGCGGCCACGGCTAGGGCGTCGCGAGGTGATGGCGTCACGCGGCGAGCCCTTCCCTCGGTCCCCAGATCAGGAGCCGCCCGCAGCCAGGGCACTCCTGCTGATCGCGTGTCTCCATCATCTCGTCCGCCCAGTTGCTAGACGCGATGTACCCCGACGGCTGTCGGGTGTGCTGCGTGGCGTTCGGGCAGTCGGGGTTCAGGTCAACAAGTGGCCCGCTGTCGGTGCAGATGAATCCGCGACGTGGGCCGGTGGGAGCCTTGAAGCGAACGCACGTCATCGCAGCGTCCTTCCGGTGCGTCGTTCCCACTCGCGTTGAATCGCCCCGCAGTCGCACAGCGACCCGCCCCACGTCTGAATGTACGAGCAGCGACGGTCGGTGTGCAGTAGTCCCTGGTTGGCGAGGTGCCAGCCGGTGGGGAAGTCAATGAAGTCGAACTGCCAGTTGGGGCCTTGGCGTTCGGTGCCGGGGCACGGCGCAGCGGTGGTCATGCGGCGAGTCCTTCCCGGATGAGTGGCGTGTCGGCGTGCGCCTTGTCGTTGAAGCTGCCGGCGACGATCAGGTAGCCGCAGGCCGCGCATTCGAGCACGGCACTGTCGGGTGGGGCGTCGAACCAGACCAGCGGGCCGGGGCACGGGGCGTTGTCGGTCATGTCGGGCTCCCGTTGCAGGTGAGGCTGTGGGCTTTCAGCTCAATCATGTCGCCGAGCACGGTCGCTTGCAGCTCGCCATCGTCGGCCCGGCCGGCAAACTCAGCCCACACGGTGATCGGGATCGAGGCGTTGCAGTCCGGGCAGGACACGAACACTTCGACGGTCGGCGCGGTCACGGCCGCACCTCTTGCAGGCCGCCTACCATCACGCCAGCATCAACCGCGATAGTCACGGTGGTGCGGCACGGCCAGTCCGGCGGCTCAGTCTCGTAGCCCTCCGAGTCGCAGCCGCGACACACCCAGCCGAAGATCCGATCGCCGACCTGATAGCCGTCGGTGGGTGCGTGCAACTCAACGAGGGTGCGAACAACACCGCTGGTGGCGGCTCGCAGCGCGACGTAAAGCGGGTGTGCCTCGGAAGGCAGCTTCGGCGGTGGTCGCCGGGGTGTGTCGAACGGGACCGGCGTGCGCATCGCCTGCCGGATGAACGCTTCGACGTTGTTGGTCATGGCCACCCCTGTTCGGGTCAGTCTTCGTGCTGGTCGCGACGTAGGTCCCGCTTCAACTGCAACCGCACCTGCCTACCGGATCGTTCCCGCGACACGCAGTCCGGGCCAGGTGGTTTGCGGCAGGTCGGGCACCACGGCGGGTGCGCCCTACCGGGCATGCGGGCCATCACCAGCGCCGCCGTTTCCTCGGCGGGCTGTCCGGGTCGAGGATGTGCCCCACAGCCCCCATCGCGAACAACGCCAGCACGCCGTAGAGGCCAACCTGAATCTCGCCGTCGGACACGCCGTCGCCGGTGAACGACGCGCCGACGAAAAACACGAACAGGGCAGCGATGAGCAGAAGCATCGCGATTTGCAGCCACGTCAGAAACTCCTGCAATCTGCCACCTGGGCGCCGATTCCCGGCGGTCATGCTTGGTCCGCCTTCCGTTCCGGGTCGTCGGGGTGCAGTGCTGGGCGTCCGGCATTCGCGATAGCTTCTCCGGCGATCCGACCCCAGATGACCGCAGCCAGAACCGCGAGCGCGGCGGCAGAAACGATGCCGGCTCCAATGAGCCAGTCAGCCCAATCAAGCACGGTCGTATCCCTTCGGTCGGTCACTCTTGGCTGCGGCTTCGAGAACGCACCGCACGCCTCGCGGATGCTCAGGGTGGGCGGCTTCCGCGCACTGGTAGCAGCACAGCTCGGACGGCGGCTCACAGTGCACGTTGTGCAGGTCGCAGCACGGTTCCACCCACTCCCCGAGCAGCGCCCGGTTCGCTCGGCTGCGCGCAGGGGTGAGGTCGGCGTACTCGGCGGCCAGGTTGTCCCACACGCCTGGGTCGGTGGCTTGTGGTTGCAGGCGGGCAACGGCGGCTTGAAGTCGCGTCCGGTCGTTCATGGCCGTCTCCGCTCAGTTGGGGGTGATGACGTGCCCGAGTTCCCTACACCGGAACGTGACCGGCGCGGGGTGGCAGTGCTGGCAGACCGGCTCGCCAGTGGGGGAGACGACGGTGCGCCGGTAGCCGGCGTTGAGGATGGCGAGCGCCATCGACCAACTGACGGCCCCGATGCCGCGCATCCGGGCGTCGGTGATGACATCAAGGAGGGCCATCACCTCGTCGTCGCTGTGAGGGGCGGGGACTGTGGGGGTCGGCCGCAGATCTCTCATCGCGCAGCCTCCGTCCGGTCGTGGGTGCGAGGGAACAGCAGGAACGCGTTCCGGTCCTCGATCAGTGTCGTGTACCGGCCCGGCGCCGCACACATGCGCAGGGGTGTGCCCGTCTCCCACCAGCGTCGCAGGACGGTCACGTACTCGTCCCAGTTGGGCTGGGGCACGTCGGGCAGCCATGCGGTGACCGTGGCGGTGCTGACGCGGGCGTTGGGGTCGCCGGGCGGGAACGTCCGCTCGCCGCCGGTGGTGTCGACGAACCGGCCGAACCCGTCCACCAGGTCGACGCTGAGGCTGCGGGTGTTCGCGTCCACCCCGACGCGGGCGACGGTCAGGCCGTCCACGTCGGCGTCAAGGCCACGGTCGCCTGGCCTTGCCACCAAGGCGAGGGCGGGATGGCGGCTCACCGTGTCGCCTCCTGTCGCTGCTTCACGATCTCGTCGACCAGTGCGGCGATCACGACACGAGGGTCGCCGGCAGGGCAGGTGCACGCCTGCGGCAGACCGGCATCGCACGTCCCACACAGCTCCATCCAAGGTGCGACCTCCGCCAGGTCGAGGGGCACCCGTTCGGCCGCGCCCGGGTCGACGATCGCGAAGTAGGCGGCCCGTAGCCGCTGACGCACCACGTTCCCGTCGGAGACGACACAGCCTTGCTGGATGCGGCCGTGGGGGATGAGGCGGAGTGCTTGCAGCATGGGCAGGGACAGGTTGCGGCGGATGCGCTCACGCTCATCACGGCGGATTTGCTCGTCACGGGCAGCGTCGACCGGGGGGCCGGCGTTGGCGATGGCGGTCGTCCACGTGGGTGGGTAGTTGCCGGTCATCGTTGAGCCTCCGCGTCGTTGTCAAGCTGCGGAATGGCGGCCAGCAACGCCACCTCCGCCACCCGCACCGCCAGGTCCAGACGCCCGAACCCAGTCAGTTGCTTGAGTGCGTCGACGGTGTTCCGCTGCCCCCCGATTGCCGCCCCCGGGAGGTTGGCATATTCGGCGAGGAAGTCGTTGACGGCTTGCACGGCAGCTTGCATCGCCGCGGTGGGGATCACGGGCGCAGGTGCTGGGTCGGTCATGGTCATCTCCTCGGGTTAGCCGTTGCCGTCAATGCAGGGGCAGTCCGGGTTATCGGCCCAGTGCGCTTCCATCACCCGCTGCATGTCGGCCTGCCGCATATCCTCATCGGCGCCGCGATAGATCGTCGGTGCCCACCTGTCGCCAGGCAGTTCGGCGGACGACACGTTGTCCATAGCGAGCCGCAGACGATTGACGGCTCGCAACGCCTCATCGACTGCCTTTACTGGCGGGAACGACTTCGGATAGGCGTCGGACAGTTCAGAGGCGAGGTGCATGAGGTAGTCGCGGGTTTGTAGCAGGTTGCCACCGATCTCCACGTGAACGCACGCGGGCAGGTGGTGGGCGTATCTGGTGGACACGGTTGTTCTCCGTTCGTCAGGCGTGATCGGTGGGCGGATGCCACAGGGTGAGGCGCGACGGTTGCAGCGGCTCGTCCAGCAGGCGCATGAACTCATCGTGGCGGCGTTGCTCGTACCGTCGGTACAGCCACACCGACGCGCCCATACCGCACAGGGACAGCACGCCCACGGCGACGATGACGACGGCCTCAGTGCCGGTGGTTTCGCCGCCGGTGGCTGCGGTGGTGATGCTGACGGCTGCGGTGAGGCCGAACCAGGCGTAGATGGAGGCGAGGAATGCTGCGAGGGGGTGGCGGCGGATGAGGTTCATCGCCGCCCCTGGGTTCCGTCGACACGCACCAGCGCCGACGTTTCGATGTCATGCTCCACCCGGCCGCCATCCCAACGGACCGACGCCCGCCAGTACGGGTCGGCGAAATGCCCGTAGCGGTCACAGCGGATCACCGTGCCTACAGTGCCAGGGTCGCGCCAGATGCTGACGCGCTCGTTAAGCTCCGGCTCCCACTCCCGCAGCGGGCGGTCCTGCTCGACGGTCACCGCTGGACCTCCGTCCATTCTTGGCCGACCAGCCGCACGGTCAGCCGTCGCATCGCTGGCGGGTTTCCTGACAGGGAGCGTGACATGTCCACGGCACCCTCCCGGTCGTCGCACTCCCACACCGCATCCGACGGCGAATCCGGGCCGGCGAGACGCACACCCCATTCCATTCTGGCTTCGAACAGCGGCAGCAGGGCATCGACGACGGCGTGGTCACCGCCAACGGTTTCGGCGAGCAGGTCCCGCAGGGCTGCGGTGGCGGTTTCGTGGTCGCGGCGGATCTCGTCCTCAACGTCAGCCATGGTCACGCCCCGTCCCGGACGGTGGCAAGGGTGGCATGGACCTGGGCGAGCGCGGCCACCGCCTGCATCTCTTGGAAATGCGCGTTCAGCAACGTGGGATGCAAGTCGCCGTGCTCCCCGCGAGCGTCATTGATCGCCTGGTAGATGCCCCGCGCGGTCGCCGCCAACTCGGCGGCACGCTCCTTGTGCTGCCACGAAGCCGTGAGCGGCGCCGGGGATGTGGGTGCTGGTGTCGGGTCGGTCATGGTCGTCTCCGTTCGTCGATGTTCGGGTCAGCCGCGGTCGGCGGCGGGCAGGGTTAGACGCCGGTCCTTCGAGTCCCCGTTGCCGCGCCCCGCCAGGTAGCCGGAGTTCGACAGCGTCATGTCAATGTCCATCAAGGCCATCGCCACGAACCTGTCGTAGGTGAGCGTCCAGTCCGGGCCGTCGTCGTCGCTGCGCATCGCGTCGGACACATGACGCTCGTACCACTCGTTGGGGCGGAAGTCGATGATCAGCCCGTTGTCGTCGGCAGCAGCCGCGTACGCCTCGGTGACCGATTCCAGCACCAGCGTTTCGAGGTCCAGCCCGGCGCGGCGGACACCGGTCAGCCACTCGTCCGGGCCGACGAAGCGGGCACCCTTCCGGTAGCCCCACCGGTCGGTGTCGGTGGTGAAGTCATCTGCGGTGATCGTCATGGCGTTCTCCGTCCGTCAGGGCTCAGACGCCCGTGGTTGCCTTGCCTGCGAGCAGCACGGCGCGGGCCTTCGCGTACCGGCGCCGCAGGAACTCGGCGTTCTCCGGGTCGAGGTGCGCCAACCGCTCCTCCGAGCTGTTGTGCCGGTTGTCCGCCAACTTCACCAGCCGGCCCAGCGGGTGCGCGGAGGCTCGCCGGATCATGTCCATGTACGTCTCACCTTCCCGGCGAGACACGGCGTCCACGGCCGACACCACCTCGTCCGGGTAGCCGGCGGCACGCAGGTCGTTCAGGGTGATCGGGGTGTCCTCCACGACGTCGTGGAGCAACCCGGCCATGACGGCGTTGTCGCCGTGCTCGGCCAGCATCGCGGCTACAGCGCGCGGGTGCTCGATGTAGGGGCGGCCCGCCTTGTCGACCTGGCCGGTGTGGGCGGTCGCGGCGAGGCAGTCGGCGTCGGCGACGGTCGGGTTGGTCATCGGGTCACCTCCGTGTGGTGCTTGATGAAGTAGTCGAGGTCCGCGATCCCCACACCCTTGTCGTCGCGGTCCGGCCAGGACGTCTCGTACTTGACGTTCGGCTTGCCGTTGATCGTGGTGATGCCGGTGACGGTGAAGATGCGGTTGTCCTTGCCGGTCCACTGGCTGTTGATCTGCGGGGGCGTCGTCGTGTCGGTCATGGTGTGCTCCGTCCGGTCAGTTGGCGTCAGCGGCCAGGGCGAGAAGCTGCTCACCAAGGCGGCGCGCGTTGTCGGCGGTCAGGTGCATCGGCGCTTCCACCGTCGGCCCGGTCGGGTCGTTCAGGTTCGCGGGCGCTGTGGCGTTCAACCAGATGTGCGGGCCATCGGCGGCTGACGACTCGTACACGCGGATCTCGCCGCCATACTCGGATGGAATGGCCGGCAGGTGGGCGAAGCCCCGTTCGGTGAGGATGCGGTTGAGGTGCCAGCGGTCGTCGCTGGCGGTGGTGTGATCGGTCATGGCTCGCTCCGTTCGTCGTTGCTGGCAGGTGATGGCACTTGCTATGGGGTTTGCTATCGGGTTGCCACGGGGTTGCTTCGTCATGCCCGTTCCAAGTCGTACTGGGCGAGCCACGAGTCGACAGCCGCGTCGCCGCCGCGTTCATGCATGGCTTCGAGGTACTTGCCCGGCCAGGGCTTCTTGCCGTCGGGCATCCGCTGCATGCCGAGGTAGAGGGCGTGGGCGTGGTGGTAGCCCTGCGGTCCAGCTTCGCCGCCTGCTGAATAGACCTGCTCGGTGCCAAGGATCTTGATGAAGAGTTCGTAGTCCTCGGTGCGCCAGTCAGACCATCCACCGCTGCGGGGCTTGGTGGCTTCGAGGATCAGTGTCGAGTGAACTTCGGATTCGTCGCCGGCCCCGGAGGGAGCGAAGCGACCGGAGGGGGAGCATTCCACTTCACTTCCCTCCGCTGTTCTTTGATCTTTCTTCTTAACCGTCTTTGTCACCGTCTTCTTAGTAATGGACCGGTCGCCCGACGTCTCGGTGCCCCGACGGTCCGGTTGCCCGACAGCCCGGTTAACCGACGTCTCGGTAGACCGACGGTCCGGTGCACCGACGGTCCGGTTTCTGGTACGTCGGGCGTCGGGCTCGGGCTGCGGCACATCGCACACGGACATGACCGTCGACCAGTGGCCCTTCTCATCCATCTCGCGGATGTAACGGACGTAGCCGATCTCGGCCAGCTCGGCGACCGCCTTGCGCATGGCCGCTCGGCCTTCGGTGGCGTCACCGTGCTCACGTGCCTGAGCTACTAGCTTGTCGACGCTGGTGTCCCACCCGTCGGGGTACGACAGCAGCTCGCCAAGCAGTCCCCGTGCGCGCCAGCTCAGCCGGTAGTCCCGATGCGCGGTGTTCACGATGCCCGTCCACCCCTCTTCGGGCATGGTGCGGCGGACCCTCACCCGTGCACGACCTTGATCGCACACCAGTTCGGCGTAGCTACAGTGGTACCTTCTTGCACAGCCCAGGGCCTCTCTGGGTTAGGGCCGGGAGTCCAGGTGTTTGCCCACCTGCCCGGCCCGAACTTGTCTTCCGGGTCAGCTTGCTCTCGCGCCACGCTGGCGCGACGCCTCCGCGCGGCGAAGTTGGTCACGCTGTTCCTCGGTCATGGCATCGCGGCGGATCATCTCTCTCGTGCGACCTAGTGCCTCCGCGATCGCTCGCTGCTGCACGCCGTTTGCCAGCGCCCGCCGGAGCGCCGTTCGGTAGTCGCGTTCGCGCTGCCGGATCGTGTCGAACGCTTCGACCACCTCGGCCAGGCGCTCCGACACCTGATCTTCGGCAGGGTGGGAGCCGTCTCGCGGCGCATGTCCCGGTTTCACGTTGTAGGTCGGGCTGTCGTGCTCGATGGCGGACGCCTCTGCCGCCTCCGCTGCTGCCCGGTTTTCGTACCACTCGATGGATTGCCGGGTGATCTCGCCACCCCAAGGCTGATTCGCTCGATGCTGGAGCACCCGGGAATGCGGTGTGTAGCTGATGCCGACGTAGATCAAGTTACCGTCGGCGCTGTAGAGCCGATAGAGCGCAGTGCGGTCGCTCCGGTCGTAGTGGTGGAGCCTCACGTCATTGACCTGCCTAGGTGGCGGTACACGGTCTTCCGCTCGACACCAAGCCTTGCCGCGAGGTGCGCGATGGGTACGGCATCGCCTTCTTTGTCCGCGAGGTGTCCTAGCTTCTCGCGGTACTTCGCGTCGATCTCTTGGAGTTGGTTGTAGAGGTTGACGACCTCGTCAATGCGGTCGGCAACGTCGCTGGTGGGCGGGCTGTACTTCCCTCGCGGCATGCGCTGAGGGTACGTGGTGGCTGTTCCCATACGTCCCATCCTTCCCTCGTTCAGTATCTGAGTCAATAGTAAACATGTTCCCGCTTGACACGCAAACCGGAGCGGTCTAGCGTCATGGGTGTAAGGCAACGAGCGGCACCGCCGGTGGGGCAAAACACCGACGGAGCCCTGATCGGGAGAGGTCCCCGAATGAGCACCACTGTTCTCAGCACACCCGGCCAGGAGGTCATCTACACGACCCCCAACGGCCGAATCACCGTCACGCTCCGGTACGTCCGCGAGAACGCCTACACGGTCACCACGATGCAGGGCACCCTCCGCATCGACGCGAACTGCGGCAGCTACGACAACGAGGACACCGCCCGCCTGATCGCCCGGGGCTACGCGGAGATGTACCGCAAGGAGAACCCTGCCGAGCCGGCTACCACGGTTCGCCGCCGGCAGGTCCCGCCGACCATGGCGGGGGCGCACCTCACCAGCCCGTCCGACGCCGGCAACCGGGTCCTGCGGGCCGCCGCCAACAACGGTGGCACCGTCAACCGGTCCGCTGCGGCGACGGTCGTGCAGCTCAAGTCGTTGGCCCGTAAGGGTCTGGTCACCCTCAACTACGCGTCGGGTACCGGCCTGCGCAAGGTGGTCGCGTCGGCGACGCTGACCGAGCGTGGCCGTCGGGCGGTGGCCTGAGATGGCCGCGCTGACGCTGTCGAACCCGGAGGACCGGGACGCCGTCACCAAGTCGGGCAACGTCGACCAGGTGATGGCGACGCTGATTCGTCTCGCCAACGACTACCGAGGGCGCACTGGCTACGAGGGTCGGGTTGCCGAACTGGACGCCGCCATGGAAGCGGTGGACACGGTCCCGGTCGCCGACCTGGACGAGCTGGCCGCGTACGTGCAGGCGGGGGTGCGCTGACCATGGACACCAACAACCTGACGTGGGTGTGGGCGGACCGCCCCGCCGTGCCACTGCTCGGCATCACCGTCGCCATCGCCGAGAAGGGCACCCCCGGATACCGCTACTACCACCGCAACCCGGCTGGGGTGTGGAAGCTGATCGCGGTCGCCGCCAACGAAGCCGAGTCGGTGTGCTGGTTCAACCACCGTGTCGAGCCGGTCGACGTCCCCGCCGAGTTGGCCGTGTGGCTGGATTCGGTGGTGGCGTGATGGGCGGCATGAACATCGAGCAGGCCACCGAACTGGTGGCCCTCGCCGACCGGCTTCACGACGCCGTGGGCGACGTGTACCGGGACACGGACCTGCTGGACTGGTATCCGGCCGTTGGTGAAGCGTTCGTCGCCTACCGGACGGCAGCCAGGCGGGTGGACGCCGAGAACGTTGCCCCGGCGGCACCGAAGGCGGGTGCGTGATGACGGAGCAGGCGAACACGAACAGCCCGGCGCCGGTCCGGCAGGGTCGCACCCGCACCCGGTTCCTGCCCAACGGGAGCGTCGAGCAGCGGGTGACGAAGGCGGACAACACCCGGGCGTGGGTGCCGGTCAACGACCGCTACCGCTCGCGGGTGAGCTACGGCTACGACCAGCCGTCGGGCAGCTACAACGCCCGGAGCGTGACCCGGTGACCCGGCTGCGCCGCATCTTCGGCACGCACGGTCAGCACCGGCCTGGCTTCGTTCGGCCCTTGTCGGACGTGCAGCCGGCGTCGGACCCGTGGGCGGTCGGCGAGGCGATGCACTGGTCGACGGACACGGCGCAGTTCGAGGTGATCGCGTGAGCATCTTCGACCGGTGGACTGCCGGCCACAAGGCCCGCAACGAGTCGCCCGCCTACGACGACTACAAGCCGCCGAAACAGGACGGGCTGCCCGCCGACTACGGACAGCACCCGCTGTGGTGCCGCACCGTCGGGCACGACGGACCGTGTCAGGTGTCGACCGCGGCCATCGGTGAGAACGGTGTCCGGTTCACGGTGACGGTCACCTACGACCGGGCTGCCAAAAATCCCCGCCCGCAGACGGTGGTGGAGGTGGGCGGCGAGGCGACGCGGCTCGACTCGGACGAGGTCGCACCGGTGTTCGGTTTGGCCGGGTCGTGGCTGGCGTTGATGTCGCTGCCCCGCACGAAGCCCGCCGATGCGGAGCCGCAGTCGTGAGCGCGGAGGTGCGGTCGCTGGCCGCGCAGCGTGACCGCAACCGGCGGGCCGCCGACAACCAGTTGCTTGACGCGGTGAACGAGGTTCGCGCCGACCTGGACAGGCCGGCCCCGCGCAGCAGCCAGCGCAACAACCGCAAGTAGCTCCACCCGCCGGCCCCGTCGAGGGGGCGGGGCCGGCACACCCATCCAAGCCTGTTTCATCCTGATCTAGGGAGAAGTGTCATGTTCGCGAAGTCGACGACCCGCCGTCTCGCCCGCGCCACCCGCACCAGCATCGCCGTCGAGATCGCCGACGAGGCCGGCACCGTCACCACGTACCGGCCCGCCCGCCGACCGGCCCGCCGCAACATCGAGCAGGCCGCCATCCGCGCCTCGCAGATGGGGCTGAGCTTCTGATGGCCGACGACCTTCCCAACCTGACCGGCCCGCAGCACGTCGAAGAGGCCCTGCGTCTCGCCGACCTCGCCGAGCAGCCCACCTGGGATGGCGTCAACCGCCCGTCCGATGAGCAGCGGTACCGCCTGCTGATGCGCGCCCACCTGCACGCCGACCTGGCCCGCACTGCCGCCATGGTCGACGCCCAGTGGTACAGCGACGGCACCGAGAGCCGCAGCGACACCGATCGCGACGCCTGGCACAACGCCTTCTCCGTCAAGCCGTAACAGCAGCCTGCAAGTGAGCCTCCCGGGCTCGGCCAGCACGTCCGAGCCCGGGTGCGGGGTCATCGCAGACCAGCAGCCAACAGCAAGGAGAACCCATGGACATGAACACCGTCGACGTCGCCATCACCGTCACCGTGAACGGCCAGAAGATCACCAAGAAGGCCAGCGGCGGCAGCGCCGACAATCCGTACCGGCTCGCCGAGGGCATCACCCAGTCCGTCCACGCCGAGATCGGAAAGGCGCTGTCCGACCCGCGCTTCAAGTGGGACCAGCAGCAGAAGCGTGACCGCTGATGCCCGGCCACACGAAGCGATACCGCGACCTGTCCAGCGGCGACCAGATCGTCACCGACGACGGCGCGTGGGACCGGGTCCACGGCGTCAACCACGAAGACGGACCGCCGGGGAAGGTGCTCGTCACCACTGACCGGGCCCGCCACGTCGAGTACGACGCCGACGCTCGCGTCGAAGTGGTGTAGCCGGTGACCGCCGACACCGACCCGATCTTCGCGGACGTGCTCGCCGAGCTGCGGGCCGCCGACGTTCGCCGCATCCACGACGGCCACCTGACCGCCGACGAAACCGCCGTGCTCGCCTCCATCAACGACGGCGACGTGGTGCGCCGCGACGGCCGGTGGGTCACCTCGGTCAACTACACGGCCGGGCTGCTGGCCGACGCCGGCATGGCGTGGGTGCAGGTCGACCCGGACGGCGTCGAACATCTGACGCCCACTGTTGAGGGCGAGATCGCGCTACGGCAGCAGCCCGACCAGCCCGACGTTCCGGCCGCGCGCGCGTGGCCTGCCTGCCTGCTGTGGCTAGTCGGTGTGATCTGCGCCGTCGGTGTGACCGCTGGTGCGCTGCTGGCGGTGCGGCACCTGCGATGAGACGGCGGGGCGCGGAGCCCTTCGACAAGCCACCGCGCCCCGCCCTGATCCCCAACCACGAGGATCCACCCCGAAGGCGTCGGAAGCGCCAGGGGTGGGCCAACCCCCGAAGGAGGCCGACCATGGCCAGTTTCTCTCAGCGACGGCGGGAATTCCAGGACGCGCAGGCGTTCGCGAACGCCAACCCGCAGGACCGTAACGCCCAGCGGGCGCTGGCCGACGCCGCGCAGGCGTTGCGGGAGTCCCCGGAGGTCGGGCGGGCGCGTGTCGAGCACCGCCGGCAGGCGCAGCAGACCCCGACCGGACGCCGCCGGTGACCGCCCCGCAGCGTCCCGACCCGGCCGAGGTGAACCGCAAGGCTGCCGCCGTGTTCGGTGCGATGGCCGCGGGCGCGTCCGGCCGCCGATCCACGTACGACCGGCGGGACGGCACGTGGACCACCGAGCACGGCCGCGACAACACCGGCGGGTCGGGCCGGACGTGAGTGCCGAGCAGGCGGGGGCGGACGTTAACGCCCGTCCCCGCACCACCCGCCCCGTCGACTACGAACCGAAGCCGACCGTCTGCCCGGCGTGTCTCACCGAGCAACCCACCCCCTGCCCCCTGAACTGCCCATCCCGAGAGGACGCGAACCGATGACCCCTCCCACGTTGACCGCCGCCCCCGCCCGCATCCACCGGCGCCGCATCCCGCCGCCGCCCGGCCGGGTGCATGTCGCCCAGGCCGACGAGATCCGCCGGCAGCTCGCCGCGAACGAGGTCGTCACCGTGGAGGTGGTCGGCAGGGGTAAGGGTTGGTTCGTGACGTCGGTCGCCGATGGCACGTACGAGGTGTGGCGGGACGGGAACCCGCTCACCGTGGCGTGGACCGATGTGCCGCTCGACCTCGCCTAGAAAACTTGGTCCGGGTTGTTGACCCAGGGGTCGCAACCCGGCTAATCTAGTCCATGTAACCAGGACAGAGAATCACCGAGGGGGCGGCAATGGACGTGCAGACCATCCGAGCGAAGATCCAGGCACTGGAAACGCTCGCCGACCCGAAGCGCACCAGCACCCCCGAAAACGAGCGCGCCGCTGCGAACCGCATGCTCAACCGCTTCCGCAAGTTGCTCGCCGAACACACCGCAACCGCCTTCGCTGACCGGCGCTCGTACGGCGACAAGTACGCCGACACGCGCAGCCTGCGGCTGACCGACATCGCCAAGTTGATCCGCGCCGAGGTGAAGCTGTCGCGGAAGATCGCCAGAATGGCCGCCACCCCTGGCGCGCTCAAGGTCGCCGACCCGATCGGCGACGCGCCTGCCGCCATCAGGGTCAGTGTGCGGACGCAGTACTACTCAGGTGTTGGCTCCATCGACGTCCGGCTGTCCGACATTCCCGCCGAGTGGGGCTGGACCGAGGAACCCGACGAGTCGTACATCGACCGGCGTCCGCGAAAGATCGCCACGCCCGCCCTCAAGGCCTTCGCTAAAGCGATCCGGGAGGTGATGGACGCCTACAACTACGACGGCTCAGATATCACGACGGACTACTTCGACGTCCGGTTCTACGGGCACGTGACCAGCGACGACGGCCTGATCCTTGGCTAGCGGGCCTGCTGGCCAACCGACCAAGGTGACAGGAGGGAGAGTGGTTATGGAGGCGACAAGCCTGGGGCTCTACGATCTGGCAGACAACGTAGACCGAGTTTCGGGGTGTGCTGTGCCTGCTGACCTGCCCATGCTGTTGATGGCTGATGTTGCCCGCCTGGGCGGGGTGAAGCCGGAAACGGTGTCGAAGGCGTTGCAGCGTTCGAAGCCTGGCGGTCGGTATGCGGGGGACCCGTTCCCGGAGCCGGATGGGCGTATCGGCGGGCGTGAGGGCTCGTTGTCGGGTTCGCGGCCGTGGTGGTCAGCGGAGCGCCGTGACCTGATTGAGGCGTGGTTTGCGCGGAATCAGGACCGCTCGGGTGTTGGCGGTCGTCCGCCGAAGCCTGCCGGTGGGAAGTAGCTAGAGAAACTTGGTCCGGGTTGTTGACCCGGCGGTTTCGTGGGCCTAGACTGGTCCATATAACCCAGACAGAGAATTGAGGGAGTCGAGATGACCGCGCCGAAGCTTTCCAAAGCCGCCATCCGCGCGCTCCGCGCCGCCGCAGACGGCACCCTCGGTCGCAACAACAACGGCAGCGTCACCATCGGCCTCGGCGGCGCCACCGTCAAAGACCTCCACGTGCGGCAGCTCACCGACCTGGGTTACATCACCGACGGTGCCGTCACCCGCTACCGGCGGATGTTCGTCATCACCACGGACGGCCTCGCCGCGCTCCCCGCCGATGACACCGCCGCCGTGCTCTGCCCCGGCTGCAACGCCGACCTGACGGCGCCCAGCGTCACGCCCAGCCGCAAGCAGCAGGGCTGGTGCGACACCTGCGCCCCCGACCGCACCACTCACCTGATGCTCGCCGGTGACCACGTCACGTTCTGCGGCAAGCCGATGTTCTACATCACCGCCGACCCGCACGCCGACGCGAAGGCGTACGAGGCGCTGTCCGGCTCCAACGACACCAACTGCGTCGACTGCGCCCGCAGCCTGCGCTACCGCAACCGCAACCGCTGAGCATCCCGCCGGTCGGCCGCGGGAGGCCGCGCAGCCCGGACGTCGTGGCCCGGACCGGCGACAACACCGAGCCGACCAGCAGCAGCGAAGGATGGACGACATGGCCAAGTACCGCGTCTACATGGAGACAACCGCCAGCATGACCGTCACCGTGGAGGTCGACGACAACCTTTCCGAGGATGAAGCGCGCGAAGCCGCCATCGAAAAGGCGTACGACGAAGCACCCCGCGACGTGTGCGCCCAGTGCAGCGGCTGGAACCAGCCTTGGTCCCTGGACCTGGGGGAGTGGGAGATGTCCACCGAGTCCGACGGCTCCGAGGTTCAGCCCGAGCTGGCCTGACCCGCTCAGCCCTCGCCCCGCCGTGATGGTGCTGGTTCAAAACCAGCCGAGGGCACAACACCGAAACCCCGACCAGCAGCAGGGAGCACCTGAAATGACCGAGACCCCCGCCATCCTCGCCGATCTGCCCATCCACTGGTCCGGTGTCGACGCCACCACGCCCGACGGCTGCACCCTCGCCACGACCGTCTACCTGGGCATCCCCACCACCTACGTAATCCGCGCCGGGCAGGTCATCGGCCGGAGCGAGATCTCCGATGGCCGGCAGGCGGGGTACGCAGGCGATCGGCTGAAGGGTGGCTACCTCATCGGGTTCGGTGACAGCCAGTCCCTGGGCGAGCGGATCGCCGCCCACACCCCCTGACCTACCCAGCCTCCGCAGTCACGTCGTGAGGGTGCCGCATCGAATGCGGCCGGAGGCACCACACCGATCCGACCAGCAGCAGGGAGAGTCGAGATGGCCACATGGAAAGCCCGCCTCCGTCCGTCTGGCGTCGAGACCACTCCCGCCCCGACGTGGCGTAAGGCCATCGATGCCGCCCGTGAGATCGCCGACGGCGACACCCACGCCGTGCTGATGAGCGCACCGAACGGTCGCCCGTTCACCGATGAGTGGACTGTGCGGCTGTCCGACGGCGCGATCGTGGACGACAAGTAGAAGCATCCAGTTCACCAGACCAGCAGCGGGGAGATTTAAGATGCCCGAGATTTCGCCCACCGCCGACGTCAACGAATCGCTCATCGGCACCGTCGAGAACGGCCCATGGGTGCTGATCGTGGATCCCAACCTGCGGAAGGTGGTCGGCGAGTACATCGCCGACGCGTGCCACACGATCGCATCGGACGCCGTCCTGGACAAGGCGATGCAGGTAGCCCACGACGCCACCCCGCAACGGCTGGACACCACAAGCCGACTGGTCACCCCGGACGCCCGGGAACGCCTGGCCCGGCACCTGTTCCTCCGCAACAGCCCCGCCGACTGGTCTGACCACGACGCCCTGCGCTGGGACCGCCGCGCCGACACCATCGACTACGACGCCGTGTACGCGGAGGCAGACGCGATCCTCGCCGTCATCACCGGACAGGGGAGCTGACCATGTGCGGATGCATCGGCCACACCGTCTGCGGCTACCACACCCAGCTCATCGCCGACCTCATCGACCGACTCAACGAGGCGGAGGCCGCCGGTGACGACGATGCGCGCAGCCTTCGCGGCGAGCTGGCCTCGTTCGGACTGCGGGCCGAGATCGTCGCCCACAAGATGAAGACGGAGGCAAGTCGATGAGCATGCGCCACACGAACGCCCAGATCGCCGGCATGTTCAAGCCCGCGTCGTGCAACCGCTGCCGCAACGGCATGTACGACATCGGCACCGTTGAGGTGACAGCCCGGTACACCGACTGCTCGGTGTGGCGAACACCGTGCTGCAAGCAGGTGGTTGACGACCGGGGTGAGACGGGTTGGACGACCCGCCGCGACTACGAGGTCATCGACAAGAGCCGGATCGACCCGGACGACCGGATGCCGTGGCGCGGGCAGGTCGACGTGTTCGGCATGTGGCGGGGCTAGGGGATGGCGTCGGGGCCGGTCGCTTTCGGGTGGCCGGCTTTTTCTTGTGGTGGCACATGTCGATGGCTGCTAGCATGGTGCTAGTGCGCTAGCATGTGGGTAGTAGACGTGATGCGAGACGAAGGAGCAACCCATGACCGAGCGCACCGACACCAGCCAGCCTGAGTCGATCTGCTCCGACGGCTACCCGGAACACCTGTACCACCGCACCTACAGCGGACCCAACGGCACCGCGTGGGAGTGCACCCGGTGTGGTGCCGAAGATTCCAGCAACACCGAGAGCAGCGACGAGGAGTGACCGCCATGACCGAGCGCACCGACCCTGTGGTCATCGAACTCAACTGCGAAGCGAACCCCTCCACCGACACCGTCGAAATCGACCGGGCCCGGTGGAACGACATGACCCCCACCGAGCGCGCCGTGATGCTCGACGACATGACCGACGAGCACATCGGCAACGCCGGAGGTGGCGGCTGGTACATCGCCGACACCGACGACGAGGCGTCCGTGGGTACGGTTCCCACCACCTACCCGGTAGACGTTGACGCGGCCATGCGACTGGTCGTTCGGTACGGCGTTGAGTGCAGGCAGAATGGCCCGCTCACCGACACCGCCGAGCAGTTGCTGACCCGTATCCGTACCGCCATTACCGGCAAGGAGGCGTGACCATGGCCGCCTTCCACACCGACGTGCTCGCCCTCGCCCAGCACGCCCGCACCAGCCCCAACCCCGACGTGCGGGCCGCCGCCGACCGGATCCTCACCGGCGACCACGCGCTCATCGCCGAACCCGCCCGCGTCGACTGGGCCGAAGCCATCACCTACGGGGACGGGGAAACCCGCTACTTCAACGAGCTGGACGAAGAGGACGCCCGCAAGCAGGCGGCCCGCGACAACCGTCACCGCGCCAAGGGACGCGACGCAGGGGAGACGGACATCGCCCACGCCGCCGCCGTGTTCCGTGAGGTGCGGATGCTGGTCAACGGCACACAGATCATAGGCCCGTGGATGGCCCCCGCCGACCAGTTCGCCGAGGGGAAGTGACCACCGTGGCCGACCTGACCATCACTGACGGCCGCGCGGACATCCTGCGCGCCATCGACGCCGGCACCATCACCGAGGACTGGCACGCCGACGAGCCCGCAACGATCCGACTGGGCGCGCAAGGCCACCACTGGGGCGCCGTGGTCACCGGCAAGGTGCGGGTGTTGAAGACGGCAGGTCTGTGCGAAACGGACCCGGCCGATGAGGACTTCCACGTGCGGGGGATTCGGCTCACCGACGCCGGACGTCAGGCCCTCGCCGACTACGACGCGCGGCTTGCGCCCGAGGGAAAGTAACAACGTGGCCAAGCTCAAGACGTACGCCATCGGCATCAACACCCACGTGCACTCGGACATCTTCGCCATGCTCGACCAGCCCAACCACATTCGGCAGGCGAGGGTCCTCGTCGTCGCCCCCAACAAGGCTGCGGCGATCAACTACCCGAGCACGCTCCCCGGTCGTTGGGTGGGCACCCCGTACACCTCGGAGGTGCGCGTGGCATCCGGCAACGATGTAGATGCGCTGGCTGTTGCCGGTGTCCTCGATGCCCCGGCCGCGTTCGTCATCCCTCACACGGGCTGGCCCGGCAGCGGCGTGGTACGAGTCGACGCGGACGGTCCGAAGCTGATCGGGCATCTCAACCGCGCCAACGGGACGGTGCAGTTCGAGCCAGTCGGTACGGTCACCGTCAAGTTCAGCCCCGACGCGGTGTCGGCCCTCGCCTCCCTGCTCGGGCTCGTGCACTACGACGACCTTGCGCAGTCGTGGCGGAACATGCTGCCCGGCGAGCTGCTGGACGCGATGAAGTCGGAGGCGGACGACGAGTGACCGCCAAGGATGAGGCGCTGTCCGCCCTGGCCGCGCACCGCACCAGCACAGCCCCCGATCGCGCCCAACTCGAACGGGAGAAGCAGCGCCTCGACGCCCTGGACATCGAGCATGTGGCGGCCTGCCGGGACGCCGGGGTGACGTGGCAGGCGATTGCCGACGTGTTCGGTGTCGCCCAAGAAACCGTGATCAAGAAGTACAAGCCGAAGCTGACCACCGAGACGCGAGTACGGCCCAAGACCAGCAAGGAGGCAACATGACCGACTCGACCGAGCACGCCGCCACCGCCCGAGCCCACGCCGCCGCCTGGTTCGACAAGCACTTCACCCTCAACGGGTTCACCCCCATGAGCCCGGCCGAGCTGGCGCGACGTGCCGAGTTCATTCGCGCCGCCGAGCCCCGCCCCGGTGCGACAGTGCCGCCGATCGCCACTACCTGCGACTCGTGCGGGCACAGTCAGATCGAGGAACTGAAGTGGCTCGGCGAGAGCGGTGCGACGGCCCTGTGTATCGACGCTCTCGCATGCAAGCAGCGGAAGGGCAGCAACGGGGGGACGTCGTGACCATGTGGAAGAAGCTGAGTTTCAGCGACCGCCTGTTCTGGACCGGCATCGTCGCCCTCGTGATGTGCCTCGCCGCGGCCGGGCACCCGCGAGTGCAGAACGGGTTCGCGGCGGCCGGCATCGTCCTGCTCCTCGCCCACGCGTGGACGAAAGGCACCTCCGGCCCACGACGCTAACAGCCCAGCCAAGATGCGCGGCATGGGCGACTCACTCGCAGCCGTCGACCACGCCCCTCTGATTCGCCTCGCAGCAGTCCGCCCGATGCACGTACACCGGCAGATCCTCGCCCCGCCGGTTGGCCCGCTCACCGGTCCGCTCGTACAGGCACGCGCCGGCTACGACCGTTTCCCCGCCGCCGTCGACCACACGACCGTCGGCGGGACCATGCCTGAGCAGCACCTTCACGCAGGTGAGCGTAGCTCGGTGGTTCTGGGCGGATGGCATTTGCTAGGCGGTTGCCATGGCAGGTGCCATGGCCGCCCCTACGCCGGTTCTATGCCGAGCGACAGCAGCCAGTCTTCAACGCCGCGCCCGTAGTCGCCGCTCATGCTCTCGACGTACGCGCCAGGGAACCCGATCTTCTTGTCGCCGATCTTCACCTTGCGGAACCCGTCGTAGAACAGGTCCACGTCGAACACTCCCTCGTTGAAGGTGCTGCCGTCGGAGCGCAGACGCTTGGCGTTGATGAGGTTGAGAAACCGGTTCCGGTCGTCTTCGCGTTTGCGGGTGAGCTTTTCACCGGTCGTCGGCTGTCGCTGGGCTGGCAGCGCCCACGGATCGGGGAAGTTGTCTCGATTCGTGCCGCCACTGGAAGGAGCGAAGCGACTGGAAGTGGTGCCGCTCTGATCTGATCGTTGGTCTAGTTCACCTTGATCTAGTTGTGGTTCTTCTAGTTCGTGTGCGCTGTGGCTCACTAGGGTGGTGTGCTCTGGCATACCAGGGGTGGTGTGCTGTGGAGCACTACCCCTTGCGGAGTTCTTCTCCGGCCACGAGACGCACAGCAGCGTGTACCGGTTGGTGTCGTTGACTTTCTTCTGCTCGTTGCGGCGACACTCCTTCTCGACCAACCCGGCGTCGATCAGCTCTGCGATGTACCGGTCGACGGCACGGGCGTTCTTGAGGTTCATCCGCTTGGCGAGGTTCGACCGGGACGGCCACACGTGGGTGTCACCGCGCCCGTAGTTGAGGTGCGTCAGCAGCAGCGCGTAGAGGTACGCGGCGTTGATGGTCAGCTTGCCCGTCGCAACGAGGTCGAGCAGTTCGACAGGGAGCCGGACGTGCAGGTCCGGGGGAGGGGTGGCGGTCATCGCACACCGCCGGGTCGCACAGACGTGCGGGCAAGGTAGACTTGTACCTTGAGCATGGGTCGCCCCCTACGGCGATCAAGGGTCCGGCCAGCGTTACCAGCGCTGCGATTCCGGACCCGTCTCTATTTATCACCTCTGATCATACTCGATGTCCGGATCTTGCTGACCTGGGCCGATGCCCCTCCGGACCCCTATCCTGGTCGCAGGCTCCGCTTTCACTACTGGGAAACCGCACGGCCGAAAGCGTCAGCGGGAGAAATCGCCGAACAGGGCGAGAGGTGCGTTCCCGCCACAGTAGGAGGAGCCGACACGACGAAGCCCCGGACGGATGACCGTCTGGGGCTCAGTGCAACTTTGGCGGCTGCACGACCGGTCTACGGCAGCAGCGCGTCCCGCCACCGCCACACCAACTCACAGCGGGATGTCGTACTCCAACTGCACCCCATCGCCCGGATACACGATCTCCCGGGCCACCTCCACCACCCTGTCCCCAGCCAACATCCGTCGAGTGATCGCCAACACCGGGCCGGCGGACATGCGCAACACCTCCGCCTCCCTCGGTGTCGGCATCCGTGACTCCACGGTCTCCTTCACCTGAGTCACCGTCACCCCCAGCGACGCCAAGTGTCCGATCGCCCCGCCCGGCGCCGGCTCCGACCCTGGCCCGGCAACGGGTGTGCCGTCGACCATCTCCGCCAGGTAGTAGGACGTCGACATGTGGGTGGGCCAGCCGTCCTTGCGGAACACCAGATCGCGCCGCACCACGGGTGTTCCAGCGGGAACCTCGAACAGGTCGGCAACCTCGGCTGGCGCGTCCTCGCGGGTGATGACGAAGTCCGGCTTGTGCTGCTCCCACGTCAACCCGTAGTCGTGGGTCACCGACGTTTGAGGGGCCTCCGGCGTTGACTGCTGGTCCGCCCGGTATCGGGACGACGCGACCCGGCGGGGTTCGACGCGGGGGCGAACGTAGGAGCCGCGGCCTTTGATGGTGTGGATGCGACCCTTCGCCCTGAGGACGTCGAGGGCTTGCCGGATGGTGTTGCGGGCGACCTTGAACTCTGCGGACAGGTCGTGGTCGGAGGGGAACGGCATGCCATTGCCGATGATGCCCGCGTCTATTCGCCGCCCGAGTTCGTCTGCGATCTGGGCGTAGCGGGGGCGCGGGTCGTCTGGCATGCAGGTCACCTTACTGACCGATCTTGCAAGATTCGCATCACCTGTAAGGACACCACGCCACACCATCCCCTGTCTAGACACGCCAGCATAGTCATGTGTATGGTCGATGGCGTGACCCAGACGGCCAGCATCACGTTCATCCCCGACCCGGGGGAGTCGGTCTACACGACCGTGCCCAGCACCCCGGCGCCGGAGACAAGCGGCTGGGTTGACGGCGTCAACCTCTGGCTCGGCAACACCTTCCCCGCCTGGGTGTGGCCCCTCATGTGGCTCACCACCGCCGGCCTTCTCTTCGCATCCCTGCTCGTCGTACTCGGACGGCTCCGGAAAGCCCACCGCGCCAACCCGCCCGGAACCGGAGCGTCAACCAAGAAGCTCGGCGCCCTGTTCGGCGTCGCCGTCGGCTTCGCCATGCTCCTGTGGGCGGGCGTCCTCATCGGGTCCGGCAAGAACCTGATCGGCTGGGCGCGCGACACCCTCGAATGGCGTGACGGTTGGGACTGGCTGGTGCCGGCCACCCTCGACGGTGTCGCCATCGCCTTCGCCATCCTCATGTTCGCCGCAGTCCGGGCCGGACGGCCTGCCAACCGCGCCTACCGGGTGGTGTGGACCGCCACCATCGCCTCGGCCGCCATCGGGTTCTCCCACGAATACGACGGCACCACCAAGACGATGCTCGCCGCGATCTACCTGGGCCTGCTCGCTTTGGGTGCGATGGCGATCCTGCACGAACTGTTGGATCTGTTCCGCTCGCACACCGAGAAGAAGGCGGCCCGTGTCAGCCCGGTGTTCGGGCTGCGGTGGGTCACCTACACCCCCAACACGGTGTGCGCGTGGCTGGCGTGGCAGAACCACCCGCCGCGTCCGCTGTCCGCCCACCCCACCGACGAGCAGATCGTCTGGTACGGGTCGGTGCGCCACGCGGTCGCCCACCTGGAAACGGTGCGGCGCGCGAAGCGCATCGCCCAGTTCCGCATCGACGAGCAGACCCGCACGACCGGCGCTCCGGTGTGGCTGGTGAAGGTCCCCGCCGTTCGCAAGCTCACCGCCACCGTCACCGTCCAGCAGGCGGAGATGGCGGAGATGTCCGCGCGCCTCGACAAGGTGGCCGCCGACTTCACTGCGGAGAAGGCCCGCGCCGAAGCCGCGGTGCAGCGCGCGGAGGAGCAGGCCCGCAACGCCGCCCGCGCCCTCGCGGAGAAAGCCACCGCCGAAGGTAAGGCCACCGACGCGCTCCGGCAGGCGGAGAAGGCCCGCACCGACGCCGCCGCGACCGTGCACCGCACGGAGAGCATCGCCGACCGCCGAGTCACCGCAGCCCAGGCGGAGCTGGCGCACACCGCCGCCCGGCTAGACCGGATGGAGCAGCAGTGGATCGCCGCGAAGCAGGAAGCCGCAGTTCTCGCCGGCAAGCTCACCGAAGCGCACACGGAGACGCACACTGCCCGCCTCACCGCCGACCGGGCGGAGAAGACAGCGGCGGCTCTCCGGTCGGCGCTCACCGAGCAGTCGGAGAAGCACACCGCCGAGTTGGCGGAGACCACCTCGCGGCTTCGCGTGCAGATGGCGGAGAACGAGGCTCGCATTCGCGCGGAGATGGGCACGGTGAACCTCACCGCCTACCGCACCGGGGAGCGGAACACCACCCGCACCGCCAGCCGGGGGAACACGACGGGGAAGCGGTCCGTGCCGTCGAACGCTCCCCGCATGAGCGACGAAGAAGCAGTTCAGGCGCTTCTCCGCGCCCACCCCGAGCCGGAGTGGGAGTGGTCGCAGCCGCAGATCCGGGAGATCACCGGGGCGGGCGGTGAGCGGCTGTCGCGGTTGCAGAAGGCCGTCGCGGAGCACCACCGCAGAGAAGCGGAGAAGTCCGGCGCGGGGAGCGGTGAGACGCCCCCGGAGGCGACCACCGGTGAGCCCGCATCGCAGACCGGAGAGGACATGCAGATTGCTCAACCCGTCGCACATGCCGGATGACGTTCACCGCGACGCCATCAACTACCTGCGGGCGTTGTGGCCCGAGTACCCGAAGACCGCACGCCGACTGATCACCGAACCGGAGGAGGAAACCGATGACCACTGAGACTCTGCCCACCCGCAGCACCGCGTTCGCGGCGACCGGTGTGCCGCAGATCCCCGTCCGCCTCGACGAAGCACCCACCCCTTCCGCAGGCGACGTTCTGGAACACACGCAGGTCAGGCGGCAGTACCGGGACTGGCGGCAGACCGGAACCAACCTGGCGCTCGCCGTCGCGGCACCCGCCGCCGCTGGCAGCGTCTTCCTGTTCGCCGCCGACCGGCACCTGCTGGTCGCGAAGGTGCTGACGGTCATCGCCGGATTGTTCGCGCCGACCGCTCTTGCGCTGCACCGCGACTTCACCGCGTCGACCCGCCGCCTGTGGGTGTACGCGACCAACTCTGACACCCCCTGACCTGCGCAAACACCGAAGGAGACAGTCTGATGCCGAAGACGTACGAGCTGCGGGTGTTCCAGGGCCGCCGGGAGGTTGACACCCCCAACCGGCTCCGCGACGTCCTCGACCTGGACAACGCGCGGGGCACGAACGTGCGGCTCACCGGGCATCTGCTGGCTGCCGCCGAACGTGCCGGTCACGGCCGGGACCGGGCGCACCTGTTCCACCTGGACGTGCACGAGGTGCGCGGCGAACGGGCCGAAGGTCGGGCGTTGTTCCAGTTCAGCGTGCCGGTGGTGGCGTGATGTCCGTCCGGGCGTTGAACCGCGCCGCCGACAACCGGGCGACCGCGAACACCGTGAAGATCGCGCGGGCGGTGTCGCCGTACGAGCGGCTGCGGCACGCCTTGGAGTGGGTGATGGCCGAAGCCCGAGCCATGAACCGGGACGACGTGCCCGCCCTCGCCGACCGCATTAGCGGGGTTGCCCGCGAGTTGAACGAAAGGAGCCGTCCGTGACTGAGAGTGTTGTGGCACTGCCACATGGCAGTGCATCACGGGGGGTTGACAGCCCGCGCGCGTCTGGGCGCGCGAGGGTCAACGAGAGTGTAACCCGCCGTGATCGGCTTCGGGCTGCGGGGGCGGTCCGTCCGGTCGCCGTGACCCGCCGGATCGGCCGGGTCATGTACCTGGACGCCGCCGATTCGTGGATTGTTCGCGAAGCCACGCCGTCGATCCGGCAGGTGTGGGCCACCGACTATGCCGCCCTGGCGACGATCGACTACCTGCCGTTCCGGCTGTGGTGCCGGGGCTACCGGTATGCGGCGGTGTCGTCGGCGGCTGTCCTCGACGGCGTGAAGTGGATGCTGATCCACCCCGTCCGCGGACCCCTGTTCCTCACCGCCACCGGTGCCGGTGTGGGGGCGGTGGTGTGGGGGTGAGCGCCATCGGATCGTTCCTGCTGAACTTCCTGCACGACCTCAACACCCTGGCGACCATCGCCGGGGCCGCCGCAGGCACGTTCCTCACCACCACGAACGCCACCCGCCTACTGCGGTGGTACGTGGAGCGCGTCGAGAACAGCCCGTGGGTTGACCGCTGGCGGCTGCACGCCGTCCGCACCTTCTTCCGTCTCGCGGTGGGTGTGACCTGCCTTGTGGTGTTCGGCCCGAACGCGGTCGCGCTCGCCGCTGACATCCTCCACGACCTGACCACCGTCATCTGACCTCTCGAAAGGAGCAAGCCATGGAATTCGGAACCCGAGCAGGTGCGGTGGTCATCGCCGCCGCCCTGCTGTTCTGTGCTCTGCGTTTCCACAAGTCAAGCAACCCGAAGGGCAAGAAGATCGGCACGGCGTTCGCGTTCGTTGCCGGGCTGGCCACCCTCGCGGCGGTCGTCGGTGACTGGATGGGTGTTCTGTCGGACTTCTGGGCCAGCGTCATCGTGGCGTTGATGTTCATCGCCTTCGTTGTGCTCGTCGTCGACTGGGCGATGGACAAGCGGCCCGACAAGCCGGCGTTCTGGGCTGCGTACGCCCTGCCGACGTTGCTGGTGGTGGGGATCGTGCAGATCCCCGCCGTCGGTAACCAGATCGGTGACGGCGGTAAGCAGGTCGCCGACCAGATGTCGAAGGTCGGCGACAAGCCGGCCGGCAAGTCGGGGAAGTAGCCGATGATCTCGATGATGATCGGCGCGATGATCCTCGCCCTGTGGGTGAAGGTTGCCGCGGAGACTGCCGGCGACCTGGTGACCACGTTGCGGGCGTCGAAGGCCGGTGAGTGGTCGCTGATCGACAAGCAGCGTGACCGTAAGGCCGCCAAGGCGCAGTCCCGCCGGGAGGCCATGTCGAAGGCGTGGCAGTCGACCCGGGCGGCCCGGAACAGGAAGGCCGGCGGCACGGGCCAGTACCGGCCGGGTATGGCCGCCTACCTGGGCGACGTCTACCACGGGGTGTGGGAAGACCAGTTGGAGAAGCGGAAGGCGAAGCGCGCCAGCCGCCCGCAGGTCGGCCCGGATGGGAAGCGTCCCGCGCCGTCGCGGATGGACCGTGCGGTGGAGGGCAAGGTTGAGGCCCAGCGGACGAAGACCGGCTACACGGGTCGGATCAAGCAGGCAGGGCGGCTGCTGATCGACCCGGTGGGGGAGGGTCGGCAGCCGTCGGGGGTTATGCCACCACCGGCCAGCCCGCCGCCCGCTCCCGCCCCTGTCGCCGACGGTCCGCGTACCGCCTGCCAGGTGTGCGGGGACAGCCTCACCGAACGCGACGGCGTGTGGTCGCACCCGGCCGAGTCGACGTGCGAGACAGCCCGACGGCCCGACGGCGGCTACCACGTGCCGTGGCCGGTGAAGCAAGCCGCACCCGAGCTGTACCGGCTCAACCGGGCCGAGGGGCGCAGCGGCGCACTGGGGGAGACGCAGACCGCCCGGGACCTGCGGGGCATGTTCGGGGACCGGTACCCGCAGCACGTGTACGAGCAGGCCGCCGCTGACGCCACCCACACCCCGGCGCCGGAAGGCGGCTGGATGCCGGACCACGACAAGGTGACCCAGGTCGCCCTAGACGCGCTCGCCGACGCCGACCCGGACGGGCACCGCCGGCCGAAGAACCTGGACGACGCGGAAGCGGCGATCGCCCGGATGTTCCCGCGACTCCACCCGGAGGTCATCGCCGAGGCGATGGCCCTCGCCGACAAGGTGCACGGCTGCAACTCGTGCGGCCGGCGGCGCGGGGCAAAGCCGCCGTGTGTGCACCAGCAGGCCGCCGAGAACCGGCTGCGTGAGGCGCGGGCCCGCATGGCCACCACGAACGTTGCAGACCGGATGTCCGCCGACATGGCCGAACAGCGCAAGCAGCACGGTGCGTGCTCCCGATGCGGAGACGAACCCAACCTGCCCGGCCGAACCGTCGGCACCGCATGCGCCCACATCCTCGACCAGCTCAGCACTGCCGCCGAAGCCGAGTGGGCCCGCCTTGACCCGAACCACACCGGTGACTCCCGGCAGGTTGGGCGGGCCGTGTTCGACGCCCTGTCCGCGAACAACACCCACGGGTGGACGCGCGCCGAGATCCAGAACGCGGTCAAGTACTACAAGCACCGCCCGGCTGACCACCTCACCACTGGAACCGAATCAAGCAACGGAGGAACCACCATGAACACAGGAACTGCCGACCTGGTCGACTACAACACTGCCGTCGCCGAACACGAGCGCGCCCTCGAAACCCTGCGGGAGCAGCACGCGCAGGCTGTCGCGTTCGAGCAGCACGCCGCCGGGCTGCTCGCCGCCGTGGAGGCGATGGACGCCAACCGCAGCGAGGTCGCTACCGCGCTCGCCCCCCTGTCGGAGGGCATGGAGGGCAGCCGGTTCGGGGCCGACGCCACGCAGGGTTCGGCTGAGGCGGTATCCGCTCTGACGGCCGGGTCGATCGCTGAGGTGCAGGAGAACATCGAGGCCGCCGTACTGCGCAACGAGCAGTGGAAGGCGGAATTGGCGGAGTCGATCGAGGGCGTGCAGGGGTCGTTGCAGCACGTCAAGTCGCAGTTCGGGGAGCTGGCGGCTGGGGTGCAGGAGACGGGCATCGACGGGCGGGCGTTGGAGGAGCACTGAACTTCCGACGCCACCGGTGCGGGCTGGGCTACGTGCCCGGCCCGTGCCGTGAACGCCGGAGGTTCGGCCTGTGAGGGGAGATGACGACCATGACGTTGAAGACTGAGATGAGGCCGACTCCGCTGCCGCGCCGGGAGTGGAGGGGTAAGGGCCCGCGTCCGCCGGAGGGTGCGGACGGGTGGTCGACGCTGTGGCTGGACGCCAGCGGGATGCCGCAGCACAGCCCGTATCCGGTGCCGGTGGACGAGGACAATCGGCGCACAGCACATGAGCGGTTCGCCTGCTCCCGAGGCAAGATCGAGATTGAGGTTGAGGTAGACGGCAAGCCCGTCAAGCAGGTTGTGGCGTGCGACCAGACGATGTGGCTGTTGCCCGGCGAGAAGACCCGTTTCTGCCCCGACCACGGCTGTGAGATGAGCGCCGAGGCGACTTCCGCGAAGACGTCCGGATTGCCGTGGGGCAAGGTGTGGGACGTCGCCGATGAGCGCGTTCGGGTCGCCGCGGTGACCGCCGCCGCCGGTGTGGTCGGTGCGGTGGATGATGTCGCGGATCTGCCGTGGTGGGGTGACGCCGCAGAGTTCGCGGCGATGCCTGCCGTGGTGTGGTCGTCGTGGTGGCTGACCCGCTGGTGGTTGACGCGTGCGGAGGCGAAGAAGCCCGGCTTCGACCCTGACGATCAGGTGGCGGGAGCCCGCCGCCGTCGGAAGATCGCACGTCGTGCCCGTATCGCCGCCTACGCGGCCGGTGCCGCTGTCGGTTGGGAGCGCATCGCCGACCTGGCCGACTGGACCACCACGTCCGGTCGGGCCGTCGTCGGCATGGCCGCGCTCGCAGGACTGGGTGTGGTGTGCTCCCGCCCCTACCGGGCGTACGTGGACGGCCACCGCAAGACCACGCCCGTTGTGGAGGACGCCCCCGCTGTGGAATCCGCGGCACCGAGCACCCCGCCGGGGATGCGCGCGGCAGCACGGTGGGTTGCCGACGATCCGAACGGGGCGGTGCCGAACACGATCCTGCTGCCCGAGTCGTACCGGCAGGTGGTCGGCGGGTGGGGCATCATCATCCGCGCCACCAAGCCCGGCGCGGTCGCCATCGACATGCTCACCGACCAGTCCGCGAAGGGACGCCTGCGGGTCATTGCCGGCACGTTCGGCGTCAACCGCAAGTACTTCAACTTCGTGGAGCAGGACGACCCCAACGATGTGCTGATGCTGGTGCAGCCGAACCCGCCGCTCGCTCAGGCGAAGGTGTGGGCGGGGCCCGAGTCGATCGACGTCGACAAGGGTGTCGCGTTGACCGGCTACTACATCGATGGCAGCCCCATGTTCGAGCCGTTCTACAGGTATGGGTGGGGTGCCCCGTCGAAGATCGTCACCGGCACCACCGGGTCGGGCAAGTCGGAGAACCTGCGCAAGCAGCTCGTCATCGAACGCTACTTCGCCTACGACGACCCGGGCACCGGGCAGAAGCGCGGCCTGTATGCGAGCTTCCTGCACGACTTTAAGCAGTTCGAGTCGTACGGGGAGTTCCGGCGGGCGGTGCACGCCGCCGGCTCCACCGTCGAAGACGCGTACATCATGAGGGACGCGCTCATCCGTGAGATGAACCGCCGCTACGACATGCTGGCCTCCCATCAGTGGGTCGACAAGAAGGGCCGGCAGCGTGAAGGCGGCATCAGTTGGGATCCGCGCGTCCACGGCCCGATCCTGTCGTGGACCATCGACGAGTTCCACGAGATCGCCAAGGACAAGGAGTTCATCGGCCCCCTCGAACTGCTGGCACGCAAGATGCGCGCCTGCGGTATCCGCGTCGTCATCGGCACCCACATGGGCACCCTGGGCGACACGGGGTCGCGGGGTTTGCGGGACATGCTGGCCGGCGGGTACGCCCTGTTCGGGCGCACCACCGACAGCCTTACGTCCGTCGTCACCGGCGGCACCCTGACCGCCGATCCGCGCCAGTTGCCGAAGCTGCCCGGCATGTGCCTGGTGGCCGACGGTGAGCAGCAGACGATGCACGCCCGGCAGTCGTACATTCCGTCGGACGAGGACGCCCCTGTCAACGTGTATGACCTGCTTTTCGACGACAACAACGAGCCGATCGGCTTCCCGGCGGTGCTGCCGCCGGAGACGTTGGAGGTGTTTGGCCCGGAGTGGGTGGCGTGGGCTGAGGCGGGCAGGCAGTTGGGTGGTCGGCCTGCCGGGACTTGGGCGTCGGGTGCGACGGCGGAGGCGGTGCAGACGGCGACGGCCGGTGACGCGGATGTGAAGGGCGCGAAGGAGGCGGTGGCGTCGATCCTGCTCGCCAACGGCGGCCCGATGGACATCGACGCGATTGACGAGGCGTTGAAGCCGATGCGTGCCCGGGGTGTGCGGTGTCAGACGTCAATGGCGCGGAAGGTGCTGCGGGAGCTGGTGGAGGAGGGCTTCGCGTTCAAGCCGAAGCACGGTTCGTATCAGATCAACGATCACGTGCAAGAGGATCTGCTGTCGCAGCTTCATGAGGCCGCTGAGGATGCCGAGCAGTGACCGCCCAGCGCCACAATCGCTTGCCGCGCCAGCGCCCGCCAGCCGGTGAGCGTCGCCAACGCGCCGTGTACGGCATCATGACCTTGGACGTGGACCGGCAGGGGATTCCGATCCCCGGCGCCGCACCGGTGGTTGGGTACATCGGCCAGTCCCGGCAGACGGTGTGGCAGCGGGAGCAGCAGCACCGTGATGAGCAGCCGTTCGCCGACATCATCGTCGGCGGGTCGTGGACGATCGAAGAGGGTTTCTGGACTCAGCAGGAGTTGGACGAGCGGGAGCGGCGTCACATCCGCAACGGAGTGGTGCTGCTGCCCGGTCAGAAGCCGCAGCGCCCGAAGTACAACATCGACTTCAATCGGGAGAACCCGGACCGGATTAAGCCGTGGGAGGCGGTGGCGCACCGTCAGGCCCGTGAGCCGGGATGGCAGCCGCCGGTGAAGGGCGCGCGTGTTTCCCGCCAGCGTCGCACCGCCTTGGCGGCGAGTAGTCCGACGGCTGTCACCGCCTGGGCGTGGGAGTGGACACCCGAGCGGATCAAGGCTGCGGTGTGGGCGGTTGCCGTGTTAGCGGTAATCGGCTGGGTCGCGTCTCTTCCGGTGGCGACTTGGTATGACGGGGTCGCCTATGTGGCGTGTGTAGCGTGCACGGTCACGGGTCTCCGTATGCCGGGGAAGCGTCGTCGCAGGTCCCGCCGGTGACGACGTGGCAGTGGGAGGCGTACGGCCTCGACGGTGACCGGATGATCGTCGACACGCTCACCGACCCGTTCGCTGGCACCGTCGGCGAGGCTGCGGATATGGCGATGGCGCAGTTGATGGTGCGCGCCCGGCCTGATTTTCGGCGGCTCGCCGGGTGGCGGGTGCGGGCCTGGGTGGATGGCGCGGAGGCGTGGGCGTATGCGGATGACTGGTTGCGCACGGTGGAGGCCGTGGGGCGCTAGCCTGCGGTTATGCACCCGCCGCATCTGTTGACGCCCGGCGTGACGTGGGTGATCACCCGGCATCTTGGGCCGTTCAAGCGGTGCGTGTGGGGCATGGTGGACCTGGCTGACGCAGCACGACAGTCGGCCGCCCTTGACCGGCGGCAGGAGCGGTAAAGAGCCCTCCGGCGCGTACACGCCCACGGTTGCCAGTCGCGGGTAGCGTGGAACTTGGCGGGCCGTCGGGGTAGAGGCCGACTGCCCGCCCCCGACCTCTACCGGGAGCCCTCAATGACAGGCAGAAAAGCCGCCAAGCAGACCATCGGCGAGAAACTGAAGCGTCACCGCAAAGCCCGCCGGCTCACCCAACAACAGTTGGCCGAACGGGCCGACGTCAGTATTGAGATCGTGCGGAAGCTGGAACAAGACGTGCGCCGCTCAACCAGCCTCGCCACCCTGCACGCGCTCGCCCGCGCCCTCAACGTGCCCACCACAGCGCTCATGGGTGACGCCACCGAAGCCGCAGCCCGCGCCGAACCGGACCACCGGCCGCTGTCACTGGCAGCCATCCGCCGGGTCGTCGCCCCCGTACGTGGGCTCAACGGAACGCTCCTCACCTCGCCCGTCGGCGACCCGCCCACCCTCGACGTGCTTACTGGACGGTTACGCGCCGCCGACCGCACCTACCAGGGCAACAACTACGCGGAGGCGCTGTCGGTTCTGCCGCCGCTACTCGCGGATGTCCGAGCCGCCGTCGACATCGCCACCGACCGGGACCGGTCGGCCGCGTACGCGCTGCTGGCCCGCACCCAACACTTGACCGGGAACCTGCTCATCCAACTACGGGCGGGTGACCTCGCGCAGACCGCCCTGACGGGGGCGCTCGACGCTGCCCGCCAATCCGGCGATCAGGTGGTGTCCGGGACCGTCATCCAGGGCATGTGCTGGCTCCTCATGAGGCAGGGGCGCCTGGCCGAGGCCGCCGACCTGGCCACCACCACCGCCGACCAGATCGAACCTCGGTTCTCCCGCGCCACCCCGGGGGAGCTTGCTGCCTGGGGGTGGCTGCTGGTGGGTGGTGCTGCCGCGTTCGCGCGGGACAACCAGCCCGACCGTGCGGTGGACCTCGTCGACGCGGCGCAGGCCGCCGCCGTTCGCATCGGGGAGCGGGCACCGGAGCCGGGGCATCTGATGATGGTGGGCGGGTTCGACGCGGGCAGGGTGCAGATGGCCCGGGTGGAAAACGCCGCCGTGGCTGGCGACCCGAGCAGGGTGTTGGATCTGGCGCGGCTGGTCCCGCCGGGCCCGACACCCGTGGGGTCGAGTTGGCAGCGGCACCGCCTCGATGTGGCGTGGGCGCATGCGCAGCGCCGCGAACACCAGGACGCGACCGGCGTGTTGGTGGAGTTGCGGCACCTTGCGCCGGCGTGGCTGCGGCAGCAGAGGTACGCCCGGGACATCGTGAACACGATCGCCGATGGGCGCCGCAGGGCCATGACGGAGGATTTGGCGGATCTCGCGTCGGTGGTCGGCTACGCGCCCTGAGGTCGCACGCTGTGTACCACTCTGGCCGCTGAGGGTGGTTAGCGGTACGTGGGGTACCTCCCTTTTGCTCGATGTGACAGCCATCCTGAACATGTCAGTACATGTTGCTGACTGAAATGGCGCAGCCGCCCGCAGACGGGTCGTCGGGGGTGGTTGTAGCCGACCCGAGGTGTGGCGGCCGGGGCAGACCCCCAGCCTGACCGGCCGCCACCCCACCCATCAGGGGGCGTGTCGTGGACTTGTGGCGGATGCACAACGGGCGCACGGTGCGCGGCAGCGATCCAGCACCGAGAGGCGCGGGCGCGAACAGCCGAATGGACGCCGAGCATCTGTTCGCGTCCGGCACTGCCTGGGTTGCCCGCAACCGCGGCCACCGCTATCCGAGGCGGCTGCGGTGATTGTCGAAGCGGATGTGCCGCGCGGTACCCGACTGATCCTGCTCGCCCACGAGATCGAACCTAACCCGACGAACCGCGACGAGGTGGTGTGGGCGGTGGCCGTGCACCGGGAGGCGGGCGGGTTGGCGACGTTGCACGGGCATGTGTGCGGGCCGGACGGGGAGTGCGCGGCGGGCTGGTGTTTCGAGGCGCAGGTGACGGTGGCGGCGATCAAAGCGAACCTTGACGGTGCCCGGTGACCGCGCCGACACCCGAGCAGGTGGCCCGCTGGTGGCGGATCCTCGACGAGCATCAGCCGCGCTACGGCAGGTGTCCCATCTGCGGCACCCGTAGGTGTTGGGTGCGGGCGGGCGCGCTGGCTGACCTGATCGCCAACGACGTGTACTACCTCGGCGCGTTCAACTCCACCCCCGTGGATACGTCCGGCGGCAACACGACCGTCGGCGAAGTTGAGGGAGCACGATCGTGAGAAAGCCTGCTGGCGTGTGGTTCAAGAGCAGCAAGTCCGGGCCGAACTGTGACAACTGCGTGGAGGTGCGTGACGGCCAGGTGGTCGACGTGCGGGACACGAAGGACCGTCAGGGTCCGGTGTTGACGTTCTCGCCGGCCTCGTTTGCCGTGTTCGCGGTGGCGGCTGCTGGCGGCCAGTTCACCCCCTGAGCGATACTCCACCCGACGGAACCGGCCCGGACTCTCCCCCGTTGAGTCCGGGCCGGTTCCGTTTCCGCAGGCCAGGGGTATAGAAGCATCGTGGATCGTGAGCATTGGCGGGCGCTCGCGGCACGGCATGGACGCTGCGACGCGGAGCCCCGCCGATGCCGGGACTGCGCCGCCCGATGGCCCTGCTGGTACAGGCTGCGCGCCGACGGCGCGCTCGGCGACCACCCGTGGCTGATCCCCACCCGACCCTGAACACGAAAAAGGGGGCCGCCCTCCCACTTCGGCCCGCGTGGCGGCAGGGCACAGAGTGGGAGGGCGGCCGAGGCGTCGCCGCTGGGGAGAGGGAACGACGCCAGATCGTGGGGGCGGAAGGTCAGGCCAGTCGTTCCGTCGCCGTGCCGTCGATGACCTTGCTGCGGACTACGCCGCCCTGGATCGCCGACTGCTGCATGCGGGTGTCCCGCAGAATGCCGAAGTAGAAGACGACCGCGAGGCCGAAGTTCACCAGCGTCGCGTAGGCGGCGTCCGCGAAGTTGAACGCCACGTGCGCGTCGAGCGCGAGAAGCCACGCTTCGAGGAACGTCTTCACCGCCGCCACCGCGTACAGGACGAGGCCCTTGCGGAACGCCGACCATGTGGTGCGCATGAACAGGGCGGCGATGATCGGCAGCAGGAACGTGAGCGCCAGCGACAGGACGCCCGCCAGGGTGGGGGCGAACAGGTAGGTGGGCAGTTCGGGCAGGATGACAGAGTCCATGACCCCTCCTCAGGGTTCGGGTGTGATCTCGATGAGGGCACTGCGCGGCCCCGGATAGTGCTCGTTCGCCCAGCCCTGCGGTTGGATCTGAAAGTCGATCGGCAGGCCGGTCATCTGCTGGCCGAGCGTGGCGAACGCGAGGGTGACCGCGCCGAGCTTCGGGTTGGTCTCGCTGCTGGCGTTCTTGCCGAACAGGACGGCGAACTCGTCGTCCGGCAGGATCAGCCGCACGTCAACGTCACGCCACTGCTTCGAGTTCAGCGACGATCCGACCTGGTAGGGGACGTGGCCGAAGTAGTCGCGGACGATCACGCCGAACTTCGTCAGCCAGATCCCGGCCGGCATGCCCGTGCTCATGAAGCCCTCCGGGGATCTTGGATGTAAAGGAAACCGCCCGAACCTTTAAATCGGGTCGGCGGAATGAAAGCCGCCCTACGATCGGCGGCGTGGCAGACGACGGCGAGCGGGTGGACCCGTGGCTGCTCACCGGCCTGCGACGGCTACGCCGCTGGCAGCACGGGCACACCGCCGGATACGGGGCCCGGCATCTCACCCTCGGACAGATGGGCGACGGTCGTTGGCTGGCCGAAGACTCCGACACCGCGCGTGAATCCCGCGCCTACCTCACCCGGGAGCGCGCAGAACGGCAACTAGCCGAACTGATGTGGGACGGCGACTGGCAGGAAGTGCCCGCCGTCATCGACGCCCGAGGGAGCGCCGACGGGTGGGTGCGGCGGGGCGGCGCGTGGATGCGCGACGATCCCGCCAGCTAGCAGGACTGCGACGGGGGAGGCGGCACCGGATTCTGCCGACGCGCCACATCGTTACGCGCCCGGATGGCGTTGTTCTCCACCCGCGCCGACGCCGACTCCGCGCGCACCTGGGCGACCTCCGTCCGCACCTTCAACAGGTCGCGGAACGCCGCCTGCGTGCCCGCCTCATCACTGCGGGCCATCGCCATCAACACACGATCCAAGGCGTCATCAGCGCGGGCCGCCGCCTCCCGATCCCGGTCGTTGATGCGCCGGTCCGCCTCATCAACCGCACGGTCCTCCGTTGCTGCCTGCGCTCTGGCGGCCGTCGACCGGGCCGAAGCGTCCGCGTACTGGGCGAGACACGAACTGACCCGGGCGTACCCGAACACGAGCGCCCCGATCAGCAGCGCATACACCACCATGCCGGCGGTGATGGCCCGCACCGACCCGGGAGTGCCCAGCCACCTCCACACCCGGCGGGGGGCGAGAGCTTCCGGCACCGTCATCGGGGATCTCCTTGCTGCCTCGTGGTGTGCAGGTAGGCGCGGCGTACAGCCCACCCGATCGCCCAGTAGACGCCTGCGCTGGCTGCGGCGAGCAGGACATAAACGGCCGGGGTCACGGCGCTGACTCCGAGGGTTGCGGCGGCTGCGGCGGCTGCGGCGGGGTGGGTTCCACGGGGCTACCTGTACCCGATCCTGGGCGTGTCCATGGCGTGTACAGCGCCGAATAGGGGGCGAGTGGGATGCCCCAGAACCAGAACGGGGGGAGGCTTTCGAGGACTTTCGCCCCGGAGAGGAACAGTTGGGTCACGGCCGCGCCCGCGTAGATCACCCAGATGGCCAAGACCAGCATCATGATCAGGTCGCGGACCTGCTCGGGCCGGCTGCGGGCGGTGGTCACGCGGGCCCCCGTATGAGTAGTTGGGCTAGTTACTCGGCGACCAGACGTCGGGCGAGTTCGTCGGCGACCTGCCGGGCGATGCTGGGTGGGATCGCGGCGGCGATCTTCTCCGGTGTCAGCGACGCCAACACGCCCTGCACGATGGCGTCTTCGTCGGTGAAGTCCTTCCCGGCGAGCCCCGTCAACAGGGTCTGCACGGCGGTGAGCTGCTTACCGAGCGCCGTCAGCGACGGGAACGTCTGCTGGTGGTCCTTGCCGAAGACCTCGTCGGTGCCGTTGGTCAGCCGGGTGTAGACCTGTCCGATCGGGTTCCGGCCGTCCAGCACCGTCAGGTTCTTGTGCACCGTGGCCAGCCAGTTGTGTTCCTCGGGGGTCATGTCGTCGTCCTCCGTCGGGAGTCCCAGCGCGATCGAAAGGATGCGCTCCATCAGGGCTTTGTTCCGGCAATGCCGGCGGTCAATCGTCAGGTGCCAATGCCAGAGGTGACTACTGTCGGAACTGGCCGCCCGGTCGGCGACGTTGTCCCACCCGTCGACGATCCGGTCGCCGTCGACGTTGCCGTAGAACTCGCGGACCTCGTCCAGCCGTCCGGCCTTCATCGCCGCCAACAGCCGCTTGCACTGGGCGATCATCTGCATGTCGGAGCCGGGCGTGAAGTCCAGGCCGGCGACGTGCCGCTTCTGCTCGGCCGTCAACCCCGACTGCACGGTGTAGGTGCGGCTGGTGCAGTACCGCGACCGCTCGATCCACTCCTGCGAACGGTGGGCGCCGCGCACATGCGCGTTGTCGCCCTTCGACCCGAACGCCGTGCGGGGCCGGTTCGTGCGGCGGCACAGTTCGTCACCCAACCAGTCGATCTCGTCGGTGACGATTTCCCGCGTCCAATACGACTCGGCCTGCAACTGGGCGTACGTGGCCATTGGCGGTGCCTCCTTAGAGCGGGATCACCAGCACGGACAGGTTGGTGTGCACGTTGTCTAGGCGGATGTCGCCGGTGCTGCCGGTGGGGTACACCCGCTGGGCCTGAAGCTTGAACACGTGGTTGCCGGAGCCGGACAGCAGGCCGGAGGTTTGCTGGCTCTTACCGCCACGCGGCGATCCGCTGGCCGCAGCCACGTTGCCGGGGTTCCAGATCGCCTGGGCGGTCTGGGCGACGGTGTCGACAACAAGCTGACAGATGGCGGTGATGTTGCCGGCGGTCATCAGTTGACCCGCCATCGTCCACGACGCGAAGTACACAGCGGCCGACGTCGGAACGTTGATCGTCACCGTGGTGCCGGCCAGGTCCGTCTGGGTGTTCGTCAACGTGTACAGCGACGACAGCGCGCCGTTGCCGACCAGTGGGCGGCGGACCAGCATGGCGGCGTCGACCGCTTCGGCGAGCTGCTGACCGAGCAGTGGTCCGTTGGGCGCGTCGCTGTCGGTCTGGTAGGGGAACGCGAAGTTCGCGGTGGTGCCGGGCATGCGCGCCTCCTGAGACGGGTGGTGAGGGTGGGCTACCGTCGGCCCCGAGGCGATCCCGGGGGGTGACAGTGAGGCGAGTCGTTGCGATGGGCGTGATAGCCGCACTGCTTGCGGCTGCTGCCGCCGCCGCCTGGCTGAATGTGCTCGCCGGACAACCCGCCGACGCCGCCGAGCAGGCCGTATACAAGCCGCCGGCCGTGGAGATCGACCAAGGGGTCGGCGTCACGCACGCGCAGGTGGCGGCCGAAATAGGGCGGATCGTCAACGACCGCCGTGCCTGGCACGCCGACTTCGATCAGTGGACGCTGCGGATTGTTGAGCCGGGCATCGGCGGAACGCAGGGCCTCGGCGGGCACATCGGCATGGCCTACCGGGACGACCACCTGGCTTTGATCACCGAGGACGCGTGGATGACCCTCGGCCCGAGGTTCGCGAAGGTCGGCGGCACCCTCGCTGATCAGCGGGCCTGGATCGTGCTACACGAACTGGGGCACCTACTCGGCTACGCCCATCAGGAGTGCCGCGGCGAGGGGCCGGCGCCGGTCATGCGAGCCATCAACTACCAGCTCGGCGCGTGCGCCTACAACGTGTGGCCGAACCCTTAGAGCGCGAACACGGCTATCTCCCGCTCGCGGAACGACACGCTTGGGGTGCCCGAGCCGGTGACCGTGTACATGCGGTACTTCATGGTGAACGTGTTCGAGCCCGGGGTAAGGCCGGTGAACAGGTGATGCTTCGACGCGGTGAACGTTTCCGCCTCGTTGACCGGGTTAACGTCATGCCCGACGCCCCACTGCGGGCTGGCGCTGATTGACGTCGCACCGGATACGGCGACGGATGCGTACGCGCCGAGGCCGTCCGGAACCGAGCCAGCCCACGCTGTCTCCACACCGAACATGACCAGGGCTTTGCCGCTGCTGCTGATGTTGACCGTCACGGACGGTCCGGCGCTGACACCGGCGAGGTCGGTGTACACAGGGGTCGGTGCGGTGAGGGTTCCGGTCGAGTTGTCGACGGCGGCGACGATCCGGGAGGACACCAGGCGCAGGGCGGATGCGGCTTCGGGGGTGCCGGGGATGGTGAGCCTGCCGAGGACCGCCCACGAGCCGACGGCGCTGCCTGCGGCGAGGATGCTCACCACGTCGCCGGCCGCCAGCTGGGCGGCTTCGTTGGTGTTGAGGACGGGCAGGTTGTCGACGAGCACGCCAGACACTTCGACCGTGTTCTCCGCTGTGGTCTGGTTCCAGGCGCGGACGATGCCTTGCCGTAGTGCCAGTCCCGTGGTGGGTTGCGGGGCGAGGACCGGGGTCAGGTCGTCGGATCCGTAGGAAGCCACGCTTACACCTCCCCAAGAAGTACGGCGGCCTGTTCGCGGGTTGACGCCGTGAGGGCGTCGGCGACTGTCAGGGGGATGCTCAGGCGGTCGATGACGTGCAGTTCCGACCGGCCCGGGTAGGTGACGCGGATCGGGTCGTCGGGCTCCAACGCGGGGTTGGGGACGGCCGTCAGATCAACGCTGTAGGGCAAGCCGACCATGCGCGCCAGAATGGTTGCGGCGGCGGCGCGGGCGCGGGAGACGCTGGTCAGCAGCGGCGAGTTGTAGAAGTAGGGCACCTTCCCGAACGGGCCGCCCCAATAGGTGGGGGACAGGGGGTTGGTGTCGACGACAACAGCACGGGCCGGGTAGGCGGTGTCCGCCCCTTCTCCGGTGGCCACGACGGCGTTGTATGCGCCCTCACGGGTGAGACGCCGGCCCATCTCAACGAGCACCCCGCTGGCCCCGTGGTTGACCTCCCACACGGGGCTGCTGGCGGGGGTGGAGGTACGAATCACGAGGACGCCCCGGTGATCCCACCACCACGTTTTGCCCGCACTGGTGACGACCTCGTTGCAGACGGCGTAGCGGTCTTCCTCGGCGATGACCTGCCTGCCGATCTGATCATCGCGGGCGGCCACGTCGTCCCATTCGATGGTCGCCCACGGGTAGATCTCGGCCACGAGGGCGGTGAGCAGAGCCCCCCGGGTGGTGGCGGCGGGGAAAGGGCGCGGTGCTGTCAGGCGGCCGTCGACGATGCCGGACATGCGGTCACGGGCAGAGATCCGGACGGGTCCTGACGGGGCGTCGTCCTGTTCGGTGGTGTTGATGCGGTGATAGCCGAGCGACACCCATTCGGTGGTGCCGTTGCCGAAGGCGACACCTCGGCGAACGAACACTTCGTTGCCGTAGGGGGCGAGCAGGGAACCCGACCCGGTGGGCCACATGCCGGTGCCGTCGGTGGTGAGTTCGAGGGTGGAACGAACGTCGGCGGTGCCGTCGAGCTGCACGTCGCCGTCGAGGATGGTGATGGTGGTGCCGTCGGGGTCAACGCCTGTCTGCCCGGGGGCGACAATCCGGGCTTCGAACACGGCCCGGTGACTGCCCCGGACGGTGCGCAGGAACGCGTCGGTGATCGGGCGCACGGGTACCTCCCCGTACGATCAGTGACGTGACCGATGTCAGCTCGCCGAACCGGCCGACCCGATACGTGGTCGTCGGGGACGTGGTCCGCGAGGCGCACGCCTGCGAGTTCATTGCCGTCGAAACGGCTGAGTCCGTGCTCTACAGGTGTCAGAAGACTTTCGGCGACGGAACAGCGTGCGGATCGATCTCCGACCACTGGCCGGTGGAGGCCATCAGCTTTCGCGTGTATCGGTTGGCCAACGCGCTGGCTTGAACTACTGGACGGCTCTAGCTGACGATCACCTCAGTGCCGTCGCCGATGAGTTCTTGCAGATCCGCCCACGTCGGGTGCGCGGCCAAAACCTCAGCCCACGTCGCGTAAGCATTCAACACCGACTGCCAGGTTGAGGTGGTGCCCACAACGTCCGGGCCAGGTGCCGCGACCTCCGTCAACGGCAGCGAGAACACCCGCCACTCCAACTCGGCCGTCGGCGGTGTCACCTCCCGGCTGTCACCCACCAGAACATACCCGCTCGGCACCGCCGAGATCCGGCCCGCGTTCGGGGGCACCTGCACCAGCAGCACGTCACCCGAGGCGAGCAGCAAATCCAGGTCGGAACGCTCCTTATCGCTGTACGTGTTGACGTCCAACGTCCACTGCCGGGAACCCCGCACGTCTGTCACCGCCACCGGCAGCGATCGGCCTTTCACGTCGAACACCCCGGCCCGGGACCGGCGGCCGACGTCCGAGTAGTCCCGCACCACTACCTGCCGGTTCAGGAACGGTCGGGACAGCGACTTCAACCAAACCCCGCCGAGCGGCGGCACAATCGACCCCGAGAACAGGTTGCCCACCCGGTAGTAGTTCACCGTGTCAGGCGTGAACTCGTAGTCGTCCAAGCGCAGCACGCCAGCGTCGGGCACCATCTCGAACCCGCCGCGCACAGTCGTCCACCGGTTCTGGTCCGTGGACCGCTGCACCGTCAACGTCGGAATCACCGTCAGGCCGTCGTACTGCACCGCCACCGGCAGCGTGTTCGTGTTCCCCGGCGGCAGCAGCGACGCCACCGTCACCGCACCCGACGGATGCGACGCGTCAGTAACCTCGACCTGCCAGTTCAGCGGCGGCGTCAGACCATCGCGCCACACCTTCGCCCGCAGCGTCGACCCTCGGGTCTGGACGTCGAACACCAGCGCCGTGCCCGGCACGTGCGTCTGCCCCGTCGCCGCCGCCTGCAACGTGCTCTCCACGCCGCCCAGAACGCGGATGAGCATCAGGTCGATCGCGCCAGAGGTCTGGATGTGCACCCGGGCCGCGTAGTAGTTCAGGGCGTCGATGTAGCGGAAGTCGACTTGGTGGCGCAGGTACAAGCCGGTCGGGCTCACACTGACCTTGGCCAGCATCAGCAGGTCAAAGTCGGCGTAGTCCACGTCCAGGCGATCCCGGAACAACGTGTTCAACGCGTTCACCGAATGCTGCCCGACGCTGCCGTTGACCGAGTGCTGGGCGGCGGTGCCGTCGGTCACCGACCACACCTGGCCCGTGTCGGCGGTACCCCACCCGGCGGACACGGTGCGGCCGAAAGCGTCGGTGGCGCGCAGACCAGACAGGTTGATCCGCACCCGCGACAGGACCGGGTCGTACACCAGCGGGCCCGTCGTCGGCGGGGCCAGCGGAATACTGCCAGCGGGAATCGGCACAGCTCACCGCCTTCCGGTCACGTGAGCTGGGTCCAGCCGGTGTTGCCCGTGCCGGAGCCCTTCACCCACAGCTGCCCATTCGACCCGTCCGTGCGCATGTACAGCGACCCGACGGGCGCGGTCACCACCGACTGCGGGCTGCCACTGCCCGACCGGATCGTCGGCGCGGACGCACCCGTCCCGACATAGATCATCCCGGCCAGGTGCGTACCGCCGGCGTTGTCGATCCACCAGATCGGCACCAACCCGGCAGCGTCCGAGTACACGATCACCGGGTTCTCCCACTTGCCGGTGATCCGCACCGCCTGCTGCAACTGGTTCGCGCCCGACGCGTTCGAGATCGTCACGCCGATGGTCTGCTTGCCCGTCGGCGCCGCGTTCGGCACCAGATCCACATGCAGGCCCTGAAGCGACGCCGCCACGTCCGCCTGAAGCCGGAAATGCCCACCCCACAGATTCCCGCCCGCAGCACCCGACGGCGCGGTCACATCCCCGATGAACAGCCCCGCCTCGCCCGGACCGCGGTGCACGATGCTCGCCCAGTGCGCGTCGATGTTCCCGTCGCCCGTCTTCGTGGCCGTGCCGCCGAACATCTTGCTGTACAGGATGCTCGGGGTGCTCGCGCCGGACGCGTCGTCCCAGCCGTCCACCGCGTACACCGAATCCCAGTAGCCGTACCGGTACGGCCGGCCCGGCTCCCACTGCGGATCCACCACGGCGAACGGGCCGTCGAAGCGGGCGTTGTTGTCCGCGTCGACCGGCCACACCGGGCCGTCCTCACCAATGCGCACCCACACCCGGTCAGCGCCGTCGGGGAACCAGAACGGCGGCAACTGGCCGTAGCTGTCGGTAATGACCCGCGAGTTGAGGATCGCCCCACCCGGCGTGGAGCTACCGTCGTAGGTGCGAATGTCCGCGAGCACCGTCCCGGCGGCGTTCGCGTACACCACCGCGGTCGCCTCTGCAGCCGGCGTTCCGTCCTCGAAGTGCTGCGCCTGGCGGGAGCCCGCATCCGGGCCAATCAGCCGAGCCATGCTCTACCTCCCCGCCCCGGCACCCACACGCCGTTTCAAATCCCGGTCACGGTCGCGGACAACCCGCACGATGCGGCCTTCCAACTGCTGGCCGTCGATCTCCACATAGACGTGGGTGTCGCCCTGGCTGACCTGCACTTGGCCGCCGCCCCCGGACTGCTGGTAAGGCTGCCCGGTGATCGCCGATCGGGGCACCACGGCCATGCCGTGCCACTCCATGGCACGACGGCCGATGCTGATGGCCCGATCCCGGTCGCCGACCTTCGGAATGAACGCCTCGCCCTGCGTTTCGGGTTCGGCGATCATGTACCGGCCGGGGTTGCGGGGCGTGAACACTGCCGCTTCTCGCAGCAGACCCGTGGCCGCCTTCGCGTACGGGCCTTCGTGGACGCCACCCCAGCGGTCCCGGCGTATGGTGCCGCCGGGAACTTTCAGATCACCGCTGCTGGTCCACCGCACCGAACCCTCAACGTAGATCTTCTGATTTTTCAGTTCATCGATCTTCGCCTTGAGGACAGCGATGGCCGCCTTCGCCTCGGTGGTGTTAGCCCAGAACGGCACCGTCTTCGACGGCGGCACCGTCTTCACCACGAAGTTGAAGTCCTCCACCTGCTTCTTCGCCGCCGTTGCCCCCGGCGCCGACACTGCTGTCTGCTTGAGCGGCGGCATCTTCGCAAGCGAGGCGAGCAGAGCCTCAATCTCGGCGTCAGTGAGGTTGGTTTGCTGCAACACTCCCCGCAGGATGTTGACGTGCCCGTTGTAGGCGGCGGTGGCCTCCTGCACCGACTGGGTTTCGTCGTAGCGTTTCTGCGCGGCCTCGGCGGCAGCCTGCGCGGCCCGGCCGACGGCGATCCGGTTTTCGATAGCCGCCCGCGAGTTCCCGGCAACCGTGTCCTTGTTCCGTTTGAACGCCTCACGCACGTCGTCGATGGCGTCGATGGCGGACAAGGCGGCCTCGTCGGCGTCCAACTGCACACCGTTGAGGGTTTGCCACGCCCGCGTGTACGACCCCATCGTGGTCATGGCGTCCTGCACGCTGCCGTTGAGCAACTGCTGTTTCGCACCCACGGACCCGGCGGCCATGTCGGCGTCCTTCAACGCCTGCTCGTAGGCGGGGAACAGTTTGATCAGCTCGTCGGCGTTCATGCCCGACTCTGACAGGATCCGGTTCCACGCCTCGAACGACGCCGTCTTACCCGAGGTCTCCACCAGCCGGGCCAGTGACTCGTCCAACGCCTTCACGTTCTCGGCCGAGCCCGTCCACGATCCGCCCCAGAACACCTCGTTCAGCTCGCGGGCACCGGGCATGATCGATTCGATGGCGCGGCCCAACTTCGGGAACCACGAGTCACCGGCGGCCCGCACATCCTGGCCCACGTCGCCCAGGTCGTCACCGAAGATGCGGGTGGCCTCACCGGTGACCTTGCCGCTGACCGCGTACTCCTGCAACGCCTTCGTCAGCCGCTCCACATCGGGCGCGGCAGCACGGAACTGGTCGAACACCACACCGGCTGCCTGCAAGGCGATGAACGCGCCAGCCGCCCGACCAGCCCACTTCGTGGTGGACTCCAACCCGCGCCCGGCCACAGCACCCGCCGGACCGAGCCCGCCGAGCTTGCCGCTGAACTTACCCACGGCGTCCTGCGCCCGACCAAACACCGTCACCACACGGCTACCCAGAATGGTCAGGGCGGCCCCGGCAAGGATCACCGCCTGCACCCCGTCCGGCAGGTGGCTGAACAGTTCGGCCAGCTCGCCGACCGTCTGCGCGCCCACCTTCAACACGTCGAAAAAGAGTTCCACGGCGGCGCGGGTACCCGGGTCAGCCAGGGTCTCACCGAGGGTTTCCCCGAGCACCAGCAGCACCTCAACGGTGCCCTTGATCGCCGCATTTCCGGTGGCGACGATGCCCTCCACCGAGCGCATGTCGTGCGCTTCGTCGTTGAACTTCGCCACCGCGTCAGCCATGTCCCGCAGCAGCGTGGAGCCCTGCCGCATGCCGCCGATCCGCCCCACAAGGACGAACACCTCACGTGTCAGATCAAGCAGCGCGTCAGCCTGCTCGGCGGCGTCAGCGAAGAACGCCTCCAGGTTGCCGTTACGGGCCGACCGGTCCACCCACGCGTTGAAGTCGTCCACGTACTGCAACAGTGAGTCACCGAAGGCGTCCACAAACGGGGCGCTGCCCGTGAACAGGTGCGCGAGTGCCTGACCTGTCGCCGGGATCCGGGCATTCACCTTGTCGAAGAACCGGTCCGACGACGCCAGCGCCGCATCCAGGCCGGTCAGGAACCGCTTGTCCCGGCCCAGGCGCAGCACCTGCGTGAACGTGTCGTTCCACGTGTCACCGAACCGGATGACCTGCTTGCGGGCGAACGGCAACGCCACCTGCGCGGCGTCCCGCAACTCCGTGTTCAGGCCGGCGAATACCCGATCCTGGGCGAGCTGCTGCAACCCCACCAGTTGGGGCTTGATCCGGGCGATCTCGTCCACGAACAGTTTCGCGTTCTTCGACAGCTTGTCGTAGGCGGTGGCCGCTGCGGCGGCACCACCTGACGCGCCGCCGCCGGCCGCTGCTGCCGACTCCCGCGCGGCAGCCAACGCGTCGGTGGCGTCAATGACTGCTTCGGCGGCGTCCTGCTGCCGGCGCAGGGCGGACTGCACCTGCTCCGATCCTTCAACACCGGCCTTCGCCGCCGCCGACTGATCCTCGCGCAGATCCTTCGCCCGAACCGACACCTCCGTCATCGACTGAACGGCCTCGTCGTACGCCAACTCCGCCCGCCGCATGTCACCCTCAGGCACCAGGCCGGGCGATTCGGCGTTGACCTCCCGCAGGTGGTTCAGTTCGGCCTGCGCCTCTTCCAGCGACAGGGCAGCCTCACGCTCATCCAACGCGACCCGGCCGAGGGCGATGCGCATGTCCCGCAGTTCGCGGGTGGCTTCCCGGCGGGCCCGGTTCACATCCAGTTGGGCTAGCCGGGACTCACGCTGGGCATGAGCCAATCCACGTTCGGCGGAGGCGATAGCGCGTGCGTTCGCCGCGCTGTTGTCCCTACCACCGCCGCCCCCACCCCCGCCGCCGCCACGGGCGGGAGGGTTGAACACCTCCCCGATCGCCGACCCGACACCCACCCCGCCGAGGGCGAGCGTGGCGAGCGATGCCGCAGCACCAGCGGCCAGACCGGGAATCGCGGCGAGACTCCCGCCGATCGCCGTCAAGACCGGCGGGACACCCTGCAACGCGGCCGAAGCGGCCGAAGCGCCGCCAGCAAGGATGAGGAACGCCCGGCCACCCGAAGACACCGACCCGAGAGAACCGGCGACACCGCGGCTTGCTGAAGAACCCAGCCGCCGCCCTTCGGAGGCGAACCGCCCGTCTGCCGAACGCAGCCGACCCAACGCGTCACGAGTGAAACTGTCACCGAACACCCGACCGCCAGCCTGCCCGGCTGCCGCGAACCGGCCCCGGGCGTTACGTAGCCTGCCGTCGGCCCCGCGCACCAGACCGTCACCGAGTCGCCGTCCGGCATCATCGCCCGCCCTGCCGAGGGCGCTGACCTCCGCCTGGGTGGCTTTGGCTTCGTCGCGCATGCGGCGGACCTCGGTCGCCCCGTCGCGCATGTCCCGCTTGAACTTGGCGAGTTCGGCGACGAACTGCACCGCGATCCGCCGCACCCCGCCACCCCCGCCCGATCAGATGGCGTTGCTGGGTTTCGGGGAGCCCCGGCGCACGCGCACCACCCTCGGGATGAGGGCGCGCTTGTCCTCCGGGTCAGGCTTGTGCAGGCGCATAGCCGTGGTGACCGCGCATTCGGCGGGAGTGATCGGCCAGTAGATCCACTGGGCGCGCGGGTTGTTGCGGTCGGCGTCCTTCGACTGGCACACCTCGGACGGGCCGCCGCAGTGGGGGCACACGTCAGCGTCATATTCGGCCAGCGCGAGCATCCACCCGCGCTGCTGCTCATCCCACGCCGACTCCACCCACTCCGTGGAGCGCACCATATTGCCGTCGGTGTCGTACTCGTATTCGGTGACCCGCTCGGGGGTCCACCCGTCGAATTCGCGCAGCGTGATGTGCTGCCGTCTCGCGGCACGTACCCGAGCTAGGAGGCCCGGGTCTGCCGTGAGACGGCGAACGAGTTTGGGACGTCAACCTTGCGGACGTTCAGGGCGAGCGCCGTGTTTTGCAACTGGGCGAACTGCCATTCCGTGATCCGCTCATCGAGCAGATCTGCCCACGTCTCATCGTCCAGGTCGTCGGGGCTGTACGTGCTGGCCCGGATCAGGGCGACCATGAACGTGTCGACGTTGTAGCCCAACTGCTGGTCTTCGTCGTTGTCCTTACGCGGCGGATGCTGCTTGATCAGCTCAGCCCACACCTTGCGGGACAGGGCGCGCATGCGGAACACGATGGTGTCGGCGCGCATCTGGTCCTGCACGGCGGTGATCTGCTCACCGATGGCCTTCACGGCAGCGTCACCGGCAAGGCGCTTGTCCTTCGCCGCCGCCATTTCGGCGTCCGCCAACTGGCGGTGCAGATCCTCCCACTCGGCTTGCAGGTCACCGCGCAGGCAGATGTCGACAGTGCGTTCGGGGAGTTTCGCCGCCGCCAGCCGGTCCTTCGTGCTCGGCGGTGGTGCCGCCTTGGTGGCTCTGGTCACGACAGTCCCTCCACCGCTCGCACGATCGCGTCCGGAAGTTCGGTCCGCACGGACTCGGGCATGAGTACCAAGCCCAGTACCGGACGGTTGTTCTCCCACGTGATGCGCAAACTGTCCGCTCTCACGGCAGCAGAGATGTCGACGCCGTTGACGATCAGGCGGTATTCACCGCGCTCGCCAAGGGGTGCAATCACGATATTTGACATGGTCAGCCCTTTTCGTTCAGCCCTTGGACATGGTTGAAGGCGGTGTGGGCTAAGGGCTGAAGAAAGCCCACACCGCCAGATCAGGGGAGTCGCGGGAGGGTTAGACGACGACGGCGTCTTGCACGACCGGGCCGGTGATGAACGGCTTCTGCGTCACCGTCAGCACCGAGTTCGACGTGCCCGGGTTCTTGCGCCGCCAGCCCATCTTCGCCGGGTAGACATCGACGATGTCCCCCGTGGCAACGGCCTGGTCGAACGGCACACCCACGCGAGCCACGAAGAAGCCCGTCGTCAGCCGCGTCAGGGCGAGGTACAGCTCGTTGTCCGCCGGGGAGTCCGGGTTGTGCACGTACGACACGTTCAGGCTGTGCTGAAGGCGCCCCGGCTGCTCGTACGTCGACACGGAGCACAGGCGCTCATCGGCGACAGTCTGCTCATCCGTTTCGGGCGACCAGCCCTCGGCGGTCAGGTAGCACGACGCGTCGATGACGGACCCGGAGGTCAGTTCGGCGACGGTTGGGTGTTCGGGGTCCGCGAGGACAGGCACCCACCAGACGGCCTGGTTACCGTCCGCAGGCACGCTCGCCGGCTGGGTCATTGCTGCTCCTTGCTGGTGTCAGCCGGCACATCCGCCGGGGTGTTGGGGGTCTTGCGCTGGCGGGTGGAGCGCTCACCACTGTTGGTCTGCTCCCCGTCGGGCACCTGACTGGTGTCGACCTCACCGCCGTCGGAGGTCGCATCCGGGCTGGGGGTCCGGGCTCGCCCGCCCTTCCCGACGAACGGTTTCGCCGGGCGCGGCCCCACCCGGGGGCCCTCGATGTCCGGCCACCGTTCCGGGTCGTTCACCGGCTCCACACCACGACGGCGGGCCAGCGCGCTGGCCTCGATATCGAAGGTGTGACTCGTTTCGGTGTCGCGCACCCTGATCCACTTCGGCACGGCAGCCCCCTCAGCGCTTCGTCACGATGCGAGTCACGGTCGTCGTCGACGACCACGTCAGATGCGCCAGCCGATCCGCCGGATCCCGGTACACGTCCAGCAGTGGAATCGACCACAACTGGCCCGCCGGGATCGTGAACGCCTTGTCCGGCGCCGCCACCCCGTACGTGGTGTTGCCCGGAACGGCGATCGTCAGCGTGATCGACGACCCGGAGCCGTTGTTGACCAGCAGCGAATAGCCGGAACCGCACTTCGCGGTGTCACCGGAGGCTGCCGCAGCGAGCGCAAGGTTGACACCCTCGTAGGAGGGCGTTCGGACAGGAATCTCAGCCATCGGGGCTCCGTGATGAGTGCAGAGTGAACAGGGCGAACGTGAAGTACGGGGCGTGGCCGTCGGGGGTGCGTGCCTGCTCGTCCCGCTGTGGTTGTGGTGGCCCGGCGGCTTCCGGCTGCTGGGTGATCAGCGAGCAGCGTCGGCCCTCGATGACGGGTCGTCGGCGGTGCAACATGGCGGACGCCCGATCCAAGGCGGTGATCGCCTCGCGAGGGTCCCGGCCCACCGCCGTCAACTGGGTGGTGGTGGTGACCTCACCGCCGTACCCGTTCAACGTGACCGTCGGCCGGGTGGCAGGCGGCGGCCACAGGATCAGGTGCGGGTACTCAATCGGGCCGTCAACCTCGTCAACCTGGCCGATGTGCACCTGATACGGCAACGGTTCCAGCAGGGCGGCGAGCCCTTCGGCGTGCGCCCAACCGACATCAGTGTCAGCCATCGAGCACCTGCCCGGCGATCTTCTCCGCGCCCGCGTAGAACATGGGCTCCACCACGTCAGCGGCAGGGTTAAGGAACGGCTGGGGGGCCATGCGCGAGGTGCCGTGCTCGACGAAGTGGGAGTACGAGGCGGTTGGCCCCGTTTCGCCGGTAATCACCGCCGAGTCCGGCCCGCCGTCGAAGTCTGACGAGATCGACGACCGCAGGTGACCGGTACGGACGGGCGCACGCGCCTTCGCTAGATGCTCGGTCCGCAACGTGGACGACCGCACCAGGTCGTGCGCATCCCGCCCGAGCTTGTCCCCGGCGTCGTCCATGTCGTCGGCGAGCCGGTCAAAGTCATCCACCGACGCACCCCCTCTATCGGGTTGTCGGCTGCCTCAACTGGCAGGTGAGATCCCGCTGCCACGAAATGGAGGACCCGGACACGGCGGTCACTGTCAGGCCGCGGCCCACAAGGTCAGGGTTCGTGGCGGTGGCGGTGAGCGTCACCAGGTCGTTGGTTTGGTACACGACCGCACCGACGGGCAGGGTGATGCGCACATCAGCGAGCGGGGTGGTGGTGTCCGCGACCACCGGTTGCCCGGCTGGTGACAGGTACTGGTAGCGGCACGGCCCCTCATACAACAGGGCCGGCGGCGGGTACACGTTCTGGCCGGCGGCGTCGTCCCACACGGCCTGCTGCGCCGGACGCTCCACCCGGCATTCGGCGGTGGCCTGCTTGTCGGCGACCGGACGGTGATGGGCCTCAAACCGGGGGTGGATCAGGTACGTGTTCAGTAGCGGCACCATTCATCACCCCACCGGTAGGCGGCGTCCGGGTCGAAGTACCGGTAGACGGCGTCCGGGTCGAAGTCCGCCACAGAGATCGCCCACGCGTCAGCACCACCCACCACATCGTCGGTGTCCTGCCGCGCCTGATCCCGCAACGCTTTCGCCTGCGCCCGCAGCTCGGCGGCCACCGCCGGCCCGTCGGTGCTCAAATCCTGGGTGGTGATCTTTTTCGAGATCAGCAGCTCCGAGCGGGCGATCGTCTCCAACGCTGCGGCGGCGGCCCGTTTCACCCCACCTTCAAGGGTGAAGAACGCTTCGATTTCCGTGTCGGTGAACAGCGGATCAGCTTCGTTCATGTCGGCGATGAGTAACCGCACCAACCCCACCGGGGTCGTCAGGTCGATTGGCATTCGCACCCCTCCCCACCTGCGCGGCTCGCAACGGACTAGCCGTCGGCGCTGATGACACCGGCCTCCACGCAGGCGTTGACGATGTCGTCGCGCCCCGCATCCGGCGGGTACGTGACCTTGGCGACGTTCGCGAACACCTGCCAGGCGTCCAACCCGGATCCCTTGCCGCGCCGCGGTGGCGGCGGCGGCAGTGGCTGGCGGGCGTCCGGCGCCGGTTCCGTCACCTCAACCGGGTCTGCGTCGGTGTCGTCGTCGACCGTGGGTGGTTCGTCCGCGGACGGTTCCGACACTGGCACTGACTGCTTGTCGGGGCGGCGCTCGGGTGCCGGCTCGCTGACCCGGATCGGATCACCCGACGCCGACCCCCCGCCGTCCGCCGAAGCGGGGGCAGGGAGTCGGGCGTCGAGCAGATCCGCGATGTCCCCGAGCGTGTCGAGGATCGCGGCGAGCCACGGCCCGTCAGTGCCGAACGGAGTACCCAGGTTCGGGCGGGGCCGAGCCATCGTCAGGCCCCGGTCCCGTTCGAGGCCAACGCGCTCTTGCTGTCCATCAACGTGCCGCCGAGGACGTGACGCACCCGGTACTGCACCGAGTCATGCTCGAAGTCGCCCTCTTCAGGTGCCACAGGCCCGCCGCCGACGCGAATCGCGTTGGGGCTCTTGACCCACAACTCGGGAGTCTCGTGGCCAATGAGGAACCCGATCTCCATGGCCGGGCGGCCCACCTGCGGGTCCGCGAACAGGTACCACGAGGTGTTGCCGGAGGTGGTGTTCACGATCGGCAGCCACGGGTTCACGACGACACGGACGCGATTACGCATCCAGTTCGTCACCCGAAGCTGGTCGTTGCCGGTGCCGGGACCGCCACCAGACGCGGCGTCGATCTCCGTCGCGTTGATGATGTTCATCGCGGGAACTTCCAGAGCCGGCGGAACAACGAGGGTGACGCCCTCGATGTAGATGGGACCGCCGTCGGTGTCCTTCTGCTGGCCGAGTACCTGCATGCCCTGCTGCACGGCACCGATGGTCAGCGCCGGGTTCGGGGTGACCGTCGACCCCACGACCGTTGAGTTGATGACATTCCGGTTGGCCGTGGAGAAGAAGGTGCTGTTCGGGCCGGCGCTGTCCGAGAACAGGGCGGCAGCGAACCGCTCCTCCGTGCGCCGGGCGGCGTTACCGAGGCGGGTCGGCAGGTCGGTGAGTGCGTCGAGGTCGTCGTTGACGATGGTCTCCCACGACACGGCGATCTGGTCACCGAACTTGGCGACCGCGTACTCGTACGAGCCGTCGGCGACCTTCCGCACCTTGTACGGGGCGAGTTCCTTCACCTGGTTCAGGACGGCCTCACCGCCGTCGAGGGTGTAGCGCCGCACGGTGCGGAAGTCGCGGACCCGACCCCGCTTGGCGAACATGTTCCACTGCACCGGCCGGGTCTGGTAGGACGCCAGGAGCTGCCGGTCGATGATGTCGCCGAACAGGAACGTGAAGTCCGCCCGGGACATGGCCTCCTGGAAGGCCAGGGCGGCACGCCGGTCACCCTCGATCATGCCCCGGTACAGGCGGGTGAGGCCGACGAGGCGCTGCCGGTAGTCGCGGGACTCCTGCCGCCGCTGACGGCGGTTGCCGGACAGCAGCACGCCCTCGCTGCTGTAGATGGCGTTCGTGGCGGCACCGTCGGTGCCGGCCTGGAAGGTGTCGAGCTGACCCAGCGTGTGGGAGCCAGCGTCGAGCAGAGCGGTAGTCATGTGCGCTGGTCTCCTAGTAGCCGACGCGAACAGGGATGGTGGTGGTCGCACCGGAGGCGACGGGGGCCAGGGCGTAGCCGAAGAAGACCCCGTTGGTGGAGTCGACGTTCAGCGGCGGGGTCTGACCAGCCTCGTAGTACACCTTCGAGCCGAGCGTGATCGCCGCGTTGCCGCCGGAACCCTCACCCTTGACGGACAGGTCGAACACGCCGTTGAGGGCGACGGTGGTGACGTTGTTGGTGTCCTTCGGCGTGAGAGCCACGCCGGGGATCTGGTTGCACAGCACCGGGTCACCGGACTGCGGGGTGGTGGGAGCCGAGCAGACCAGGGGCAGCGTCTCGGTCCACATGACGACGGTGTTCTTGGCCATGATCAGGCACGCCCCTTCGCGGCGATCTTCGCGGCCTCAGCGGTGAGACCCAGAGTCTTGGAGAAGAAGTCGTCCAGCTCGGCGGCGAACCCGTCGTCCTGCTGCGTCGACTCCTGCCGGGCGGCGCCCAGGCCGTACGGCTGGCCCACACCGGCGGCTTCCAGCGCCTCCGCGCGGGCGGCCCGCACGTAGGTGGCCTCATCGGTGATCGCGGCGGTGATCCGCTCACCGAGGGCGGCGTCATCCACCACGCCCTCGGCGGTGGTGGGGACGTCGGCGAGGATTCGGGCGGTGACCCGGGGGCCGATCTGCGTGGCCACGTCGGCGTGCTCCGGGGCGCGCAGCGCGGCGGACACCGCCTCCGCCGCGCGGCCACGGTTCCGCAGCGCCGTGTTCTCGGACTGCTGGGTGCTCAGGGCGGCCTGCACTGTGGTGAGCTGCTGCGTCAGCGGCGCCAGGGCCTCCGCGAGCGCCGCAGCGACCGCGGCCTGCACGTCCACGCGCGGCTGAGCGGCCTCCGCCGCCGGGGCAGGCGGGGTGGTGGGGGCGGTGTCGACGACCGGTGCCGTCCCCGCCTCAACCGGCGCGGTGCCGGTCGTGGTACCCGACATGTCGGGTCCTCCTTCGATGGGTGGGTTGGGTGCGGTCGGCGGGGCGCCGTCCGTCACGGAGTGGGGGGCCGCCGTTGCGGCCTCGGGGGCGGCGGCCGGTGCGGTGTCGGCCTCGCCGGGGTCGGGTGCGGCCTCAGCCGTTGACGCCGCCTCGGGCTGCGGCGGCTCATCCCACAAGTCCCGCTGGAACAGTTGCGGGGCGTCGGCCTCAACGCGGGCCACCCACGCCTGCAACGCGTCGCTGATCGCCGCAGACAAGGTGATCCGTTCGTCGCGAGTGAGCCGGCCGTCGCCGTACAGTTCGTCGCCGATCTCGGTGAGCCGCAGGTGCAGCCGCGATTCCAGCCACTGGCCAACGTTGCGGGCCTCGGCGGCCGGGACCTGATTGCCGACGGATTCGAGGACGGACACGATGCCACCCCCAGCCGCTGGTTTGGTGACGAAGTCAACGGAGCGGCCCTCGGGAATCGACTGGACGATGAAGCCTTCACGGCCGTCGCGTTCGCCGTGCTCGCCGGTCACCCAGGCGCGGATGGACATGCCGATCGTGTCGGCCATGTCAGTGATCGCTTCCCGCCACGGGGCGAACAGGCGGGCCTCAGCCATCAGCGACTGTTCGGCTTCGTCCCACCGCGCGGGGGTGGTGGTGACGGCGGCAAGGTTGCGGATGCTGCCGGAGGGGCGGGCGGCGTCTTCCTCGTCGGTGGCGTGGTCGACGTAGCAGAGCGTGCCGGCGGGCCAGGCGGCTGGGCCGTCACGGCGCAGCACCTCGGCGGGATACAGGTTCCCGTTCAGGCTCCACCCACTGCGTATCAGGCGGATAGCGAGACGGCCTGGGGCGGTGACGGTGGCACCGGATGCGTCGGCTTCCCGGACGGTGATTCGTTCGGTGGGCGCTTCGACGGTGGGCGCGGACTCGGCGACGGGGCGGGTGCGCAACGCCGTCGCGAACGCTTCCTGCGAGTAGCCGGTTGGTGCGGTAACCCGTACGGGTAGGGGCCGTTCGGGCATGGGGGATCGCCTCCCGGGGGTTGGTTAGCGCCGCTGGTCGGCGATGCGGTTGAGGTCCCGCAAAGGGCGGGGAACGATGGAGGTGCGCCAGGCCGGGTTGTCACGCCTCACAGCCAGGTCAGCCCAGTCGATGGAGCCGTTACGAAGCAGGGCCAGGCGGGCGGCACCGAGCACGGCGGTTTGCTGCGCGTCGGTGAGGGCGTCGAATGCGGCCTGCCGGTCGGGGGTGGCGTCGGCTGGTTCGTCCAGGTCGATACCGAGCGCCGACCAGGGTTTGACGTGTGGGGCCCTACTGCAACGCCCCTGCTGGTGATCGAGGGGGCCAGCCTCAGCCAGGTCGTGGACGGTGCCGTGCATCGCCCAACAGGACGGGCAGGTCTTCGCCGCGCTCTTACCGGTGACGGTGGCAAGCCACACCCACCCGTCGAGCAGGTCAGCGTTTGCGTCGTCCGCGTACCGGGCTGCGGTGCGGTACGCATCCAGGGTCTCCGTGCGAGCCACATTCAGGGCCCGCCGCAACCCGCCGTCGAAGGCCCCGTTCACTGCGGCAACAGCGCGCCGGGCGACCTCTTCCGGACTGCTGCCCAACTCAACTCCGCGCACCAGTTCGCGGCGGATCGCCGCTGACGCGTCCGCTGACAGCGGCCGGGTTTGCACGGTGATGGCCTGCGTGACGCGGGTGCGGATCACATCCAACGCGGACGGCAGGATCCGGGAGGTCACACGCTGGCGGGTGTCATCCCGGTACGCGGCGGGGAGCTGCGACGCGACCACTTCGGGTTGGGCGGTGATGGTGGCGTCGATGGCCAACCCGGAGGCGGTGATCACCGTGTCGGTGGTGGCCGCCGCCAGGACGGTGAGCGTGTCGTCGGTGTCGGCGAGCACCTGCTGCAACGGTTGCACCCGGGCCAACTCGACGGGGGTGGGCCACCGGTCGCGGGTCAACGCCCACCCGGCGAGCAGGTCAACGGCGGTGTGCCAGGTGGGGGCGAGCCGGTCCCATGCCTCAACCCACTGGGCTGTGAGGTCACGGACGGCGCTGTCGGCGTACCCGCCCACGGTCGCGCGCAGTGCGCGTACCAGTCGCAAGGTGCGGGAGGTGACAGCCACCGTCACCCCCGGCGGCTAGCGCTGGTTGCGCAACGTCTGCTCAGCGGCAGCGAACTGCTCGTTCATGTCGTCCGCGAACCTCCAGGGCTCGCTTCCATCACCCATCAGGGACCAGCCGGTAACCGTTCCAGTGCTGTCAGCGTGAAGTGCCAGTGCGTAGCCGCGTGGATGGAAGACAGTGGCGTTGATCAGCCACAACAGGCCAGTCTCGCTCAGCTCGCCGAACGGGCGGCCTGGCTCATCCGGTGCCATCAGTTGCTACCGGAGCACAGGCGCTCATCGTCGTCCAACCGTCGTCCGGCCTGAACCACGTACGTGATGCTGGCCCGCTGCTCGCCGGTCTTGTCGGTGGCGATCCGCTCACCGGCCGGCCACCACGACATGCCGGTGTCGTCGCCGTCCATGACAGCAACACGGCCCTCAGCCCACGCGGTGTTGTCTGTGAGCACGAACTGGCAGGCGGCGCAGCGTTGCAGCAGCCCAATCGGCGGTGCAGCAATGTGCACGGTGAATGGTTCGAGGTCGGCGACGCGCAACGCTAGTCACCTCCACATCGGCAATGGCGGCACCTGCGGTTGCCGCTCGGCGGTGGGGGTGGCGACGGGATGGTGCGCACAGCAGGAGGGACGCTGGCCACCCCGGACGGAACAAGTCGCTGCCCGTTGGGCGGCTGCGATGCTCGCGGCATGCTGGCTCCAATCAGAGGTGGCGCCGGGGCGGCCGGACCGTAACCGGCCACCCCGACACGATCAGTGCGGGCCTCAGAGGCCGCCGCGCTCCCGGTCCGCCACCGAACCCGGTGCAGGCTCACCCTCCACACCCGGAACGGGGGCCGGCTCCACGACCGGCGGCTCGTAGCCGTCGTCCGCCGACTCGGCCGCAGTGCGAACGTCATCGGCGGCCGACTTCAACTCGTCGAGCTTCGCCTGCACCTCCGCCGACGCCTCACCGTCGTTGATGACGGTTTCCAGCTCGGCGACCTTCGCCTCCAGCCGGGCCAGGGCGTCCCGCACGTTCTGGTTCGACGCGTCCTGCGCCTCGCGGGCCGCCTGGATCCGGCGCTGTACGTCGTCCAGCTCGTCGCTGATCTTCGCCATCTTGATCTCCTGCCTGTGCAGTGCTGTGCGCACCTCGGCGATTCCGAGGCGGCGTTGTAGGTGGTGCCACATGCCGGTCACCCCTGTCGTCGGGTTGCTCGCCGTCGCGGCGGGGCAGGGATGGGGAGCGCGAGCTGTTCGGTGGCAGGCCCATCGCCCGGATCCGGTTCGCCGCCGTCAACGTCGGGTTCGTCGTCGTCGGGTGCCATGCGTCCCGGCCCGGTGTCGGCGGGGTCACCGCCGTCGCGTTGCCGGTCGGCGGCCGGTGAGCCGAGCGGTGTGGGCCACAGGAATTCGCCGTCCGGGCCGACCATTTCCTCAAGCAACTGGTCGACGTTGCGCACACCCAGCGCGGTCAGCAGGAGACGGGCGACCACCTCGGGTGGGATGGTGCCCGTCCCGTTGGCTTCCACCACCGAGCGCACAACCGCCACCGGGTCAACCTTGTCGAGGCGCGGCCAGGTGATGTCGATCGTCGGGTCGGTGGCCCCCGCAAGAGTCACCACTTCCCGGCCCGTCCACGGGTCGGCGGCGATCGTGCCTTTCAACCGGCCCTGTGTCGCGCGCACCGACTCGGCGATCACATACCGGAGCATGCGGCCCAGCACAGCGGTCCACAGGTCGCGGCGTTGCAACATGGTGCCCTCGGTGGGCTTGTCCAGTGTCACCGCTGTAGCACGGTTGCCGGCTACCCCCGGGTCACCGAGCAGCCAGGTCACCGGGATGTCCATCGCTGACGCGACCATCGCCGCCAAGGGGCGACCAGAGTCGGCGTCGAGGGTGGCGCCGGACTTCGACACCGCCTCCAATTGCACATCCGGCGGCAAGACGGCGGTCGCGCCCGCGTGCAACGGTTCGCCTGTCGCCGCGTCTCTGGTGGGCGGGGCCGCCAGGCGGGTGCGGACGGTGCCGTTGCGACTGCCCGGCGCGCTCGCCTTCCACGCGTACCGGGACAGGGACCGCATCAGCCGCGCCCAGTCCTCCAAGAACTCCTTGTATGCCTTCGCCCAGTCCACCGCGGCGTACGCGTCGGGGATGCCCCGCTGCCAGCCGAGCGGCTGGTTGACGGGCACATGCAGGACGGGCGAGAACCAGTCAACCTTCTTCCCCGCGTACGTGCCTGGTCGAGAGGTAGGCCGGTAGTCGACGTCCGGGTACAACTGCTCCCGCGTCGACCGCAGCGCGTTGCCGTGCTCGTCCCGGTCTACGTGCGTCCACCGGCGCAGATAGAACCACGGCGTGGCGGCGTCCTCCGGGTCGCAGATGATCTCGGCGATCTCATCCGCTGGCAGGGTGCGCACCTGCACATGCCCCGTCGTCGGCCGGGTGAACAAGGCGAGGAACACTTCCCCGTCGCAGCCGAGACCGAACGTCTCCAACTGGTCCCGCGCCGCCGCGCCGGTGGCAGTCCGCTCATTCGACGGGTCCGTCAGGAACGCGTGCACCACCGCCTGCACATCCTGCTCACCGTCCTTGCGGCCGTTCGCGCGGGCGGTGATCTCCACACCCTGACCCCACACGTACGCCGACCGCAGGTTCAAACCCCGCTTGATCAGCGGTTGCTTGATGGCGAACAGGCGGCAGATCGCCCGCATCTGAACCATCGCCTCAGGCGAAAACTCGTGCTCACCCTGCGCGGTCAGGCGGATCCAACCCGGCTCGTACAACGCCCGCTGCAAGTCGGACACCGATTCTTGCAGCAGTTCGTTGTTGTTGACCTCCTGGTTGAGGCGGGTCAACAGGTGCTCCACCTGCTCGTGCAAGTCCACCTCGGCGGACGGGGCGACCTCAACGACGGGGGTCTCAGACACCGGCCACCCCCTGCCGGTCAGACGGGCGAGATTTCGAAGTCGTCGTCCTCTTCGTCCACGTACACGTCGTCGCCCAAGAACAACGGGCTGATCAGCAGCCGGTTGAGGGCCTGCGACAGGGCGTCAACCCGGTCGTCATGCGCCGAGTTCGGAAAGCCCGCCGCCTCCTCAATCAGGCCGTCCACCCACGGGGCGATCTCCGGCGCGGGCAGGAACACGTTCTTCGACTCCACCAGCGGCGAGACGGCGGCGGCGCGCGCCGTCTTCGACCCGTCCGGCTCCACCGGAATCAGGCCAGCGATGCTACGGCGCAAGAAGTTGATGACCGCCGTGCCGTTGGCCTTGTCCTCAACCAGCTTCGCCGTTGACTGCGGCCACCGAGCGGCGAGCGCCCGCACCGCCTGCAACGTCTCCACGAACGTCATCCGCCCGTGCTTCTGGTCAAGCAGATACGCGGTCGCGTCCCGACGGCCCCACACCTGGCCGCACACGTAGTCGGCACCCTCGGTGTCCTTGAACGTCATGTCCCACGAGGTGAGGATTTCGTCGAAGCCGTGCGCCCATCGTGAGCCGTCTTCCCGTTCAGTCCACTGCGGGTTGGTGTAGAACTGCCACCACTCGCGTTGGAAGATGTTGCCCTCCGCCGGGGAGGGGCGGCCCTGGAACAGGGCGTTCCACGACCGGGAGCCAGCTTCGCGCTTGCGCTGCTCCCAGTCGTCGCGGCTGCGGCCCCGCGCGGAAATCATGAACTCGCCCGGCTCGCGTCCCAGCGGGTCAGACTCGCCCTTGTTCGGATCGTGGTCTGCCTGCGCGGGGATGTTCAGGACGCGCCAGTCAACGCCGTCGTCGCGTTCCTGCAACCAGCCCGACAGGTCGTCGTTGCGCCAACGCGTCTGAATGATCACCACAGCGACGTTGTTGCCGAGCCGGGGGATGGCGACCTCTGTCCAAAACTCTTGGACCGTTTCCTTCCACGCCTTCGAGTCGGCCTGCTCACTGTTCTTGTACGGGTCGTCGATGATCAGCAGATCGACTGGACGCCCAGTGAGGCTGCCGGCGATGCCGACACAGAACACCCCGCCCTCGTGGCCGAGGATTTCCCACTCATCGGCCGCCGACGACGCCGGGTTGACGGTCAGGTTCAGCTTGCCGCCATGCTCGGCGATGTCATCGCGGATGTTGCGGCCCCAACGCCGAGCCAACCCGTGGCTGTTCGACACGATGGCGATCCGCAGGTCAGGGTTACGGACCAGCATCCACAGCGGGAACCGCCGCGACGTGCGTTGACTTTTCCCCTCCTGCGGGGGCATCGCCAACATCAGCCGCTTACAGCGACCCTCGGCAACGTCAACCAACGCCTCATCGATCAGGTTGAGCGCCGGCGTCTGCACCGTCTTCGGGTCCAACTCCAACGCCATCTGCCCAGGTGATACCCAAGGGCAATCCCGCTCGCGCGGCGGCTCGAAAAACTGGGCGGCAGCCTCCCACGGTGAAACAGCGGCGACCGTCATGGGTCACCCCCGGTTCTCATGCCGCGGCGACCCCCCGCAACCGCATTGGCACCACCGTGGCCACCTTCGCCTGCTGGGCCGGCGACAGGTCCAGATCCCCGAGGATCGCTTTGATGACCCCGGCGAGCATCGCGCCTTGCTGCTCCGCCAACTTCACCCGGCGCTCCTCAAGCCCGGCGCCGATGGCCTCCTTGCACACCTTCACCAGGTGGGCACGCTCGGCACGCCACAACTGAACCCACACGTTCACCTCGGCTGCGCGGGTTGTGTCGACGCCGGGGAACTCGCTGGCGTCTTTTGTCACCTCCGAGGTGACACCCCACACCACCTGATCGGCCTGCAACGCCTGCACCTGCTCGTGCAGCCACGCGACAGCGCCGGCCGTGCGGTGCACCTCCTCAAGGAGGGCATCGCGGGGGTCAACCTCGCGCGGCAAGCCGAATGTCTTCACCGCCTGCTCGGCCAGCGCGGTCTGGACCCGCCGCTCTGCCGCCGCCTTGACCTGCGGCGCTGCGCCACCATGGAACCGGCACCGATTAGTGCCCTTGACGACCGGGCGAGTGCACGGCTTACCGGTACTTCTGGCGTGCGCTCCGCAAAGCTCTGCCATGGGGTACCCCCTCCCCATGCAGATGCTATGAGGTCTGCCGGCCAGCGTGTCACTTTGCAGCGACCTTACCCGGCCAGTGCGTCCGCGCTGATTGGCTTCCGGTCAAGCGCATCCCAGTCGCGGCCGGGCCGCGGTTTGCGGTAGGAGCGGGGAGACCGGCGTGTCGCTGACTCGGCTTTGGCCCCGTCGAGGTACCGGAACAGGCGGTGGCCTTTCCAGTTGCGGCCCGCCTCAGTCAGGTAGACGCGCTCCCCGTCGGCGTTGAGGTAGCCGTCGGTGTGCCACGTGTTGACGAGTTGGGGTGTGACGCCGAGGGCGAGGGCGAGTTGCGCGGCGGTGAGTTTCGCGTCGGGGTTGGCTCCGGGGCGCACCGTCACCCCCTTTCGGGTACACGGGAAAGCCCCGCGCCGTGTGGGCTGCGGGGCTTCCTGTGGTGTTTGTGGGCAGACTTCGCCACCCGCAACGATAAAGGGTCGTAATCGAGTTGACCAGTGCGGGTGCGTGACACGCCGGTCACACGGCGGCGGGTTGCTTTTTCCGCCTCGCGGTGGGGGCGATTTCTTTCAAATGGTCCCGGTATTGGGTGGCGGTGAAGATGCGGCGGCAGTCCGGGTTCTGGCATTCGATGTCACCGGTGCCGTCCTGGCGGCGGTACAGCATGCGCAGGGTGCAGGCGGGGCAGTCGACGCCGTCGCACAGTTCGGCCTGGGGGTCGAAGTCGCCGAGGGCGCCCATGAGGGTGCCGCGGATGCTGCTGAGCATGTCGGCGAACGCGTCCATGGCCGGGTAGTTGTCGCATGCCCAGTTGAGGCGTTTGGTGAGCCAGTCGACAAGGTTGTTGATGGTGGGGGTGGGCCGGTAGCGGCTGCCGGGTGCTCCCGCGTCTGCCCATGCCCGCATTTCTTGGTCGAGGATTTGGGCGATGGGGACGGCGCCGATCTGGTCGCCTGCGGGGATCATCACCTTGTACCCGTTGGGGTCGCGGCGGGCTTGCCGGTCCATCACGGTGAGTTGTTGGCGGTGGTGGTGGAAGTCGCGGTGGAAGGTGACCGCGATGGTGCCGTCTTCGTTCTCTGTTTCTTCGCGCCGCTCGGTGACTTCGAAGCGGGTGTAGTTGACGGCGACAGGGGTGAGTCGGCTGGCGGGGATCCAGTTGTCGCCGGTGGTGTCGATGGGTCGGCCGCCGTCGCGGATGACCGGTCCGAGTAGGTCGTGTGCGTGCAGGTCGAGAGGCACGGGGGCTTCGTGCCCACCCCCCGTAACGATGATGTCCGGGGCGATGGAGGGGGCGGGCCCGGCGGTGCGGCGGATGAGGTGGTGTGCGGTCCAGCCGCCGTGCCATTTCCCGGTGGGTGAGTGGTCGTGTTCAGGGTGGCCGGGGTGGCGGGGGGTCTGACCGGCAGGCACGGTGAGGTGGCAGGTGCGGCAGATGAGCACCGCTGCGGTGGTGCTGTCGTCGGCGGGGATGAGGTCGTCAGTAAGCCGGACGGTGAGTTCGAGCAGGCTGGTGAGGGCGACGGGTAGCCAGCGACGGCAGGGTTCGCAGATCAGCCCGTATTCGGGGTCGCGTCGGTGGCAGGCGTTGCACGCACCTTCGGGGGCATCAGTGTCTTGGTGCATGGTGGCTGGTCTCCGATCTGCGTGGCTACGCTGTGGCGGAGACTCCGGGGGATTTCGGGGTGGTGGGATTGGCGGCGGCTTGGATGGCAGTCCGGGCCGCTGCTGCCGTTCTGGCTACAGTCGGTCGCAGAACGAGTGGATGCCGTCGGCGATGTCATCAATGGCGCGGGCGATCGGTTCGGTGCCCGCACGACAGAAGTCGATGAGCCAACTCAAGACCCGGGTCGTCATTCGTTCAGCCACCCCACCCGCCAGCGTCGTGCGCCAACTGCTCGTCTTCGTCGATCTGCCCGGTCAGCCACTCCATCCGGTCGTCGGTCACGGCTTCCACGCATCCTGACAGTCGGGGTGGGCGGTGAATGGCCGGGCGAGCGCCAGCAGCGTCGGACATTCGTCGATCTGATGCATGGGCAGCCCGATCGGGTCAAGGCCACAACCAGCGCAGTCGCCGTGCCCGTCGTCGTGGTGGGCGTCGAGGATGACCCGCTTGGAGGCCAAGTCGTCAAGCACGTACTGCGGGTCGTTGTCGGCGATGTGTTCGCCGTGCTCCTCGAAAAGGTAGCCGTAAGGGCCGGAGACGATCGCGCCAGGATGACGGCGATCGTCGCTGGGGTAGATGCCGCTATCGGAGGAGCGCCACATGGGGCCTTCGGCTGCGGCGGCTTCCGCCTTCTGCTCGCGTTCGTCGTACCGGGCGCGCAGGAAGACCGCGAGTGACAGCGTGTCACTGTCCATCGAAGTGCGTTGGTCTGGACCCGGGGTTTCGCTCGTCACTAGCCCTCCTTCGATGACGCTGCGTACATTCTGCCTGATCACCGACACCACCTGCCGACCTGCCGCGCCCGCAGCCGCCGTCGGTACAGCCGCCTGTGCCAGTTGACGATGACCGCGTGCCGCCACCGGGCCGCCTCATCTCGCTCACCCATCGGCCAACCCCCGTCGCCGCTGTGCCGCCCGCACGGCTTCGTCTTCGTCGTCGGTGCGCTGCCGGCACACCACGTTGCCCGGCGACTCGATCACGGCGGGCTCCTTCCGTTGCTGCTGGTTGAGCAGGTCGAGCAGAGTCGGCCCGTCTTGCCCGTTGTGGTGGGGCCGGACGATGGACGGGGCGGTGATGCCGTGCTCACGTGCGCAGCCCGAGCCGAGGCCCGCCACCAACGGCCCCTTGGGCACAGCTCGGCCGCAGGACTGGCAGGTACGGGGCTCGGGCGGGCCGGGCAGCAGCGGCAGGGTCATCACGGCGTCGAGTCGGGCATGGCCACCGGGATCACGGCAAGGTGCGGGTGGTTCATCGCCAGCTCGTCCAGCGGGTTGATTCGGGTGTGAGCGTCAGCCGGCAGAGGCTGAACCTCTCGGTGGGTGCCGTACCGGTCGGTCTGCTCGGCCAGCCACGACCACACGTGCGCCTCGTCGCGGAACTCCGGCGGCTTGACGTCGGCAAGGTCGGGGTGCTGTCGCAGTAGTTCCGGCTTGCACTCGTCGGCGGCGCGCGGCAGTTGGTGGGTGAACAGGGTGTCGCCGGTCATGTAGTCGAGCAGTTCGTGAACGGCGCCGAAGCCGTCGGGGGTGACGAGCTTGTCTGCGGTGAGGGTGAGAATGGTGCCGAGGTGAGTGCGCACAGGGTTGTTCCTTTCGGTGGGGCCGCTCAGCGCGGCTGGCTCCTCTGGTTCGGGATCTTGTTGGGCTTCGGCTTCTGGCCGCGCCCGTTGTGCTGGAATCCGGCCTTGCGCAGGTCCCGGCGCAGCGCATTCAAGCTGTTGGTGTCGGATGCGCTCGACGGGGTGGTGGTGACCAGCAGGCCGCTCGGGTTCCAAATCTTGACGTGGCCCGACTTGGCGAACTCCACCCGCCAGCGGGCACGCCGCAACGCCCGGAACAGGCGCAGGCGGTCCGCACCGTCACGGTTACTCACCGACCCACCCCGCCCGGACTTCGACGTCGCAGGCGACGCCACAGGGTGCGGAACAGGGGCGGCGCTGAGACGTCCATGGTGGTGATGAATCCGGTGACCACCGGCACGCCCATGTTTTGCCGCGCCACCCACTGGTTGTGCACGTCGGCGATGTGCTCGGCCAGCTCGCGGGTCATCACTAGGTCGGCGGCCATCCTGCCCCCATCAAGCGGGCCGAGGCCGTTGGTGGTGACCGCCCACCCGCCGATCTCGTCGTTGACCACGGCAGACCACCGGGCGGTGAGGGCTTCCGTGTTGTAGGCAACCTCGACAGTGCTGGGCTGCCCGGTCATAACGGCACCCCCGGCCCAACCCGGTCACCGATAACAAGATCGCCGCCCTGACCTTCGTCGGAAAGATCCACCACAAATCGACCGAGTTGCGCCGGCGGGCTGTCAAGGGCGAGGGCGGCCCGGTTGAACGGGCAGCCGAACAAGCCACCGTTTTGGCGGCAGGCCAGCGGGTGCTGTATGCACCAACCTTCGTCGCGGAATTCCGCGATATGGCGGGGGTCGTCGTCTGCGGGGGCGAGGCGAGCGGCGGCGGCGAGAGCGGCCAGCGCGACCTTCGCGTCGTGGTTGTCTTCCCGGGACCCGCAGCGGCACTCGGCGATCAACCCGTCGTAGAAGGCCACTGCATGTTCGTCCCACGCAGCCTCAATGAGGTTAACGTCGTCGTCGGTGTACGGCCGCCCAGTCACGATGTTTCCTCCACGGTCGCCCACGGGGTGGTGTGCTGGTAGCGGTGAATCATTTCCGCCGAGCCACGCCACCCCGGGTCGACCGCGCGGTGCGCCTCGTGGCTTTGGATCATGATCCGCGCCTGCTCCCGAGTGGCTGGCTCCTCCGACATCACCACACCGTCACGGCGGATGCGGATGCCCGGCTGCTCCACCGTCTCCGTCCCTGCGGGCAGCAGCCGCCCGGCCGTCGCGAGGGCGTCCAGCACGGCGCGGGCCGCAGCCTCGTACTGGTGCTGCTTCTCTTCTACCTCCCACGACCCGGACGAGTCGTCGAAGAACGCGTCCTTCATCCCGGTCTCGCGTAGCTCGCCAGCGATCAGGCTGACGTCAGCGTCGGTGTACGGCTGGTCGGTCACGGCCGCTGCCCCTCATCTGTGGGTGCGGTCACCCACGGGCCGCCGTCCCGGCACACGACCTCGGCATACTCGCCCATGCCCGCCGCGCGTTGCAGGGCAACGGCCTCGGTGAACGGGATGCCGTCAACGAACCCATCTGCGTAGCGCACCGACCATTCGCGGTTGCCGCCGGAGGCAAGCCGGTCGGCGAGGTCGCGCAACGCCGCCCGGATGGCGGGCACGTCTTCGTCAGTGGCGGCCAGGTGCGAGTGCAGCAGCTCGTGATCTTCGTAGTCGGCACGCAGCAGGCGGGCCGCGAAGTTGAGCGCGGCGCGCTCAGGGTTGAACGGCGGGGCGACGACCACGCGCGGGGTGTCGATCACAGGGTCACTCACCGGGCCACCGCCGTGACTTGGTGATGCGACGGCGACGGCCATCCGCCGCCTCAGCGAGGTACGGGTACAAGTCGTCCATCGCGATGCACGCTTCGACGACCTCGAAGAGGACCGCCGAGTCCTTGGGGATCTGCGTGTCGCGCCCCATGTTGGCGTCCACGCGACCGGCCATCGTGCCGCGCACGTACCCCATCACGGCGGCTTCGCGCACTAGCCGCCGCTCGTATGGGCGAAGTGTGGACAGTGCCCGGCTGACGGCGTCGGCGCGCTCCTGCCGACGGACCTCGAAGTATCGGATCAACTCCGGGGGCAGTGTGGGCGACGCCTCGGCCGCCGGGATGTCGGTCATCGTGTCACCGGCTTCTTCGGCGCGATCTGGTCTGCGGTCGCCCGCAGAATGTCCCCGGCGAGCTGCGGCAGGACGGTCGCCGAGATGACCCCGACGGGGGCGGCGGCGTCGGCCTGCCGGTCGCGCACGCTCGGGTGGACGTCGTGCTTCACGACGTTGATCTCGTAGTAGGGCTCGGTCATGGTCGTCTCCTCGAAGTCGGGGTTGTTCGGCTGGTACCGCTCGCAGCGGCCGTCCACGTGATCCGGCTCGGCCTGGCCGCAGAAGAAGCAGGGGCGTTTGCTCACGCCGCCTCCCGACGGTTGCGCTGCACCCGCTCGATCAGGGCGTCCGGGTTCATGCCGTACTCGGTCATCCACTCTGCTGGCAGCTCGTACGGACCAGACCCCTCGTCCCAGGTCGACCAAATCTGCTTTGCTAGCCGGTCACCCAAGCTGGGGGGCAACTCGCGCAGCACGTACGCCAACGCCCACTCCGCGTTGAGGGCGCACGACGAGTGGGCGAAGGCGGCCGGGTTCTGCACGCTGAGCCCGGTGAAGTTGAGGGCACCTCGTTCGGTGGCGTGGCAAACCAACCACCGGGTGAGGCTGTCCGCGTTGACGTCTTCCAGCCGCTCCGGGAACGCGGCTGGGTCGGCCGGGCTGGACAGGTCGTCGGCGTCGGGCATGCCGGGCAGCGGCACATCCTCGATTACAGGCGCGGTCGTGTCGGTCATTGGTGGCCTCCTCAGGCTTGAATCAACGGTTGGGGTCGGTTCGGGTACAGCAGGTCGGCCAGCCGGTCAGGGCTGGGCAGGGACGTGGTGCGGGCTTCCGGGTTGATGAGGATCACCGGCAGGCGCAGTTGGTGGGCCTTCTTCACCGCCGAGAACGTGCCCCCGCCACGCTTCGACGGACGCCACACCGCCAGCACCGCGCCGTCGGCCTCGGCGGTCGCGGCCAACATGCCGTCGTTGCGCTTGTGCAGCAGCGACACCGCCACCCGCTTACGGGCATGCACGGCTAGGCCGGCGAGGTCCCCGTACGGCACCACGTCGGCGGCCAGGGCGCGCAGACGATGCCACTCGGCCACCGCCTGCGGGTTCGACTTCCGCCACGGGTCCGCTTGCTGCGGGAACGGAATGTGCGCCACGAACGGCACTGCCGCCCGGTGCAGCGAGTCCGCCCACCACATGTCCGACCCCAACGCCATGCCGGTAATGCCCGTGGTCATGCCGCGCTCGTCGCGCAGCCACACCGCCGCCGCGTCCAACCGCTCCCGCACCCAGCCGTGGGCGTCGTCGGGGATGTCCTGCGGGCGGTGGCCGGTCACCATCACCGTCGGCCACACGGGGGCGGTCACAGCAGCCCACCTCCCCGCCGCGACTTGTTCTCCCACAGCAGGTCGGCAGCGATCGGGGACAGAGACGAGCCGCCACCAGAAAGGTCGCCACCCAGACACACCCCACGGCCCCGATAGCCGCAGTCGACGCTGGGGCGGGCGTACGCGCCTTCATTGCCGGCCAACTCCACCCGATGCCAGCACGGCACGTCCTGCCGGAAACCCGCCGGCCCGTGCAGCCCCGTGCACAACGGTCCGGCCGTGCACTCGACCCGCTGGTCGGCGGGCATGCCGTGCTGCTCGTGAATGAACCTGATCCCCGGGCATGAGGCGAGACGCGCGACGTCCGGGTTGTCGACGAGCCGGCCGGCTCGCTCGTACTCCTCGGCAGCGCCCCAACAGGCGGCACGGCCCGCGTGGAACGTCGACCCCGGAGCGCCCGGAACGAACCGGGACTCCTCGGGGAACGTCACCGTCTTCTGCCGGGTCGAGATCGGCTCAAGGCAATGCGCGCACACGCCCGGCTGGGCGGTCGCCATCAGCCGATCCATCTTGCGCATCTGGTGTTGGGCAAGCACCTGCTGATCCCGGTCCTGGCACGGCCACGGATGCCCGTGACACGAGCACGTCTGATACGGGCCCGGCAGCCGATGCCAGTCGTTCTGGCGCGGCCACGACGTGAAACTGACCTCACGGGTGCCGTCGTGCAACCGGATGAACCCGCGCTCCTCACCCGGCTTGATGATCAGCGGCCCGGCCTGGTGGCGCAGCACGATGTGGAACGGCCGGTTCTTGAACAGGGCGAGTGCCCGCTTTTCACCCGACAGGCGGCCAACCGACGCGACCAGCTTCGCCCGCTGCTCATCGGTCAGGTCGGCGTCGGGAATGGGGCGGATCTCGTGGACCAGCCACGCCGCGTACCGCCACGCCACCACGTCGCCTTCCTCGGGGTGGGTGCAGCCGTACGGGTCACGGCGGTTCCCCAACGCCGGCGCCCACCGGTCGGGGTCTTGTGCGCCGTTGTTGTGCAGGCTCGGCAGGGGATTTTCTTCCATCACGACGCCTCCCCGTCGTACAGGGCCAGCGCCGTCTTCGCTGCCTCACCGTGGGCGACGTCCTCCAACAACACCCGCCGTACCTTCGCCAGCATCTCGGCGAACTCGGGCGCGGTCGGGTCCGTCGGCACCGGCCACCAACCCTCATCCGTGCCAGGGCGGGCCATCCGCACAGCATCGCGGCGGCGCGCGTACACCGTGAACCCGGCCGCTTCGAGGGCCGCCACCATGCGGTGGCCGTCGTTCGCCTCAACGCCGGGGCACTCCCGGCGCAGCGTTGCAGGCTGCCCGTAATGCTCGTGCCGGCCGTGCGGATCAGTGTTCGTGCACGCCTCGCTCATGCCGCAGCCCTCCGGTTCGAATCGCTGTTCATCGGGAACACGAACACGTCGCCGAGCTGGGCCACATGCTGCTCAGCCGACCCCCGGTGCACCTCGCACACGTAGCGGGTCATCCCGTCGCCGGGGAAACGGCCCGACGACACCTCCCAGCGCGCAGGCTCGTCCGTGGCAAGGCCGCAGTAGTCGCAACTCATGCCGCCAACCCGTCCGTGTCATGGCGCTCGCCCGACCACCACGCCCAGCCCGTGAACCAGATGTGCCCGCGCGGGCAGACGTAGTCGGCGACCACGCCCGTGCCGCGTTCGTTCTCCCGAACCATCAGTGGGGGTAGCGGAGTTCGGTTGAACCGGCAGCGCGGGCAGCAGTCCGAGTACGGCGGTCGGTCGGCGGCGTTATCCACCAGGCTCATCCCGCTCACGGCATCGCCATCGACACGAAGCGGTTCAGGTGCAGTTGCGCAGCCACCTCAACGGTGCCGCGAGCGCCACCACGGTTCTTCTCCACGATCAAATCCGCCTCGCCGAGGCGCTTCGTCTTGTCGAACTGCTCGTCCCGGTGCACGAAAATCACCACGTCGGCGTGGGCTTCGATGCCGCCCGACTCCTTCAAGTCCGTCAGGACGGGCCGCTTGTCGGCGCGCTGCGCGTACGCCCGATTCATCTGCGCCAGCAGCACCACCGCGAGGTCTAGTTCACCGGCGAGGTTCTTCGCCGACCGGGCCATCTCGTCGATCTGCTGGTTGCGGGGCGCGCTGGTCGCTGACTCGATCAACCCCAGGTAGTCGATGACGACCAGTTCCAGGCCGTGCTGCTGCTTCAACCGGCGGGCACGCACCCGAATGTCCGCCATCGTCAAACCCTTGGTGTCGTCGATCCACAGGGGCGCGTCTTCGGTCTCCCCGCACACCCGGGCGATGGCCGTCCAGTCGTCGGTGTCCAACGTGCCGTCGGTGACCTTCTTCGCTGGCACGCGGGCGGCGGCGCAGATCAGCCGGTTGAACAACTCCTGCTCGGTCATCTCCATCGAGAACACCCCCGTCGGGCGGCTGTGCGCGAACGCCGCCGACCGCACGAAGTCGCCGGCGCCCAACGTCGACTTGCCGCCGCCCGGGATGCCAGCCACCACGTACAGACGCTGCTTTTGCAAGCCGTGGATCAACTGGTCCAGGTCGGGGATGCCCGTCGGCACTCCCGGCGGGCCGGTGCCTTCCTCAGCGAGTTCGATCGCGTCCAGGCCGGGGCGGATGATGTCCCGCCACCGCCTCGGACCACCGTCACCTGCGGCGCGCGTACCCAGGTCCGAAATCATGACCCGGGTACGCTCCAACAGCTCAGCGGGATCGCTCGCACTACCGGACCGAATGTCGTCACGGACCTTCTCAAGCCCGGCGTCGAAGTCCCTCAGCAGGGCCTTGGAGGCGACCGTCCGCGCGTGATAAATCGCCTCACCGACCGGGGCGGCAACCGGGACCACCGCCATCAGGTCGTTCAAGTACAGGGCGCCACCCGGCAGGCGGGTGAGTAGCTTCTCGTCCGCCAGATACCCGGCCACGCTCGTCGGGTCCGTCTTGCGGCCCTTCTCCCGCAGCGTGGTGATCGCCTTGAACAGCAGCGGATGGCACGGCTTGTGGAACGATGCCGCCGACACCAACGCCTCCACCTCGCCGATGACCAGCGGGTCGCGGAGCATTGCCCCCAACACCACCTGCTCGGCGCCGTGGTCGTAGAACACGGTCACCGGGTCGGCCCGGTCCAGCGTGTCCGTCACGGCAGGTCACCGCCGCGCCGCCGGTCCGAACCCTTCAACCCCACCTGCACGCTGGTGGACAGGCGGGACACCACCCGCTCATCCACGTCGGCGCGAAGGCCGGCAGCGTCAAGGTTGGTCGTGGTGATCGTCGGCAGTTGGTTCGCCCACCGGGTGTCCATCAGCCGGTACAGGGTGTCCTCCGTCCAGTCGGTGGACTTGCCCGCCCCCAAGTCGTCGAACACCAGCAGATCCACCGTCTGAAAGTCAGCCAGGGCGCGCAGATGCCGGTCGTCGAGCTGCGGGCGCATCGCCGCGTTGAACTCGGGGTGGCTGGTGATCGTGTACGTCATCCGCCGGCAGCGGCGGGCAGACTCCAACACCACCCGCCGCAGGGCGCCGAACGCCTGGTGACTCTTGCCGGTGCCCACCGGTCCGAGCAGCAGCAGGCCGGGGCACTCGGCCGGGCCACGCAGGTACGCGTCCACCCACCGGCGCACGTACGGGTGGTCCGGTTCGGCGTTGCGGAACCGGGGCGGCAGGATCAGGCTCAACGTCGCCTCGGCCTGCTCGGTCAGATGGTCGGCGAGGTCAAACCCGGGCCGTGGGGGGACGGTGGTCGGGTCAATGCCGTGCCGTTCCATCACTTCGCGGGCGAGGCCGCCGAGGTCGGTGCTGCTGATGTCCACTGGCCCTCCTTCCGTTAGAGCTTCACGTCGTAGCGGTCTTGGTTCTCGTGGCTGTTGCGCAAGATCCGGGGGTTCGCGGGCTTCATGCCGCCGTTCATCCGACCGCCCTGCTGGTTGCGCTCGGCTTCGGCAGCCTCTTCGGCCTCCATGCGCAGACGCAGTTGGTCGAACTTCTCGCGCAGCTTCGGAATCGACATGATGTTGCTTTTCCAGAACGGATGCTTCTGGGACCACCGAGTAATCCGATGGATCTCGTCGAGGGATCGCTTGTCGAGGTCGATCATTCGCCGCGCCTCAGCCCGCCACCCGTCGCTGATGGTTGGGCGCTTAGAGCCGTTCTTGACGATCCATTCGGCGAGATAGGTGCACACTCGCTCGACGTCTTCGCGGTACGGCTCGACCTTCTTCGGTTTCGCTGATGGCTTGGAGCCCTCGGGGGACGCGCCCTCCCCGAACAGGGGAGGAGTAAGGGTTGGGTTAGTTGTAGAACTCTCCGTAGGAGAGTTCCTAATAAGGAAGCCCTCGCTCGGCGTATCGCCTGGCGGCATGCCGGCGTATCGCCTGGCGGCATGCTCCGTATCGCCTGGCGGCATGCCCTCCCCGCCAGCCCGTGCCGCCAGGCGATACGCGCCATCGACGTCCGTCGCCGCACCCTGCCGGTCGGGGGTGGTTGAGGCTGCCGTCTTCGTGGCCCGCTTGCGCGGTTCCCGTGCCGCATTTGGGTCACCAACAGAGAGCGCGTAGCCGGTCCGAGACTCGCCCTCCACCGACAATTTCCGAACCCACCCAGCGGCAGTCAGAGCCCTCATCCATTCGACGAGCGTCGAGCGGGAAGCGCTCGTTGTGGCCTCAAGCTCGGTGTAGGTGGGGGCGTGCTTAGGGGCGATTTCGGCCGTGCTGGCGTTCGACTCAGACAGCAGCATCATGAGGATGCACTTGCCGGTGATGTCAATGCTCGACACCTTTACGGCCTTCTCCACCTCCCACCGCGTGACCAACCCCGTCACCCCTCGGAATCCGTCAGGGGAAGATCGAAGGCTTCGCGGGCGCGGGCGGAGACGACCGCCTCGTGGGCCAACTCAAGGCCGGCAAGGGTTGGATTGGCGTCCTGTGCCCGCTTGAGGCAAGCGGCGCGATCAGCGCCATCGAGTCCATTGAGGTACGCGACTGCCATGCTCTGGGCGACCAGGCGTACCGACGCGGCGAGAGTCCGCGTGTCGTTGATCTGCTCGCCCAAGTCTTTGGCCAGCGCCGAGTACACCTGCTCGGGGGGAAGAACGTCGAGCAGTGCATGAGCCGCCGTCGTGAGAACTGCAATGTCGGTCTGCATCTCGGCGACAGCGGCGAACACGGCGCGAGCGATGGCCTCCTCTCCGCCGAGGCCGTCCTCGCCGTCCGCTTCACCTTGGGCGCGACCAGCCGCGATGAAGCGGTCCGCCTCGCCGATTGTGAACTCTTCCAGGATGCTGCCGGCTAGTTCGTACCGTCCGGTGTGCCAGGCTGGCATCTCAACGTGATCTCTGACGTATGGGTGAACCTTCCGCCAGTTCTCCGCGATCCAGGCTCCGTCGATGTCCTCGGGACGGACGCCGGTCTCCACCCACACGTGCGGGTTGTGCTGGTCGTTGTGCAGCGGTCCTTCTTCGCGGATGGCCCTTTTCTCGGCGTCGAGAGCTTCCTGTCGGGTCTCGAACGGCTCGATGGTGATGTTGGCGACCTGCGTCCACCACGGCTTGCCTTTGCGGTGGCTCTTGAGCCGGGTGGGCAGGTCGGCGGTGATGCCGACGTAGAGCAGAACGTCGGTGCGGTCGAAGAACCGGTAGAGGGCGTGGGGTTGGTTCTCAAGCGCCAAGGTGGCGGCGCTTACCCGTCGTGGCATGCGGTTCTCCTGTGCTGGTTGAGCGAGGCTTGGGCAACGTCAGGCGGTGGGGTTGTTCGCGTGCCGCTTGTCGGTGCAGACCGGGCAGGTGGTCGCGTCGTCGGTCCACACCGGCGGACGGGTGCCGGCAGGGATCTCCGAACCGCAGTCGGTGCAGGGGACCGGTCGCCAGTTCGGCCGCAGCGGGGATTCCAGCGCCGAATGTCCGTAGCGGATGATCTGCGGGGTGGTCGGCCCGTACGGCTCGACCGGCTTGATGTCTCCGGCGGGTGTCTCGTACCGGTAGCCGAGGGCGGCGAGGGCGTTGCGCAGGTCACCGACGGTGGTGTAGCCGTCCGAGAGTCGGCGGCCGGTCTCGTTGCGGTTCCAGGCGATGCGGGCGCCGGGTAGGCGGTCGTCGCCCTTGGTGTGGCCGATGGTGGCGGTCAACCACCACGAACAGTCGTCGCGCCGCAGACTGGCGGACAGCTCGGTGCGCCCGACGCGTCGGGCGACGGCGACACGCGGCGCGTTCAGCGCCTCGCACCACAGCAGAAACTCGGTGGCGGTCAGTTCGAGGCGGATGCCGGGCAGGCCGCCCATGTCGGTGTCGGTGTCGAAGTCGTAGCGGGAGCCGTTGGGGGTGACGGTGGCCTCGTTGGCGTACAGACGGTGGCTGTAGACGTGGCGGCCGAGAACTTCGAGGGCGTCGCTGATCAGGTGGTGGGCGTCGTCGGGTCGCCGGTCAAGCGTGCGATCGATCATGGTGGCTCCCTGCCGTGGGTGGAATGGATTGACTAGGGAAGTGCCTAGCTAGGCACATGTCTAGTCCTATCAGGGATTGCGATGTTAGGCAAGTGCCTAGTAGGGTTGCGCCTATGCTCCTGACCATGGGCCGTCACCTGATGGGCGCACGCGAGATCGAAGACCGACTCGGCGTGTCCCGGCAGCGTGTCCACCAACTCATGGCCCAGCCCAACTGGCCCAAGCCGTACGACGTGCTGGCCATGGGCAAGGTGTGGCGCATCGAAGACGTCGAGGAGTGGATCCGCGAGAACCGGCCCGCCCTGCATGACGCTGAGGCCGGACCGACCGTCACCCCCGTCAAGCGGGGCGGACGGCGCAAGCCCGCCACCGACTAGCCCTCTCACGCCACCTCACCCGACCCCTTTACGGTGTCGGGCTCTCGTGCTGCCCCCGGCCGGCATTCGTCGCACCGCCACCCGCAGGCATACAGGCGGGCAGGCTCAGCCCCACACGGTGTCACCCCGGCAGCGCACGGCTTGGTGGGCGGGGCCGGTCGGACGGCGGCAGTCCGGCGTCGCGAGTTCAGGTCGATCACCTTGGCGGTCACGGCCGGCACCCCGGAACCGGGCACGGCATGCCCGTGTCATCGGCCAGCGCGCACAGCGGGCACAGCTTCGTCGGGGCCGAAGCGTCGGGTACACCCGTCAGGTCGACCCCGCACATGGCCACGTACGTGACGCAGCACCACAGGTGGTCAACGTCGCCAGCCTGGGTGTCGCTGCGGGTGGGTGCTGGCAGGGTGTCTGTTGCCATGGGGTCACCTCCGGGCGGGGAAGTGGGTGCGGCCTGCCCCCTCGACAGGCCGCACCCGGTGGGTTGATCTAGAAAGGGGGCGTCTCGTCGAAGGTGCTGCCGCCCGAACGTGCCGGCGCCGGGGCGGACGTCGACCACGGGTCATCCATGCCACCACCGAACCCGCCAGCCTGTCCGCCGCCCGAGCTGCCACCAGAGCGGGACGCCTTCTGGATCTTCGCCGTTGCGTACCGCAGGCTCGGGCCCACCTCGTCCACGTCAATCTCCACCGACAGGCGGGGCTGCCCGTCCTTCTCGTACTGCCGGGTCTTGAACCGGCCGTGCACGATCAGCCGCATGCCCTTGGTGACGGTCTCGGCGACCTGCTCGGCCATCTCCCGCCACACGGCGCAGCGGAAGAACGTGGTGTCCCCGTCGGCCCACTCGTCTCCGCGCTTGACGCGGGGGGTGACGGCAACGGTGAAGTTGGCGACGGCAGCGCCGCTGGGGGTGAATCTGAGCTGGGCGTCGTCGGTCGCGTTGCCGACGATCGTGATGAGCGGTTCATTGGCCATGGTTAGGCCACCTTTCGGATGGTGCGGCCCTCGGCCGCGGTGGTTGGGGTTTGCTGGGCGGCGGCGATGATGCGGGCCGCCCGGTGGTGGCTGATGTCGAACTGCCGCCCGAAGCTGCGCGGCCCATCCGGCAGGTTGTCCAGCTCCCGCTGTTCGGCCCACCGCAGCCACAGCCGCGCCTGCTCGGAAGCCGTGAGCACGTCGATGGGCGCGAGACCGGTCAACACCCGGTGGATGAGGGGCCGTGGGTCACGGTGGTGGTGCGCTTCGCGGACCTGCGGCTGCTCATCCGGGTTGTCGATGTCGTCCCAGGCGGCGAGCGGCTGCCAGCCCTTCTGGTGGGCGACGGTGCGGGCAGTTCGCGAGGGTCCGACGGTGCCGGCGAGTTGGCGCGTGAGCGCGGCGATGTCGTTATGGCGCCGGCGGCTGATCGTGGGGGCGGTGGGGGTGCGCCACCGCCGGATCTGCTCGCGGTGAACACCGAGCCGGGTGCCGATGTCAACAGCTTCGTAGCCTGCGACTGCGAGGGCTTGGAGTCGTCGTGCTGCCCCGACGGCGGGGATGAGGCCGGGCGCGTGGGTACCGACGATTGACGCTTTGCGGTACATCTGCTGCCGCACCCGGTTGCGTGTCTTGCATGCCTCGCAGCCGGACACGTAGGCGGTGTGGTTGTCACAGCGCCCACGCGGCAGCGCAGGGCCGGGGTGGGCGGCCGTCTTGCTAATCGGGATGGTGAGCATGCTCATCAGCGGCTGACCCTGATCGGCATAATGAGGTATCGGTGCCCGGCGACCGGCTGCCCGTCGTCGTCGGCGCCGGAAATCACGGCCGGCTTGAACGCGTCAACGAACCCGAAGTGGGCGTGTTGCGTGCCGAGGCTGTGCAGCCCGTCGATGAGGTATTGCGGGTTGAAGCCCACCGTGAGCGTGTCCTGACCGGCGTAGGAGCTGATGCCGAGGGCTTCGGACGCGCGGGCTTCCTCCACCCCACCGGCCTCCACGGTCAGCGTGTCGGACCCGTCGGCGAACGTGAGCAGAACGGGTGTGGTGCGTTCGGCGACCAGGGCGACCCGCTTCACGACCTCGATGAGGGAGGCGACGGGCACGACCGCGGCCGACGGGAACTCGGCCGGGAACAGGGTGCGGACGGGCGGGTAGTTGGCCCCGTCGAGCAGCCGGGTGGTGGTTTTGCGGTGCCCGGACGCGAACCCGACAAGGCCGTAGCCGTTGGGGTCGTAGCTGACGTCCACCGTCCCGGCGCCCCACGTCTTGGCGGTTTCGGCGAGGGTTTTCGCCGGGATGAGCACGTCGGCGTTGAGGTTCGGGTCGGCGGGCTCAACGCTGATGTCGCGGTGGGCGAGCCGGTACCGGTCCGTGGCCAGCAGCGACAGGGTGGTGCCCCGGAACTCCATGCGAATCCCGGTCATCATGGGCAGCGTGTCGTCCCGGCCGGCTGCTACACCGACCTGCGCGACCGCCTGGGCGAGCAGTCCCGCGTCGACGGTGGCGATGGTGGCGGGCAGTCCGGGCAGGGTGGGGTAGTCCTCCACCGGCATGGTGGGCAGGGTGAACCGGGCGGATCCGCACACCAGTTCCAGGTGGGTGCCGACGGACGCGAGGTTGACCGGCTTGTTCGGCAGCGACTTCGTGATCTCGGCTAGGAGACGGGCGGCGACCACGACAGTGCCCGGGTCCGTGACCGAGCCGCGTGCCCAACCTTGGTGGGACACCTCGTGGTCGTAGCCGGACACGGTGACACCGTCGTCGGCGGCGACCAGCTTCACCCCGGCGAGGATCGGCACAGACGGACGCTGCTGGGCGGCTTTCGCGGCGGTGGCGACAGCCTCAACGAGGGCGTCACGCTCGGCAGTGAGTTTCATACGGCAGCCCCTCTGTTGCGGCGTCGCTCGGCCCGGTTCGGAACGGTGCGCGGCTGGTCGGGTTGGTCGGTCCACACGCGGATGCCCCAGCGGCGGCCGAGGCGTTGCAGGGCGAGCTGGTCGGTGATGTTCATGCGGCGGCTCCTTGCCAGGCGGGAACAACAGTCAGGTCGAGCACCCCGCCCAAGGCGCGGGTGTGGCGTTGCAGGGTCGACACCAGCAGCCGGTCCGGCTCGGATTCGCGGCGCGACACCGCTGACTCGGAGCAACCCATCCGCGTGCCGACCTGGGCGAGCGTCAAACCCTGCGCCCGGCGAATACGAGCCAGGTTGTTGACAAAGATCCGCAGGTCAAGGCGGTCTTCGGCGGTTTCACTCTCGGGCTGCGACGCCTCGTACAGGGCGGCGATCGGGTCGCCGTCGTCGGGCACGACCAAACCCCGAACGGTCAGGTTGAGGCGGCTGTCGAGGACCCGCGCCCACGCCTGCACGGTGGGGATGAGCCACGACCGGCGCAGCTCCATGTGGGAGAACGCGTACTCGTTGCAGCCGAACCGTTCACCCGCGTCGGCTTGGGACAGGCTGCGGGCTTCGCGGATGGTCCGCAGGTGGTGGGCGAGCACGTACCGGGCGGCCGTGTCGTCGGGGTGCAGGTCGGGGATCGTCTTCACGAGACGTGCCGCCACGTCTCGCCCGTCTTGACCCGCAACACCGTCGCCTTAGCGACCCCGTACTCCCGGGCGACGCTGCCGCTTCCCTCGCCGGCCGCCAGCCGCCGCCTGATCTCCCGCACGTTGTCTTCGGTGAGCCGGGCGGTGTGGATGCGCTCACCGCGGTACGCGCCCTGTGGCAGCCGTCGGGCGGCGGCCTCCGGGTCGGGGGCGAGGAACACGGGTCGGGTGGGGGACGGGCCGTGCTGTTCGTACCGGTTGGCGAGCCACGCCCGTCCGGCGTCGGTGATCTGCGGCGCCACGCCCGGGGCGAGAGTCACCCAGCCCTTCTCCGGGGAGGCGGCCTCATAGGTGGCTTCGTCCATGTCGGTGCCGTTCGCGGCCCGGTACCGGTAGTCGCGTGGGTCGAGGCGAACGGTGCCGTTGCGTACACCGATGAGGAGCCGTTCAAAGGTGCGGTTGCTGGTCATGCAGCGCTGTTCCTCGGGTGCGGGGCCCGCCCCGATGGTGGGGCGGGCCATGGTGCTGGCGGTCATTGGGCGGTCCGCAAAACACGGAGGCCGCCGCGGCGCTTGACGGCGCGGCGTTCGTCTTCGGACATCCCGCCCCAGACGCCGTGGTCAATACCGCCGTCGAGCGCAAATTGCAGGCACTCGTCTTTCACGGAGCACGGACGGCATACGACCTTGGCCTGCTCGATCTGCAACAGGGCCGGACCGGATGTGCCGATCGGGAAATGCAACTCCGGGTCGGTGTCACGGCAGGCAGAGCGCTTACGCCAGTCGTCGGCGGGCTCGGAGTCCACGCGGGTGCTGACGAAGCGGGAAGAGTGGCGGGTCACGAGATCACCCGCTGCGGGCTGTGCTCCGAGCACGGCTCCGACTCCACCGGCATCCCGCAGATCCCACCCGGCATGTCCGCCATCGGCACCGCACACACGAACCCACCCGGTGGCACCGACGGGTCGAACGTCACCGGCGGATTGCCCTCCACACAGCCGTCGGCGTGCTCCTCACGGATCGACTGGCAGCACGGCCACGGCACGCACTTGCCGCAGAACCCGAACCCGACCGGCTCACCCCGGCGGTGCCCCCGGAACCAGCAGCGCCACACGTCGCGGGACACCCCGAGGATGTACGACCGGGAACCACGGAACCGGACACCGGTGACGCAGCCGTTGTGGCCGTCGCCGTACGTGTTGCCGCCACCGCCGGTGACACCGAGGCTGTAGGCGCGGCGCTCCAACCAACTGGTGATGCGCCACGCCCGCCACCCCCAGTGACGGCACTGCATTTCCAGACGCTCGGCCTCAGCCTGCTTCACCCACGCACACTGGAAGCAGGGCACCCCGTAGTCGTCGCGGTCGTGCACCCACAGCAGGTGGCGGGGCTCGGCGTCGCAGTCGACCAGTCGCAGGCCGGGAACGGCGGTGGGGGCGTGGTCGGGGCACGGCCGGTCGTCCACGGGCGTGTCGCAGATGTTGCAGGCGAAGGCGGTGCCGGCGGGGCCGGTGTACTCGTCATCGTCGAGCACGAACCGCTCCTGGTAGGCGAGCATGATCTCAGCAGCCATGGGTGGCCTCCGTTCGGGTGTGGTTGGGGGTGCCGCCCGCCCGCAGCTCGCCAACATCGGTGGCGGCGCGGGCCAGGGCAGCGGACAGTTCCAGGGCCGACGCCCCGGTGATCTCTCGGGAGGTCAGGTAGATGCGACCCCGGGACACGGCGACGGTTTCGCCCTCAGGGGACACGTACGGCAGGACGGGGCGGGCGGCGATGATGTCCGCGACCGTCAGGTCAGAGGTCATAGCCGGCCACCACCCGCCCGCGCCGCAACGCCCGCAACTCCTGCTCGATGCGGCCGGACTGCCAGTCGCGCGGCTTCCACACCGCCACGTCCGCGCCGGCTTCGGTGAGCCATTCGGCCCAGTTCCGCTGGTCGGCGGTTCGGGATCCGGTTGCCGACTTCAACTCCCGGAACAGCACCCCGCCCGGCCCGACGATGGTCAGGTCCGGCCAGCCCTTGCCATCGCCGGCGACAGCGGTACGCCACTTGCCGGTTTGGGTGAGGCCGGGCCGGAAGTGCGCGGTGTGCAGGCCGAACAGCTTGCACAGCTTGAGGATGTCCCGTTGCAGGTCTTCTTCCGGCTTCCCGCGCGTCATTGGCCCTCACCCGCTCGCAGCGCCTGCCGCCGGGCACTGGTGATGGCACCCATCTCGCGAACGTCGATAGCCTTCGCGCCCAGCCGGATCGCCTCATCCCGCTTGGCGTCCACTACGTCAAAGTGCCAGTGGGGACAGGGCTGACCCTCGGGCGAGCACTTCCGCTTGCACGTCTGGAACCACGACGGTCGCAGCCCAAGACGGGCGGCGAACTCGTTCAGTTCCTCCACCGTGTCGGCGGTGAGATGCGACCAGCGGCCCTTGATGCGGCGGACGGTCGCAGGGATGCGGGCGTTGTCGACGTAGACGGTCACAGGCCCGCCGCCGTCTTGAACTCCAACCGCAACACGATCACGTCGTCACCCGCGTGCAGGCTCATCCAGTCCGACGGCGGCTCGGCGGCGGCGTCAAGTCCGTGAACACGCTTGTACTCGGCCAGCGCCGCCGTCCACGCCTTGTCGAACTCGGACACGTTCGTGCCGGACGGGACGAGGTATTCGACGGTGCGGGTGGTGAACTCCCGGCGGTCGGCGATCATGTCGTCACCGCCGCGTCAAGCTCACGGTTCTCGGTTTGCCAACCCCACGGGGACGCCTCGCGGACGGCAACCAACCGCAGCCAGCGGTCTTCCGGCACGAACTGCATGCCGTCCAACCACCACACCCAGCCGCCGGCCGCCTTCTGCAACCGGTCCAACTCGGGCATGTGTTCGGTGATGTCGCCTGGGAACTCGGAGCCTGGCGACCAGTAGGCGCGGCCGGTCGCACGCCAGTCGGTCAGCGCCTGCCACAGGACCCATTCGGTGCCGCGCATCCACCCGGCGGCGTACACCTCCTGCGAGATGTCGCTCATGTGCTCGCCGAGGGCGTTCGCGGCGGGGCTGTGGGCAAGTTCGGCGGCCATCAGTTCTTCACCGCCTTGCGGGCTTCCTCGATCGCCTCGGCCCACACGCCGTCACCCTCATACCAGCCAATCGACTCCGCGTGCGACTCGATCGCGTCGGCGGCGGCCTTCACCCCGGCGTTGAACGCGTCGGTCACGGCCGGGTCGTCGGCCCGGTACAGGCGCACCACCTGCCAGCCCTTCGCGGCGGCAAGCTCCAACACCTGCGCCCACGTGTAGGCGTTGTCGTGCGCGAACCAGTGGTCGATCTCGCCCCGCTCGGCGTCTTCGATGTCGTCGCGCTCCAAGACGATCGGCAGGTCACGGCCGGCGGGGTGGAACAGGCCAACCAACGCGCGGTCCAGCGGCTCCGGCATCATCTCTGCGTGCATCAGGCGTTCACCGCCGCGAGCGCAGCCGCCATCTCCCGGCGGCCAACCGACCCGACCACCGGCAGCCCAGGGAAGTCACGGCGGGCAACATCAGCGCAGCCAACGCACGGCGTGTGCGTGATGCCAGGCCCGCTCACCCCGCCGCCCACCGACCAGCCAGCCGACCCGGGCGCGAACCGGTCGATGCCGCACAAGGTGGGGCCGGGGGTGCCCCGGTACGCCCCACGCACAAGGTGGACGGCCCACCCGTCGACCGGCTTCGCGTCGACCAGCCCGCCAGAGGCGAACTGAAGCGTCACGAGGGAGCGGATGGTGTCGTCGTTCGGGCAGGCATTCGGGTCGGAGATCAGGTTGGGGTGGCCGGGAACGACCGTCCAGGGCTGAGACTCGTAGCCGCACGGGCAGACCCGCCTGACGCGGGTGTTGTTGTCGACGTATTCGCTGGTGAGGTTGTGGGTGAAAGTCTCGGCGGTCATTGGCCGTTCACCTGCCCGACGTGCTTGCCGTCCGCCACGCCCACACCAGCGGTCCGCCGGACCGCGTCGATCAGCGCCTTCAACGCCTGACCCGCCTCCACCGGTCGCAGCGCCGCCCAACGCTCGGCCTCGTCGACTGCCTCCCCGGCTAGGTAGGCGAGGTTGTTGCGCAGGCGCGCGTTCTCATCCACGAACGCCTGGTTGGCCCGGCGCAGCGACTCGTTGTCACCACGGACACGGCCAGCCTGAACACACGTCAAGTTCTCGGCGGGGGCGGTCACGCCGTGCGCCTTCGCCCAAGCGGAACGGGCCAGGGCCTCAAGGTCACGGGCGTACAGCGGGTGCCCGTCGATCACATTCAGGATCCCGTCGCCGAACTCGGTGGTGTAGTCGCGGACCCGCTCGGCCGCAGCGGCCGGCTCGGGCAGGTCGCGGCTGTCGTCCTCGATGCCGTCGGGCTGCTGAGGGATGACGGTGACCTCGGACAGCGGCACGTGGTGGTCGTATCCGGTCACGCCGACGACCGCCCGCATGTCATCGCCACGGCCCACGACGATCGCGTCGCCGATGGTCTGGCCGTACCGCACGCGCCCGTGGAGCTCGAAACTGACCCAGTAGCCGGGCAGGCAGGTGTTGTTGAAGTCGCGCACCGCGTCCAACTGCTGACGCTCGAAGTCGGTGTAGTTCACGCCGACACCGCCGCAGCGTTCAGGCCGGCAGCCATCGCCTGCGCCTGCGCGTACCGCGTCGCCGCCGACTCGGCCTCGTTGCCCTCGCCGTCGATGTACAACTCCAACTCGAACACCTGATCCCCGGCCAGGTAGGTGCCGCCCTGCAGGCGCAGCGCACCGTCATCCTCGACCGGGGCGCACGTGCCACGGGCAACACCGACACGAACCTCGGCGTCGCTGCCCAGGTCTTCGGCGGCGTCCTCTGCGCTCTGGTACACCCAGCCGTCAGCGGACGCCAGGTAGGCGACCCAGGGGTTGTTGCTGCTCTCGTCGTTGTTCATGCGTTGGCCTCCTGGTGATCGTGGTTGGGGGAGTACGCCGCGACGGAGCCGGCCGGGGTCAACATCACCCAGCCGCCGTGTGCGGCGTGAAGAACAGGCATCACGGCCGGGTCGTCCGACTGGCGGACCGCCCAACCAAACTCGCGGGCCTCAGCCCGGTGTGACTCGACATGGAAGTGGCATCCCGTTGTTGCCGACCCGCACAACACGATCAGGGCGGCAGGGCTGTTCGCGTCCGCGCGGCGAGTCCCACCAGCGCCCCGCGCCCGCCGATGCTGGATCGAGAAGTCCACACCGCGCACACCGCCGGCCACGTCCTTGCCGCAGCGCACACAGCCCCCGTCACGTGCCACCACGAGGGCGACCGTCGCCGCATCCGGGCCCGTGTACCGCGCCGGCTTCCGATCCAGCGATGCCATCCGGCCACCAGTGGCACGGTTCAACGGCGCCCCAGCCGACAGCGTGGAGAACGGGTTGGTGTCACCGGCGGCGGCGCGCTTCTGACGCTGCTTCTCCGACATGTGGTTGATGGGCCGCTTGCGCTCCAACATCAGCGCTCACCCAGCACGTTGTGGATCTGCGCCACGTTCTTCGACAGCGCCGTGATCACCACAGACTGCGAATTCAACGTTCGCAGTTGGTCGCTGGCCGTCTCCCGCGCGGCAGAAGCCACCTCGTAAGCCGAACGCAGGTCAGCGCACCGCTCGTCCACCCACGCGTCCCGGTCGGCAACCGTGTGGCCACCCCGTTCCACTCGCGGGCACTCACCGGACAGCATCAGCCTGCGGCGGGCCGCCTCGTACTCCTTCTTGGCTTCGACCTCGGCGTTCCGCAGATCCTTCAACTGCCGGGCGGTGTCGTGCAGGGCGCGGAGCACCCAACGCATGTAGCTCTGCGCTTCAAGTAGCGACAGGCTGTCGAACTCCGACGTCTCCCACTCGTAGGTCACGAGATGGCCCCGCTCTCGACCTCCGCGAGGAACGTCGCCATGTGGAAGCCGTTGATCTCAATGGACGACTTGTTGAACCGGGCGCAGATCCGCTCCTCAAGCGCCGCCGCGTTCCACTTCCGCTGCCCGGCGACCGCCTGAATTTGCACCCACAGGACGTCCGGGTTCGGCTCCACCTCGGCATCCACCGGCTCGCCGGTAGGCGAGGACTGCGGCGCAGCAGCCGGCGCGGGTGTGGCCTCAGCGGGCGCGGCAGGCTTCGGCGGGTCCAGCACGGCAGCCCGCGCCTTCAACGCGTCCTTCGCCGCCTCCGTCAGCGCGCCGTCCTTACCGGCGGTGCTCCACAACTCCTGCAACTGAGGGATCGTCGACACCCGGCCGGCGGCGTCAATGACCTGCGCCTCCGTCAACTTCTCCGGGTCCGCCTGATGCTCCGGTGCGGCACCGATCGCCGCCAAGTGCTGGGCGACCATCGCCTGACGGGCGGCCTGCCCGATCTGCCCGCCGAACGCCTGCGCCGGGGTGACGAACTCGAAGTGCAGCACCGGCACCATGAACGTCCGCGACTCGATCTGCTCGTTCTGCGGCCTGCCCGGGTGGAACAGCTTCTTCTCCCGGTGCTGCAACTCCAACCGAGCGGGGATCGGCTGGGCGGCGGTGGCGATGGACTCGGCGAGCATCGGCAGTTCGGCGGCAGCGTTCCAGCCATGCGATTCAAGCTTGAACGTGCCCAGCGTGGGGATCTCCGCCAGCATCAGGGACATGCGGGTCGTCGGCTTGCACACGTCGCCCGGCTTGAGGTCACGGCCTGCGGCCTGCGCGGCAGCCCGCACCGGGTCACACAGGCACGACGCGTTGCGGATCTTCTCCGTCTCCCCGTCGCAGTGCCGCGACTTGAAGCCGTTGCCCCACAGCTCGTAGTTCGGGTCGATCTGCTGCGGCGGCACCAACACGGGGATCGTCTTCGCGTCGGTGACCACCTCAAACTGCGGTCCGGTCGTGTGCTGCCACGGCTTTACCTCGCCGCCGTACTTCGCGGCCACCGACTCGATCAGCGACCGGAACGGGGACGTGAACCGCAGCGTCTCCAACTTCGCCGGGTACTCCTTGCCGCGCTGCGACAGCCGCTTCTCCCCGAGGCGGATCACACCAACCTGCGTCAGTCGTCGCTGCAAAGTCTTGATAGGCATATGTGTTCTCCTCAGATTCAGGCGGCGGCCGGGGCCGGCTCAGGAGCGGGAACGGCGGCGGCGTCCTTCGCGGCCTTGCGCTTGCGGGCGGCGATCGTCTCCGGCAGCACAAACGTGTGGGAGCTGACCGCGGCCGGACCCTCTTCGATCAGCCACTTCGTCAAGCCCAGCGCGTACAGGAACCCGCGCCGGTAGGTACGTTCGGTGGTCACCGCGAGGCGGGTGCTGACACCGTCCGGGCGGAGCTGAATAAGCATGCCGCCGTCGGTGGGCAGCATCGGCTGCTCAATGTCCGTGTTCTTGATCCGCAGCACGGGGGCATGCCGATAGCCGGTGAGCTGCAACGCCTGCTCCGGGTAGAACTGCGGCCCCTCACCCTCGCGGGACTTGAAATCGACCACCAAGTCCACGGTCAGGCCCAACTTCGCGGCCTTCTTCCACGGGATCAACGTCACCCGCGACACGAGCTTCGCGGCGGCCTGCGTGGCGTCGGCGCGGAACCGCACCACCCCGTCCGTGGTACCCGCGTACCCGGCGCCCCGGTTCACGACCAGCGCCTCAGAAAGCAGGAACGATTCGGGCGTTAGCCCGTACTCGGTGACGAACGCTTGGAACGCCTTCACGTAGGGGGCGATGTCCTGGTCGTGGGGTTTGATCTCACCCGTCAACGACCACCACTCGGCCACATCGTGGGCGCGTGTGCCCTCATCGGAGCGGCGGGCCGTGTTCACCTTGTGCCGGTCGGCCACCCAGCGGCCCACGCACGCCTTGCATTCGATGCACGGGCACCGGTCGCACCGTTCGGTGCGGTCGTGCTCGCACCGGTTGTACGTGTTCCCGCACGGCTTGATGCGGGACGCGATGACGATCGCAGGCAGTTCGGCGAACACGGCTTGCACGGCCTGGTTGGCGGCGTACTGCATGAGGGCGTCTTTGGCGATGACCCCGGTTGCGGCGGTGGTGGAGATGAGCCGGTGGTCGCCGATCAGGTAGAAGCGGCGGTCGTCGGTTTCCTCGACCCCGTGGAAGATGGGTCCGGTACGCTCGGCGGTCTGAATGCTCACAGGTCGTCGCACCTCGCGTCGATGGCGGCGTCGTAGTCCAGGTCAGCGGTCAGGCATTCCGGGGTCGCCCAGCAGGCGGCCAGCAGCGACGCCACGGGGCCAAGGCACGTCGGGCATGTGGCCTGCTGGTAGCAGGGGCGCGGCGGGATTGGCTCCGGGTTCGCCGGGTGGCGGGGCGGATCCTTCTCAAGCGGCTGGTCGAGCGGCTTGGGCGCGGCCAGGGCGGGCGCGGTCATCGGCTCACCTCGTCGACCAGGAACCCGCACGGCGGCAGGTCGTGAAGTACGCAGCCGTCCGTGTTGCGGGCACCATCCGGATCGATCGTGCAGGTGCACAGCCGCAGGTAACGGCGAGCGAGAGTCAGCGCAGCGCGGTGCCGCTCATCCGACCAGTCGTATTCGGCGAACGTGTCCAGCAGGTCCGCGACCGCGAGGGCGGACATTGGATCCCACGACGCGATGTGCTGGGCGTCAGCGGTCGAAGGCCAGCCGCACTCGTACGCACCGACCGACGCCACCACCCGCCCTCGACAGCCAGCCGGCGCCTCGATGCTGCGGTTGCTGGTCGCCGTCCATGGGCTCGGTGTGGCAGCGTTGGCCCGCTCCCGCATCAGCCGGGCGGCCTCGCGCAGCAACTCCACCTCGGCGGTCACAGCAGATCACCAGCCACGGCGGCCTCAACCAGCGGCGGGGTGTCGGCGGCCTCGGCCTCACCGAAGACCTCCGCCCGCACCCACGCCATGTGCTCCCGGGGGTCGAACGCAATCGCCTCGATCCACGTCCGGCGGGCCTCCGCGACGGCCTTCTTCCGCCAGCCACGGGCGAACGGGCGGGGGTGCATCTCCCCGTCAGTCCAGGAGTCGCCACAGCCGCAGCACGACCAGGTGGTGCCGTACCAGGGGGCGTCGGAGCCGGCGAACGGTCCGGGACGCTGGCAGGTGGGGCAGTGGGCGATGCGGCGGAGGAGGAACACCGCAGGGCGGCACACGGCGACCGCGAGGACGGTCACGACTGCACCCGCATGTCTCGGTGTGACTCAAGCGCGCGATCCAGGTAGGCGCGCACCGCCGGGTGGGCCGACTCGCCCGCGTCGTAGGTGATATCCCCGGCATCGATCACAGCGCGTGTCAGCAGACCGAGGGAGGTGCGGCTGTCGCGGTGGGGGAGAAGCTGAATCCGCAGCGCCTCAAGCGCGAGCGAGTTGAACTCCGAACGCAGGGCAGCAACCAGCGCGACGTACGACGGGCTCTGCGTCTCGGCGGTGTTGAGGGCGGTCACTTGCTGGTCCACGTGTGAAGGAAGTCGAGCACCTGCCGCCCGGCATCCGTCAGCTTCCGCTGCGTGTAGTCGCACTCCACGCAGCCGACCCCGGCGGGCTCCGGCTCGCGGTCCTTAAGCTCGCGGTAGGTGGGGCTGTTCTTCCACGCGTCTGCCACGCCCCACGACAGGTCGTAGGTGAGGGCGAAGCTCTCGTAGGCGGCCTGCTCCTCGTCGGACCATGCCTTGTACTCGGCAGCCGCTCGCTTATGCGCCTCTTCGGTGGCGCAGTGCGGGCACGGCATGTCCAGCGGCGGCAGGATGATTTCGGGCATGCGTCATCGACTCCAAAGGTTGGAGGTGATCGTTTGGTTGGCTTGTGCGCCGTCCCGGCGGAGGCAGTCGGTGCGGGCGGTATGCCTGCGGGTGCCGTACCGCCGGGACCGGCGGGTGGTGAGGTGGTCTGGTTGACCCCTCGACACCACTAACTCTACCCTGAACCTTAAGGTTGGGCTAGTGTTTCGGCTTAAGGAGTTGCCCGTGTTTCGTCCCGCGCCGGCCGAGCAGTACGGCCAAACACCAGCCGCGCTGTACGATCCCGGCGTGGCGAACACCGAACGGTTCGGCGTGGAGGCAGTGCGCAAAGTGCTCGGCCAGCGACTGGATGAGGGCGAGAAGACCGGCGTCCACACGATCATTGGCAAGCGCGGAGCCGACCGGGGCGCGCTCGTGCCCATGGACTGGTACCGCCGCGCCCGCGAAGCCCTCGGCGACCCCACCGACCTGTAGTCGTTCACCGTGCGCTCGCCATCTCGGCAGCCCACCCGGCCAGCAGCCCACGCCGCTCCGCCAACCAACCCACACACGCCGGGCACCACGACAACCCGGCAGGCGGCACCAACGGCATCGGGTCCAAGATGATCGGCTCCGACCGGCGGCCAGCCCAACCACCCGTGCCACACAACCCCTGCCGACCCGCGAATGGCCCGTCCTCACGCATGACGTGAAGGCGGGTGACACGCCGCGACTGGTAGCCCCGATAGAAGGCGCGGCTCACGACGGCTCACCCGACCGACGTTCCCGCCACACGGCGAGCAGCCCGGACAGCGCCGTGCCCAACCCGAATCCAACCAACGCGCCCGGCATCGGCCAGCCGGCGACGGCAGCAGCCACGCCGAACGCGATGAGCGCCCCACCGACTACCAGTCGATCGGTGGCGTTCACCGCAGCTCACCCCGCCAGCGCCGAGCCCGTTCCCGGATCCGCTCCATCGCGGCCTGCTGCCGTTCCGCCCGCCCCGGGTCCGCCGCGTCCAGCTCGGCTTCGCGCCGCAGGGCGGCATGCACGATGTTCAGCAGATGCTCGCGCGACTCCTCATCCAGATCGCCCGCCACGCGCACCGACGCGACCACCTGGCCGTCGTCGTCAACCAGCGGCACACACCGCTCCCGATCAGCCACGGCGCACCTCGCGAAGGCGTTTCGCCGCATGGGTCTTGCAGTCCAGGTAACCGGCCCGCCAACGAACTGACTCGCCGCCTCGCGGGCACAGGCAAAACCGACGACAACCAGGAACCAGAAGAGGGTGTCGTACCCGAACAGCGCGAACGGGACGGCGGCGGCGAGGCAGTAGTAGCCACGCCGCCGCCAGCGGTCGCCGTTCTCCTCGGCCTGTGCCGGAGTTCGCGTCTCAGCCACGGCGCACCGCCCGCTGCCGGGGAACACGCGACATGACCACGGTCGAGTCGGGTTCGTCCGCGCGCAGCGTGAACAGCTCCGTCACCGGCTCCGGGCGAGGCGCACCCTGCGACGGATGCCATGGTTGCGGCACTCGCGCCACACCCGACGCCGGGGTGATCTCGGCGACCGCCTCAGCGTGAGCCTGCCGGGCCGAGAAGCTGATACGGCGGCCAACCGCCCGACACAACATCACCCAGCCCACGCAGACGGCAGCGCCGCCGGCCACAATCCAGAACGGGCCAGGGTTGAACAACGTCCCCATCACCGGCGTGTCTCCGCAGGCTTGACGACCACCGTGTCGTCATCCGAACGGCGGTACACAGGACCGTGCAGGGTGCCCGTACGCAGACCCGAACGGCGCCGCACCGACTCCGGCAACTCCTGCGTCTCCGCCGACTCCCACGAATCCGTGTCGGCGGGTGGCGGCTCGCACTCACCGCCCTGCGAGAACACCCACGCCCCGAGGGCGGCAGCAGCGAGCGCGAGAACGAACCCCAACCCAACGGCGACCAGATAGTCGGCGGCGGTGATCGTGGCCACCTCGATGGGCGTGGCAGTGAACTCAACGGACACGGGTGGCCTCCTCAGGCTGGGCGGAAAACGTGGGGGCGAGCAGGGCGCGCAGCTCGGCGGCCAAGTCGTCGGGCAGGCGGTCGGCGAACCGGTGCGCGGCCCCAAGACGCTGGGCCTGCCTGCTGTTCGTCGCCTCAAGGTGCCGGTTCAGCTCGATCAGGGTTTGGTTGCCGGCGTCCAGCGACTCGGCTTCACGCCGATGGGAGGCACGCTCGGTGGCCAGCTCGGCGCGGCGCATCTCCGCCTCAAGTTCCCGGCAGGCTTTCTCCCGGCGCAGCAACGCCACCAGTCGATCCGAGCGGGCTTCCAGGTCGACGACCAGCGCCGCCAACGTGGCCTGGTTCGACAGGAACGCCCGCAGCCACCGCCACCACCTCACCGGGCACCACCCGGGGTGACCGTCGGCAACACCTGCGTCTGATCGCCCGGCACGTCAGGGCGAACCAGCCAATGCAGCACGTCATTCTGTGCGCGGATCTGCTCGTCGAACGGCAGCGGCACTGCAGCCGAACCCTTCGCCCGATCCACCACATCCCACGGCAGACGCTCCGGCATCTGCCCCGCGTCGGTGGCTGCAGCCGACCACGCCGCCTCAAACCGGTCCCGCACCACCCGGTCGGCGACATCCACCACAATCCGGTCCACCTTGTCCTGCGACAGGTGGTCGCGGGCCGCCAAATGCCGGGCCACCTCACGCGGCGACCACCCCACCGTCGGCGCACGCTTTCCGCCTGGCTCGGCGACACGACCACCCCGACCAACCCGCACCATCAGGCGGTCGGCGGCAACCCGGCCCGCCCACGCCACACGCCGCCACCACACCGACAGCCACGACGGCCGGCGCGGACGTGACACCGGGAACACGGTGGAGCCGGCGCCGCACGACTCCTGCCACGCCTGCGCAGGGGCCAACACCGGCTGGTGCTCGGTGCCGATGCGCTCGTTCGCGGCCCGGTGCTCACGCTCGTCGAGCACGAACTCACGGACGATGAGCGCTCCGAGGGTCAGCAGCGCCGCGAACCCTGCCGTGTAGCCGGCCAGCTCCCACCCGTTCACCGCGCCGCCCCCGACTGCCGGTGCTCGGCTTCGATCCGCGCGGCAGTCTCGGCCGCATCCGCCAGGCCGGCGACGATCCCCGACCATGCCCGCATCTCGACGTGGATGACGTAAGCGCCCTCCTGCCCGTCCGGGTAGTCGAACCGCTCATGCAGAGGACGCCCCAACGGCAAACCGAGTAGGTCGACGTGCGTCGCCGACCACACGGCACGCACACGTGCCAACAGCGGGGCAGGGTCGGTGAACAGGACGGCCGCGGTGACGACGAGCATTCCCAGCAGCGCCGCGTACACGATCAGGTCGGCCATCTCAGGCCACCTGCTGGCGTGTGAACCGGGCCGGCACCTGGTTGACGTCCGGTGTCCGATGCCGACCCACCCGGGGTGTGTACCGGCGGCCATCGTTCACACCCGGCTCCCCGACACGCGGCAGGCGGACGGTCGGGCCGTCGACCTCACGGACGCGGGGGACACGCACAGGTGCCCGGCCGGCGGCCATCGGCAGCACGTTCGCGGACGTAGACGGAGCGAATGCGACGGAGGCTCGGATTGCGTTGTGCAACTTGCTGGCCAAGCGAGACAACAGATTCACGAAGATCTCCCCTCAGGGACGGGTCAGGGATGAGGAACAACAGCAGGCAGTGAGGTGCCCGCCGTGGAGAGGTCAGGCTTGCGGTCGATCGACGCCCAGTCCGGGCGGTCATCAGGCAGCAGCCGGTTGTCGTCGGCCCACCGCGACTCGGCGGCGCGGTTCCACCAGTGGGCGCGCTCGCCCTCCAACGCGGCCACCTCGGCGCGGGCAGAGTCCAACTCGGCGCGCAGGACGGCGACCTCCGAGCGACGCAGGCGACCAAACAGCCACGCCAACAGCGGGGTTTGCACCACCCACACCGCGACGATCGCCTGCACCACAGCCGCCTGCGGATCCCAATACAGGTCCAACACCGCCGACGCGGCCAACAACACCGCCACCGTCCCGGCCACCACGAACACACCGGCGGCCAAAGCGACCGCAGCCACGACGGCGAGACGGCGAATCACGAGGCGACCCCCGCCCGCGCCGGATCCCGCAACACGGACAGCTCCGCAGCCTCGGCGACCGTCGACACCGGCTCACGAGTCAGCGGGTTGATGCAGTGCAGCCGGTTCGGCGTGTGCAGCCACCGCGACGGCGCGGCCCGCCCCTCCACGTGAAGACGCACCACCGGCTCCGCGCAGTGCACACACGGGCCGCCGCACTCGTACCGGGCACCCAAAGGCGGCTTCGACAAGAGGCGCATCACCGGGCATCACCCTCGGCGGGCACGATCTCCACCCGACGCTGGCCCGACCGCACCGACTCCAATCCCGCGAACCGGTCCCGCAACCGCACCGCATCCTGGACGTCACCCGGACCGAACGGCACCACCACCGGACCCGACGCACGCTCGATACGCAGAACGCCCGTCACGCCGCCACCGCCACACGCTCGGCCGCCAGCAACGCAAGTGCCACAGGGAACGTCGGTAGGGTCGGCAGCGCGTACAACACCGTCTGCTCCACCACGCCGTTGCCAGCGATCCGGATCGCGTCATTGCGGGTAATCAGCCCCGACGTGACCAAGTCGGTAATCCAGCCCGGCGGGTTGCCCATCATCCACTCCGGGAACGCCGCAGCCAGCCGAGGAAAACCATTACGGCCCAGGTCGGTCGGCTCCGGGGCGGGAACACCGAATATCTGCTCCTGCCGGCGTACCGCCGACTCGTACAGGCCGAACCGCCCAGGCTGAACCGCCGACGGGAGCATCAGATCGCCGGCGCTGCCCCGCTGGTTCGGACCGCCCTTAGTGGCGTCCGACGCGCGCGGCGGCCGGCTGGAACTGGTCGCCGCGCTCACCCCGCACGTCGCCAAGGCGTA
>NZ_JBFAMS010000013.1:100808-231145 GCF_040656575.1 Micromonospora sp. NPDC049801 | reverse complement strand
CGGGCCCCCCCCCCCCCCGTACAACAAAAACTCCCTGTCATCACCCCAAATTTCTTTTTGTTTAAAATGTGGTTGGCTAAAGGAACATCGCCGTTCCTGACGCAAACCTCTTGATCACCGCTGCAGGGGTTGGGGGTTTTTCCGGAGAATGGTGCTATGAGCGACATTGACTGGGCGCGGTTGCGCGCTGCCGCCGTTGAGGCGATGCGGCACGCGTACGCCCCGTACTCGACCTTTCCCGTCGGCGCGGCCGCGCTGGTCGACGACGGTCGTGTGGTGGTCGGATGCAACGTGGAGAACGCCGCGTACGGGGTGACGCTCTGCGCCGAGTGCGGAGTGGTGTCCAGCCTGCACGCCACCGGTGGCGGTCGGCTCGTCGCGCTCTCCTGCGTCGACGCCACCGGCGAGCCGCTGATGCCGTGCGGCCGGTGCCGGCAACTCCTCTGGGAGAACGGCGGCCCGGAGTGCCTGATCGAGACGAAGACCCGCCCGCTGCGGATGGCCGAGCTGCTGCCGCACGCCTTCGGCGTCCAGGACCTGGAGGCGGTCACCGGTGAGACGCCGGTGCCGGTCGTCCCGGAGCGGCTGGCCGCCTGGCGCGGTCGCGGCACCGTCTTCGTGCACCCGGACATGTCCGCCGGGCGGCAGGTCTGGACGGCGTACTGGGAGCGGTCGGCCGGGGACGACGCGGGCGCCGAGACCGGTGTGCTGGAGGAGGCGCCGAGCTGGGACGATCCCGCCGAGGCGATCACCTGGGGAATGGCCCGGACGCCCCGGGTCGTCGTGGTGGACGAGAAGGGCACGATCTTCTGGGCCGGCGAGGGGGAGCCGCCTCTGGAGATCCCGGTTCGTTGGGGCTGAGCTTTGGGGATTGGGCCGACCGTGCCCGGCTCCGGGCGGTCAGGCTTGATCCCTCCGCCGGGCACGTCGGCCCAATCCCTGACCTGCTAACGGAACGCGGCCGGTTCCCCAGAGAACTAGGAAGATCTTCTGATGAGTTTTGCTGCTGTTGATGTTATTCGGGTCAAGCGGGACGGGGGTGTGCTGTCGGACGCGCAGATCGACTGGGTGATGGACGCCTACACCCGCGGGGTCGTCGCCGACGAGCAGATGTCGGCGCTGGCCATGGCCATTCTGCTCAACGGCATGACCGGCCCGGAAATCGCCCGGTGGACCGCCGCGATGATCGCCAGCGGTGAGCGGCTCGACCTCTCGGCCGTCCGGCGTCCCACCGTCGACAAGCACTCGACCGGCGGCGTCGGCGACAAGATCACCCTGCCGCTCACCCCGTTGGTGGCCGCCTGCGGAGCGGCCGTTCCGCAGCTCAGCGGGCGCGGCCTCGGGCACACCGGCGGAACGCTGGACAAGCTGGAGTCCATTCCGGGCTGGCGGGCCGCGCTGACCAACGACGAGTTCATCAGCCAGCTCGGCGAGGTCGGCGCGGTGATCTGCGCGGCGGGCGCGGGGCTGGCTCCCGCCGACCGCAAGCTGTACGCGCTGCGCGACGTGACCGGCACCGTCGAGGCGATCCCGCTGATCGCCAGCTCGATCATGAGCAAGAAGATCGCCGAGGGCACCGGCGCGCTGGTCCTCGACGTCAAGGTCGGCTCGGGCGCCTTCATGAAGTCCGTCGACCAGGCGCGCGAGCTGGCCCGCACGATGGTGGAGCTGGGTGGCGCGCACGGCGTCCGGACGGTCGCTCTGCTCACCGACATGTCGACCCCGCTCGGCCTGGCCATCGGCAACGCGGTCGAGGTGACCGAGTCGGTCGAGGTGCTGGCCGGGGGCGGCCCCGCCGACGTGGTGGAGCTGACCCTCGCGCTGGCCCGGGAGATGCTCGACGCCGCCGGCCTGCCGGACGCCGACCCGGAGGCCGCCCTGCGCGACGGGCGGGCGATGGACTCCTGGCGGGCGATGGTCCGGGCGCAGGGCGGCGACCCGGACGCGCCCATGCCGGCCGCCCCCGAGGTCGAGGTGGTCCGGGCCGACCGGGACGGATACGTGGCGGCCGTCGACGCGTACGCCATGGGGGTTGCGGCCTGGCGGCTCGGCGCGGGCCGGGCCCGCAAGGAGGATCCGGTCAGCGTGCCGGCCGGTGTGGTGTTGCACCGGCGGCCGGGCGACGCGGTGCGGGCCGGCGACCCTCTCTACGAGCTGCGCGCGGAGGATTCGACCCGAATTCCGGCGGCTCTGGCGGAGGCAAGTCGCGCGGTGCACATTGCGCCGACCGCGCCGAGCGCGGCACCGCTGGTCATCGAGCGGATCGGCTGACCGGGCCGGGGTCGGGCCGGCGTGGTGCCAGTCACCTGGGAGCGCTATTGTCGCAGGCCAAAGGCGTCGCGTGCAGACAGGAAGTTGCCCCGTGACCGTACCTGCCCCCGACCCGCGCGAGGTGCGCGAGGCGAGCCTGGACGAGCTGTCCCGGCTCGGTCTGCCGCTGCCACCGGCCCAGTTTCCGCTCGTGTGGGAGCCGGGTGACGCGATCGAGCTGCGTCCCCGGGCCGAGATCGAGGCCCGGATCGCCGTGCTGCACCTCATCCTGGCCCGCTGCTTCGGGATGCCCCCGCAGGCGGCGATGAGCTGGCTGCTCGGCTCGCACCTGGTCGAGATGGTCACCCCACCCGAGTGGCAGTTCGTGATGGGCGGCAAGGGTGACCACCGCTCGTTCGTGCTGCACCACGACGCGCTCTTCGCGCTGGCCTGGGTGCTGGGGCTGAGCAAGCAGCTCGACCCCACCCTGGCGGTGGACGATCGGCTGGTCGAGCGGCTGCCGCACATCGCCGAGGGGGAGACCTTCGGGCGCTGGCAGTCCCGCATCCTCGCCGCGCCGCAGCATCCGGCCGACGCGGCGGCCCTGCTCGACCTGCACTACTGCCTGGACTGGGCGTACCTGGAGACCGAGCGCAACGGTCGCCCCCTGCCGGGCCTGGTCGACGCCAACGCGATCGGGCAGCGGCGCTGGGCGCTGGAGTGGGCGGTGATCCTGCGCGGGCCGTACCACGACGAGCCGCCCGGTTGGGAAGAGGTCGACCTCTCGACCTGAGGTCAGCGGGGCCGGTAGGCGTCCAGCCGGACCGCCACGGACACCCGGGCGGGCTCGGGCAGCGCGGCCAGCCGTTCGGCGAGCGCGGCCGGGTCGGTGTGCCAGGCGCTCGGACCCATCCCGACCAGCGTGGCGATCTCCGGCCGGGTCAGGGTCAGCTCCGCGCGGTGCACGGTCGAGCTGACCGGCGTGAAGTGGCCGCCCAGGGTGGCGGTCACCCGGTCGGCCTTGTCCGGGTCCACCCGGAGCAGGCGTAGGGCGTCCACCAACTCGGTGAGGTGCTCGTCGGCGGGCGTCACCACCAGCAGCGTGCCGGCGCGGTCGAGCACCCGGTGGAACTCCGGGCCGTTCCGCGGGGCGAACACGTTCAGCAGCACCGCCGCCGCACCGTCGGCCAGGGGCAACCGCTGCCAGGTGTCGGCGAGGGCCGCAGCCGCCCGGGGGTGCGCCCGCGCCGCGCGTCGCAGCGCCGGCTTGGCGACGTCCAGGGCCAGACCCACGGCGTCCGGCAGCGCCGCCAGCACCGCGCCGAGGTAGCGGCCCGTGCCCGCGCCGGCGTCCACCACCAGGGGGTACGCGTCAGAGCGCTCGATGCGTACCCCTGCTGTTGGCTCCTCGGAAGCGGGCGTGGCGCGAAGCCGCGCGACTGCCTCGGTCGCGGCGGCGGCGAGCGCCGTCGAGATGATGTCGTAGTGGCCAGCGGCCTGGAACTCCGCGCGTGCGGCGACCATCTCGGCGCTGTCGCCGACGTGCGGCGCCCGACCGGTGAGCAGGTTCACGTAGCCCTGACGCGCGACGTCGAAGGTGTGCCGGCGTGGGCAGCGCAGCGCACGGGCGTTGCCGGCGGCGGTCTCGGCCAGCGGTTCGCCGCAGACCGGGCAGCTCAGCCGGTCGAGGATGCGCGGGTCCACGTCAGGCCTCCGGGCCCCGGCGGGGACGGGGCGCGCGGCTCTGCGCGAGGTGGTCGACGACCCGGTGGGTGAACGCGCCGAGCGCCTCGACCTCGGCCGGGGTGAGCAGGTCGAGGAAGTGCTGCCGGACGGCGCTCACGTGGCCGGGGGCGGCGGCCTCGATGGCGTTCCGACCGGCCCGGGTGAGCACGACGATCGCGCCACGGGCGTCGTCCGGGCACTCCTGCCGGGTCACCAGGCCGCGCTGCTGCATCCGGGTCAGGTGGTGCGAGAGTCGACTGCGGGACCAGAGCATCCGGTCGGCAAGTTCGCTGAGACGCAGCCGGCCCTGCGGCGTCTCGGAGAGGTCGGAGAGCACGTCGTAGTCCGGCTCGGACAGGCCGGCGTCCTGGGTCAGCTCCCGGGCCAGTTCCAGGTCGAGCAGGCGACGCATCCGGCGGTAGCCCCGCCAGGCGCGGTCCTGGCGTTCGTCCAGCCACCGGGTCGCTTCCATGCCGCTCAGCCTAACGTCTTGGTTGACATGTCATCGAGTCGCCTCCTACGGTCGATGACATGTCAACCAAATTGTGGGACCTCTTCGGCGCCCGAGGGCGCGGCGTGCTCGTCACCCTGCGCCGCGACGGCCGACCCCAACTGTCGAACCTCGACTACCTGGCCGAACCCGGGCTGATCCGCTGCTCCACCACGGGCGACCGGGCCAAGGTGCGCAACCTGCGCCGTGACCCCCGGGCCAGCTTCCACGTGACCACGCCGGACGGCGGCGCGTACGCGGTCGCCGAGGGAACCGTGACGCTCAGCGAGCCGGCATCGGCGACCGGCGACGCGGAGGTCGACGAACTGGTCGAGGTCTACCGGGGGATCCGCGGCGACCACCCGGACTGGGCGGACTACCGCGCCGCGATGGTCGCCGACGGGCGGGTGGTCCTGCGACTCGCCGTCGACCGCGTCTACGGCTGGCTCGGATGAGCGGGCTGGCGTGGCCGACCGCCGCAGGTGACTAGGGTCTGGGCATGGTCGCAACTATCCGGTACGAGGACATCGTCAAGGTCCCGAAGGCGCTGCTGCACGATCACCTCGACGGCGGGCTGCGTCCCGCGACGATCGTGGAGTTGGCGGCCGAGGCGGGGCACGAGCTGCCCACCACCGACCCCGAGGCGCTCGGACGCTGGTTCTCCGCGGCCGCCGACTCGGGGTCGCTGGAGCGCTACCTGGAGACGTTCGCGCACACCGTGGCGGTCATGCAGACCGGACCGGCGTTGCGCCGGGTGGCGCGCGAGTGCGCGCTGGACCTGGCCACCGACGGCGTCGTCTACGCCGAGGTCCGCTTCGCTCCCGAGCAGCACCTGGAGCGGGACCTGACCCTGGACGAGGTCGTCGAGGCCGTGCTGGCCGGGTTCGCCGAGGGAACCGCCCAGGCCGCCGAGGCGGGCCTGACCATCCGGGTGGGCACGCTGCTCACCGCCATGCGGCACGCGGCCCGCTCGCAGGAGATCGCCGAGCTGGCCGTGCGGCACCGGGACGCCGGCGTGGTCGGCTTCGACATCGCCGGCGCGGAGGCGGGCTTCCCGCCCACCCGCCACCTGGACGCCTTCGAATACCTCCAGCGGGAGAACTTCCACTTCACCATCCACGCCGGTGAGGCGTTCGGGCTGCCGTCGATCTGGCAGGCGATCCAGTGGTGCGGCGCGGACCGGCTCGGTCACGGCGTACGGATCGTGGACGACATCGCCCCGGACGGCACGCTCGGTCGGCTGGCCGCGTACGTCCGGGACAAGCGGATTCCCCTGGAGCTGTGCCCGTCGTCGAACGTGCAGACCGGTGCCGTGGCCTCGATCGCCGAGCACCCGATCGGTCTGCTGCGGGACCTGCGGTTCCGGGCCACCGTCAACACCGACAACCGGCTGATGAGCGGCACGTCGATGTCGCGGGAGATGTCGCTGCTGGTGGAGACGTTCGGCTACGGCTGGCGCGAGTTGCAGTGGTTCACCATCAACGCGATGAAGAGCGCCTTCATCCCGTTCGACGAGCGGCTGCGGATCATCGACGAGGTGATCAAGCCGGCGTACGCCAAGCTGCTGGCCTGATCCTCGTCAACCGTGCGGGTGGTCCTGTCGGTGGTGGGTGTGGTGGCCGGCGAGCAGGCCGGCCACCCGGCGCAGCACCTCCCGGGCCCGGGCCGCCTCGGCGCCCAACCCGGTCTGGCGGCGCAGCACCTCGGGTTCGGCCCGCAGCAGGGCCACGCCGCGCCGGACCAGCACCCGGGGCGCCTTGCGCTGCTCGGACAGGTCCCGGGCCAGTCGGCGCAGGAACGTCGCTCCGCGCGGGCGGCGCAGCGCGTACGCCCCGGCGAGCAGCCCACGGCGGCGGCACTCCTCGACGATCTCGGCGGCGAAAATCCCTTCGGCCACGAAAAGTGGCGATCCGTCGACATCAAATGGCCGGGTGGCCACCCGTCGATCCGCGCCGATCGCATAAACCGGCACATCGGCACGTCCCTCGCGGGCCAGTCGCGCAATCGTTTCGACGGCCGTGGAGGCGTCCCAGGACTGCGGCGATTCCCAATCGACCTGGCCGTTTCGTCGCGGCAACGTAGGGTCATCGCCGTCTTTGTAGAAGTCGTCAAGGCACAGCACAGGTAAGCCGGTTTGCTGCGCTATGTACGACTTTCCGGAGCCTGAGGGGCCGGCGAGCAGGACAACACGGTGGGGATGATCCATTACCTTCAGTTACTCCGGCCAGACGGACTGCTATCAAATCGCATCAACATCTCATCACACTCTCGGCCGGTGACAACCTGGGCTTTCTTCTTGTCGAGCGGCGTGATGGAATCTCGGGGGTCCGACCCGCCGGGTCGGTCGCTGGGCGTTGCCCGGGGCAACGCGTTTCAAGCTGTAATCGCGAGGGCGGTGACGTGAGCAAACGGCCAAAGACGGCGGGCTCCTTCCTGTCGCGACTGCGCCGGCCGGCCAGTCGACTCCGGGACATGCCGATCTGGTCCAAGCTCGGTCTCATCATGATCGTGCCGACCATCGCCACGGTCGTTGTGGGCACCAGTGGTCTCGTCGACCACCTGGACACGCTCAACAATGCCAACCGGGCCGGCGACCTGGCCAATCTGTCGAGCTACTCGGGTGAGCTGGTCGACAAGCTCCAGGACGAGCGGACCTCCGCCGTCCTGCTGCTGCAGGCGACCGGGACGCAGCCGAAGGCGCAGTACCAGGAGGCCTACAACCGGGCGAACAGCCGGGTTGACCAGGCGATGTCCCCCTACCGGCAGCAGCGGGGCGACATCGAGGACCTGCCGGGCAGCCTTGAGGGCGTGCTCGGCGGCATCGACCAGAACCTCAAGGACCTGCCGGGCGTCCGCAGCCAGGTGTTCAACGGCAAGCTCAAGCTCGCCGAGGCGGTCCAGGCGTACGAGGGTCTGATCAACGACCTGCTCGCCATCCGGGACTCCGCCACCCAGCTCGCCGGCAACAACGAGCTGAGCGACCGGATGCGGGCCGCGGCGGCGGTCGCCCGGGAGAAGGAGTTCCTCTCGCTCCGGCGGGTCGTCGTGCACCGCGCGCTCGGCGTGCAGGGTGGTCAGCGGCTGACCCCGGCGCTGCGCACCGACTACATCGCCAGCGGCACCGGCCAGCAGCAGGCGCTGCAGAGCTTCAAGGCGGTGGCCAGCCCCGACGAGGCGAAGTTCCACGACCAGACGGTCGCCGGTGGTGACCGCCGCGAGGCGCAGAACTACATCGGCTGGATCGACGGCAACACGACCGGCGACATGCGCGGCGCTCCGTTCGGCCCGGACCAGTGGGAATCGGCCATGACGGCCAACGCCAAGCTGATCCGCGCCGTCGAGACGAAGCTCGACGGTGACGTGGTCGCCGAGGCCGACAACATCCGGTCGGACGTCCAGCGCCAGGTGTTCCTGGAGACCGGCCTGCTGCTCAGCATGCTGCTGCTGGCCATCCTCTTCGCGTACCTGGTCGCCCGCTCGATGGCCCGGTCCCTGCGCGAACTGCGCCAGGGCGCCCTCTCCGTCGCCCAGTACGGCCTGCCGCAGGCGGTGGCCCGACTGCGCGACCCGCAGGTCGTCGGGCAGCTCTCCCCGGTGCAGTTGGCCAACCAGATCGCCGAGCCGCTGCCGGTCCGGAGCAAGGACGAGTTCGGTCAGGTGACCGAGGCGTTCAACGCCGTCCACCTCGAAGCCGTCCGTACGGCCGCCGAGCAGGCGGCGCTGCGCGCCTCCGTCGCGACCATGTTCGTCAACCTGGCCCGTCGTTCGCAGATCCTGGTCGACCGCCTCATCGGGCACCTCGACCGGCTGGAGCGCGGCGAGGAGGACCCGGACCGACTGGCCGAGCTGTTCCAGCTCGACCACCTGGCCACCCGAATGCGGCGTAACGACGAGAACCTGCTCGTTCTCGCCGGCGCCGACTCCACCCGCGTGCAGCGCGAGCCGGCGGCGCTCATCGACGTGCTGCGCGCCGCGCAGTCCGAGGTCGAGCACTACACCCGTATCGAGTTCGGCGTCATCGACCGGGACATCGAGGTCGCCGCGCACGCGGTCAACGACCTCGTGCACCTCGTCGCCGAGCTGTTCGACAACGCCACCGCGTTCTCGCCTCCGGACTCGCAGGTCATGGTGGAGGCCCGCCGGGTCGGTGACCGCGCCTCGCTCTACGTGGAGGACCGCGGCATCGGCATCAGCCGCGAGCAGCTGCACGAGCTCAACGACAAGCTCGCGACGCCGCCCCAGGTGGACGTGGCCGTCTCCCGCATGATGGGCCTGGTCGTGGTCGCCCGCCTGGCGTCGCGGCACGGCGTGCGCGTCGAGCTGCGTCCCGGGTCCGACCGTGGCACGGTCGCCGACGTGACCATGCCCACCTCGGTGCTGGTGCCCCGGGCGCTCTCCGGCCGGGTCCAGCAGCCGCCGGCCCTGCCCGCCGCCGGTCCGCAGTCCACCCCGCCGTCGCCGGTTCTCGGCGCGCTGCCCGCGCTGGGCAACGGGTCGCGCCCCGGCGAGTCCGGCAACCAGGTCACCCTCGGCGGTCGGCCATTCGACCCGGCATCGCGCAACGGTTCCGGTACGCCCGCCAACACCGGCGCGTACCGCTCGATGCCCGCCTGGTCGGACCTGACCGGCGCGAGCGCGAGCGCGACGAACGGCGTCAACGGCGGCGACGGGTTCACCCCGCGCTCGGCCAACGGGCAGTCCATCGACCCACTGCCGCAGCGCCGGGCCGGCGACGAGCCGAACGGCGGCCAGCAGCCGACCATCCCCCGGCAGCTGCCCAGCAGCCCGGAGGCCCAGCCGTACTCCGCGCCGCCGGTCTCCGCCCAGCCGTACTCCGCCCAGCCGTACTCCGGCCCGCCGGTCTCCGCCTCGCCCGCGTCCGGTCAGCCGTACTCCGGCCAGCCGTACTCGGGTGCGCCGTACGGCGGTCCGCCGGTGTCCGCCGCGCCCGTCTCGGCCTCTCCGGCCTCCGGTCAGCCGTACTCGGCGCCGCCGGTCTCCGGCCAGTCGTTCAGCGGCTTCACCCCCCGGTCCGCCCCGCCCGCACCGGCGCCCGGCACCCCGGCGCCGCCGGCCTGGCCGCCGGTTCCCGGCGGCGAGCGGGACACGCAGACCCCGCCGGTGCCCGAGCGGCTCGCCGCCGCCCTGGACATGACGACGGAGCTGCCCCGGGTGCCGCGCCCTGGCGAGCAGCCGACCACCGCGGCCCAGCCGCCGGCTCCCGCGCCGCAGGCGTCGCCGGTCGCTGCCCCGCAGACGCCGGTATCGTCGATGCCGGCCGCGCCGGCCCAGACGTCGTCGGCCCGCCCGGCACCGCAGCAGCCGCAGGCCCAGAACCGCCAGCGGTACGCGGACGAGACGATGGAGCTGCCGATCTTCCGGGAGCTTGAGTCCGCCTGGTTCCGTACCCGCCGTCCGGGTTCGGAGGAGGCCGGTGCCGCGCCGTCGACGAACGGCGGCGACGCGACCCAACAGTTCGCCACGGTCGATGCCACCGGTCGGGCAGTCAAGACACCACCCGGAACGACAGGTAACACACCGATGGCAGACACTCCGACGGCCGGAGGAGCGCCGCGGGACAACGGGTCGACAGCGAACGGTGGCGGACGCCCCGACCTCGCCGAGGGCCTACCGAACCGCCGGCCCCAATCGCCGAGCAACGGCTGGCAGACCGCCGCCGACGACGGCTGGCGTGCCGCCTCGGCAGCGGCCAGCGCGGCGCCGGTGAACGAGACCACCACGACCGGCCTGCCCAAGCGCAAGCCGATGGCGCAGCTGGTGCCGGGCGCGGTGGAGAAGCCCGTCACCTCGGTCCAGCGGCGCTCCCCGGAGGCGGTCCGTGGCCTGCTCTCCGCCTACCATCGGGGCGTGCAGCGAGGGCGTAGCACCTCGGACAACCCGACCAGCCCGGAGGAGACTCCGGGAGGGCAGCAATCCTCGCAGTCTGGCTCAGGCTCAGCGGCCGGGAGCGGGCAGAAGGAGCAAGAAGGATGACAACTACGCAGGATCTTGGTTGGCTGCTGGCCAACTTCGCCGATCGGGTGCCGGGTGTCGCACACGCGGTCGCCGTCTCGGCGGACGGCCTGCTCCTCGCGTCGTCACGGGACCTGCCGCGGGACCGGGCAGACCAGCTCGCCGCGATCGCGTCCGGTCTGGTCAGCCTGACCCAGGGAGCGGCCCGCTGCTTCGAGGGAGGCGCGGTGCTGCAGACCGTCGTGGAGATGGACAATGGCTTCCTGTTCCTGATGTCCATCTCGGATGGTTCCTCCTTCGCCGTGCTGGCGGCCCGAAGCTCCGACGTCGGGCAGGTCGGCTACGAGATGGCGCTACTGGTCGACCGGGTGGGCGACGCCCTGACCCCGCAGCCGCGCGCGGCCGCGGGCATGCTGGGCTGACGTCTCGCCGATCGTGCGGTCGGCGCAACTGATACGACAAGGACGACGAGTTCCACCGGTGGGAGCCGGTACGGGGTGCGAAGGAGGTGAGCGGCGACATGGCCGATCGTGACGAACCGACCGGAGCGTTGGTCCGTCCATACGCCGTGACCCGTGGTCGAACCCGTCCCCGGCTCGACATCGCGCTGGAGGCGCTCGTCGAGACGACGGTGCGCGGCCGGGCCACTGCCAATGGCAGCGGCGGCCAGGGCCGCGAACACCAGTACATCGCCGCGCTGTGTGACGGACGCGTGCAATCGCTCGCCGAGATCGCGGCGCGGATGCAGCTGCCGCTCGGTGTGGCCCGGGTGCTCATCGCCGACATGGCGACGGACGGCCTGGTCGCGGTCCACGAGCCGACCATCCTGGACGACTCCGACGACGCGGTGGGCACTGAACTGCTGGAGAGGGTGCTGAGTGGACTTCGCAGGCTCTGACATGTCGCACCGCCCACCGACCCCGAGTGGGCGCGTGACGTCGGCGAAGATCGTTATCGCCGGTGGATTCGGCGTCGGTAAGACGACGCTGGTCGGCTCGGTCTCGGAGATCACGCCGCTGACCACCGAGGCCATCATGACCTCGGCCGGCGTGGGCGTCGACGATACCCGGCAGGTGCCGGGCAAGACGACGACCACGGTGGCCATGGACTTCGGCCGGATCTCGATCGACCGTGACCTGATCCTGTACCTGTTCGGTACGCCGGGTCAGACCCGATTCTGGTTCATGTGGGACGAACTGGTGCGGGGTGCGATCGGTGCGGTCGTGCTGGTGGATACCCGCCGGCTGGCCGACTGCTTCGCGGCGATCGACTTCTTCGAGCACCGGCGGCTGCCGTACCTGGTGGCCATCAACTGCTTCGACGGGATGCAGTACCACGACCCGCAGGACGTCCGGGACGCCTTGGCGATCTCGAGCGACGTGCCGGTGGTGGCCTGCGACGCCCGTAACCGGGAGTCGACGAAGCACGTGCTGATCTCGCTTGTCGAGTACGTGCTCACCATGCGTCGTACCCGCGCCGTCGCCCCGGCCTGACCGGTAGGCTTTCGCGCCCGGTGGTGGTTCCGACCGCCACCGGGCGGGCGATGCTGCCCACCCACGCGCGCGACCAAGAATCCTGGAACGGCCCGCAGAGGCCCTTCCAGGATTCTGTGCGTCGCGGGCAGTGCCGCCCGTGACGGCGCGGCCCGCCGAGTTCGCTCCTGAACGCACTCCCGCCCCCAGCCATGTCGGCGGTGGGGGCGGGAGGAGGAACGGACGCTACCGAGGCGCTCAGGACTGGTAGCCGGCCGACCGGTACTCGTACTCGCGGTCGTCGTCGCGGTCCCCGTGGTCGCGGCTGAAGTCCCAACCGCCGGCGGCCTCGCGGCCCGGACGACCGCCCACCGCGAAGCCGCCGATCTCCTGACCGCGACGCCAGCCACGGAAGTAACCCGTGGTGTTCTCCGCGAGGCTCGCCGCGTCCCGCACGATCCGGAGTGGACGCTCCTCGCGCAACGGGGAGCCCGGGACCAGGTTGGCCTGCGGAACGCGCTTCGGCAGGCCGGCGTTGGTCTCGGCGCCGACCGCGGGGCGGGCGGCCTGCTCGGCGGCCTGCCATCCGGTGTCGGCGGTGGTCGACCAGTCCAGGTCGGACTCGTCGTCGCCGTGGCCCACGAACCAGGCGGACTTGGCCTGCGCGAAGATCAGCAGGTCGCCGTCACCCTCGTCGGCGACCGGCGGCGGCCGGTGCTCGACCGGGGGCGGCGGCCGGTGCTCGGCGGCCCGCTCGACCAGCGGTGCCGGACGGCCGTTGCGGTTGGCCTGCTCACGGTCGACCAGCCGCAGCGGCGGAGCGTCCAGGCGAGGCTCGCCCGAGGGTGGGTTGAGCCCTTCCCGCAGCGCCCGGTCGGCCAGCGGCGGCGGCTCGACCAGCCGCAGCATGGGAGGTTCCTGGGGTAGGTCATCGGCCAGCCAGGGTGGCGTGACCCGCCCGTCGGCCCGACCCGGGTCCGTCGGGGCTTCGACGCCCCGGTTACCGCCGTACGGGTAGGCGACCGGATTGTTCGGCGAGCTGTCGGCCGGGTCCTCCGGGTTGTTGACCAGAGGCCAGTTCGCCCGGGACCCCGGGGGGGCGGACAACTCCTGCTCCGGCCGGGGAGCGGGCACCGGGATGCTGAGGTCGGTGACGCTGAACCCACCGGTGGGTGGGTCCTGGACCGACGGCCGCTGCGGGTGGCCCTGCCGCTCGCCGTTGGTCTTCGGGCGGGGCGGGATGACCGTGCGCTGCCGCTCGGCCCGAGCGCTGTTGATGGCGGCGGTGGTCAGCGTGGGCCGGAACGGTTCGCCCGCCTCGGCCGGTGGCACCGCACCCCGCTGGGTCGGCGCGATCGGGGTGATCCCCGGTGGCGGGGGCGGAGGCGACGAGACCGGCCGGTTGGTCGGGCCGTCGATCCGGCTCGGGAGCGGCTCGGCACGACCGGGTGGCGCGGACACCGGCGGGCCGGCCACGGCGGCGGGCGCGATCGGCGCGGGCGCGACCGGTGGCGGGGTGACCGGAGCGGGTGCGACCGGTGGCGGGCCGAGTGGTCGAGGCGAGGCCAGGGGGGAGCTGCCCGGGGCGGGCTCCGGCCGGCTGCGTCGGCCACCGACGGGCGTGGGCTCGGCGGGGGTCGGGGTCGGTCGGACGGAGCGCAGGCCGCTGCCCGCGCCCGTGCCGGCGAGACCGGTCAGCTCGCCGACGGCTTCGCCGCGTCGGGCGGCGGCCCGGCGGCCGGGAATCGGCGCGGGGGTGCTGACGCGGGCGCTGAGCGCGCTCACCAGCGCCTCACAGCCCGCGTCGCAGGCCCGTACGGAGGCGACGGCCTGCCGGACCGTCTCGGCCACGGCAGAGGTGAGCGCCCGGTTGACGGCGGCGCGACGTGGCGTCTCCGAGATGGCGACCCGCAGCGCGGTGACCGCCTCGTTGATCTCCTCGGCGTCGGCGACCCCGTCCGCCGCGAGGTGAGCGGCGATGGCGTCCGCGGCGACGGAGACTTCGCGGCCACGGGCAATGGTGCCGCCGAGCATGCCGGGCTCGGGCAGTGCGTCCAGCACGGCCAGCGACACCGGTTCGGCCGGATCCGGGTATGCGCGCAGCGCCGCCGGATACAGCTCCCGCAGCACCTCGCGCAGCGCCACGGCGGCGGAGTGCCGGCCGCTGGCCAGGGCGGCGTGGGCGGCGAGTACCTGCTTGTAGCCGGCGAGGTCCCGGGGAGCGGGCAGTGTGACGGCGGAGAGAGCGCCGGCCTGCAACGCGCGGGCCAGGCCGACGGCCCGGCGCTCAGCCGGGGGTGACTGCATCTCCTCCAGGGAGTCGTCGTCGGCGAAGCGCTCGGCGAAGTCGTCCACCGAGTCGTCGTCGGCGATCGCCAGGGGCCGACCCGCCGCGCTCAACAGCGAGGTGACCGTGTGGTCGTCGCTGTCGGCGGCGATGGCCGCACCGCTCGGCCCGCCCGACCGCTCCACGAGCAGCGCGACGAGCTGGGCGTAGCCGGCCGCGTCGTCGCCGATCTCGCAGACATGCAGCAGACGGCCTGCGTCGTCGACCACAGCGGACGTCAGCGTCGAACCGGCCGAGGCCGGTCGGTCAGCCGAATCCGCCGAGGCCAGACCGCAGTACACGCGCACGAGCGCCACGGCGTCGTCCTCCTCCCGGGACAGGTCTTCCTACTGCCAGCAACTGATGCTCCCCGGTACGGGTCAGTCGCGCCAGTCCACCACCGCAGAGATCTTGCCGACAATGGTGCGCCAACCCAAACTCGCGGTTTGTGCCCCGATCTTCTTCAGCCGTCGCCGGCCCATGAAGGCGCCGATGCCGCCGTTGGCCGTGGCGCGGAGCGCCTCGTCCAGGTCGTCGAGGCTGGAGCCGGCGGAGAGCATGTCCAGGACCGCAGGCAGGCGCAACGCGTACGACAGGTCGCGGGCGACCTCGCCGGCCTCGATCAGCAGGGTCGAGTCCCAGGTGTCGTGGCCGCCCCGCAGGTTCTCCACGACGAGGTCGAGTTCGTAGGTGTCCTCGTCGAGCGGCACGATGTCGGCCGGCTCCACCCGTTCGGACAATTCATTCCAGCTGTCCAGTTGGGACAGATCGTTGGGCGCGCCGGATCGGACGAAACTGACCAGCGACTCGGGGGTCTTGAACAGCAGCAGCTTGCCCCGGTGGCTGAGGAAGACCGGCACCTCCTCGTCGTCCGCCTCGTCGGTGGCGTCCTCGTCCTCGTCGGCGTCCTCGTCGGCGGTGGCGTCGGCATCACCGTCGGCGTCGGCGTCGCGGCGACGGCGCGAGGACTTCTCCTCCTCGTCGGCGTCGGCGAACTCCTCGGCCAGCTCCTCGTCCAGGATGACGACCGTCTCGTCGTCCTCCTCCTCGATGACCTGGCGGCGGGCGAGGAACGGGTCGTCCTGGTCGCGCTCGGTCACGTCGGTCGGGGTCAGCGAGCCGGCCGTCCGGTAGGCGCGCAGCGTGAAGCCGGTACCCGCTGGTAGGGCGATCTCGACCGGGTCTATCCGCAGCTCTTCCCAGAGCGACCTGTCGACCGCCGCGCGGGGGGTGTCGTCGGCCTCGTCTGGCTCGGCCGGGCCGGTGGTGTCGTCGAGCTCGGGCTCGTCGGCGTCGGGCCGTTGGGGCGACTGGCGGGCCACGCTGACCTCCGTGTGCTTCGGGTTGCCCACCCACCGGGGTCTCCGACCGGCGAGTGACTCTGGGCACATACCCTAGTCGGCGACTCGGGAAGCCCGGAGCCCGCACCCCGGTGGCCGGCCGGGGAACGTCTCGTACCTGCGGGTGCGCGATGGTGGCGGACCGGCCGCCGGACAAGTAGCGTAGCTACACATGAAGGCCCAGTCGCTGCACGGTCACCTCGACGCCCTTCTGCTCGCCGTCCTCGAACAGGGGGCGCTGCACGGCTACGCCATCATCGAGTCCCTGCGGACACGCAGCGACGGCAGCCTCGACCTGCCCACCGGCACGATCTATCCGGCGCTGCGCAGGCTGGAGCGGGCCGGGCACGTGGCGAGCGCCTGGAGCACCGTCAACGGTCGGGAGCGGCGGACGTACCAGCTCACCGACTCCGGCCGCCGCGCGCTGGCCGGGGAGCGGGCCGGGTGGCAGGAGTTCCGGGTGACGGTCGGTCGGTTCCTCGACCCCGGCGGCGCGCCCGTCACCCCCGCCTGAGCGGCGACCGGGTCAGCGGGCGGTGGCCCGTACCCAGCTGCGCGCCGCCCGCGTCAGCGAGAAGTTTCCCGCACCCACCACCACCATGCCGACGATCATCGGCGGCCAGGTCAGCGCCGCGTCCCACAGGTCGATCGACCACACGAAGAGGGCGCCGCCGGCCGCCATGCCGAGGGCCAGCGTGCCGGTCAGACCGACGCCCACCGCTCGCTGCGCCACCGCCAGGTGGGGTCGCGACGACCGTGCGCTCGCCCAGATCACCAGCAGCCCGGTCACCGCGAGCAGCAGCCCGCCGGCCCAGATCCAGTCGACCGAGGCGGACAGCAGCCGGTAGGCCGCGGGCGGCTGTGGACCGGCGCTCCAGCTCGACCCCTGCCACGTGAGGTCGCCGGCCGCCACCAGGACTCCGGCCACGGCCAGCATCCGCAGGGAGAGGCCGCGCAGGGCGGCCACCGCCAGCTCCGCCTGCCAGGAGGGCAACAGCTGCGCCGGCGCGCCGAACTCGGCCACCGCCCGGCGCTGCGCCTCCGTGGTCGGCACACCCCTTTCGCGGTACGCGTCGACGGCGTCCAGCAGGTCGTGACGCGCCTCGGTCAACAGCTCGGACTTCAACCGCGCCGGGCCCTGCAACCGGGACCCCAGGTCCCGCAGGTGCTCCTCGACCAGGAAGTCGTCCGCATGCCGCATGGCACCACCCTGCCACGGGCGCGCGGGCGTCCACGTCGGGGACAACCCTGGTCCGTCCCCGAAACACGCCGCTGGTCGTCGTTCGGGCCCGCCGCAGGCCGGCCAGTTCTTATGAAACAGGCCCTGAGGGCGCGAACGCCAGGTACCCGCGCTCCGCCGCTGTCTGAAGAAGCCACTGGTCCCGGTACCAGCCGGGGACGGCGACCAACTCGGCGTGCCGGCCCCGCTGGATCACCCGACCGCCGTCGAGGACGACGATCTCGTCGAGGCCGGCCAACCCGCTGAGCCGGTGACTGATCAGCAGGACCGAGTGCCCGGCGGGGGTGGCGGCGAGGGCGGAGGCGAGCACCGCGTCGGCGGCGGCCGGGTCCAGGCCCTCGGTGGGCTCGTCGAGCACCAGCACCGGCGGCGCGGCGAGCAGGGCCCGGGCGAGCGCGAGCCGTTGCCGCTGACCGCCGGAGAGTTGGCCGCCCTCCTCGCCGACCAGGGTGTCCCAGCCGGCCGGCTGGGCGTGGACCCAGTCCAGCAGGCCGGCGGCCGTGATCGCCCCGGTCAGCTCGGCCTCGCTCGCGCCGGCCCGGCCGAGCAGCAGGTTCTCCCGGACGGTGGCGTGGAAGACGTACGCCTCGGCGAGCAGCCCACCCACGACCCGGGGCAACTCCTGCTCGCCGTACGCGGACAGGTCACGGTCGGCCAGGGTGACGTGCCCGGCGGTGGGGCGGACCGCACCGGTCAGCACCGCGGCCAGGGTGCTCTTGCCGGCGCCGCTCGGGCCGACGACAGCGATGCGCCGGCCGGCGGGCAGGTCCAGGCTCAGCCGGTCCAGCGCCGGCGCGGCACCGACCCGGTACCGCACGCTCACCTCGACGAAGCGCAGGTCGTGCGGGCCGGACGGGTCCACCCCGGCGGCGGAGGGCGAGGGGGCGGGCGGGGCGGCGTCGAGGAGAGCGGCGACCCGGGCCAGGCCGGGCCGCAACTGGGTCCACTGCCGGGCGGCCGAGACCAGGGCCAGCGCCACCTCCACGGCGGCGAGGGTGCCGACGGCCAGCACCCCGACGAGGACACCCCGTACGTCGGCGGCCAACGCGACCAGCACCACGGCGGCGGCGGTCAGCCCGGCGACCAGCACCCCGACCGCGTCCACCGCGAAGCCGGTGACCGCCAACCGGCGTTCCAGGCGAGCCAGCCGACCGGCCCGCCGCTCGGCGGCGCGCAGCGCGGCGTCGGTCGCCCCGAACGCGGCCAGGTCGGCGGCGCCGTGGGTGAGGTCGACGGCGTCGGTGGCCAACGCGCCACGCAGCGGCGCCACCTCGGCCGCGCTGCGACGGGTGACCACGGTGGCCAGCGCCGGCAGCGCCACACCGGCGACGACCAGGCCGACGGCGAGCACCCCGGCGGCCGGTGCGGAGATCAGTGCCGCCCCGAGCACCGCCAGCACCCCGACCAGGGCTGCCGCCGCGCCGGGCACCAGGACCCGCAGCAGCAGATCCTGGACGGCCTCGACGTCGGAGACCAGCCGGCTCAGGACGTCCCCCGAGCGGTGTGGGGTGTGGCGACGGGCCGCGAGGGTGGCGAAGACCCGGGCCCGCACGTCGGTGATCATGCGGAGGACCGCGTCGTGCCCGGCGAGCCGTTCGGCGTACCGGAAGACACCCCGGCTGATGGCGAGGGCCCGGACCGCGACGATCGCCACCGTGAGGCGGTCCAGTGGAGGCCGGCCGGCGGCGCTCATCAGCAGCCACGTGGCGGTGGCCATGAGGGCGAGACCCGCGAACTCCGTGGCGGCGGCGAGCAGCCCGGCGCCGGCCAGGCGACCCAGGTACGGGCGGGCCAGCCGCAGCACGGCACGCTCCGCGGCGACCCGCCCGGTCGGTACGGCGTCGGCCTCCGGCGCGGGGTCCACCGGCTCTGGCACGGTGTTCATCTCCTCACCTTCGGAGTCGGCTCGAGCGTCAGCTCGGTGACCCGCCCGTCCTCGACGCGCAGGACGCGGTCGGCGTCGGCCAGCAGCGCCGGTCGGTGCGCGACCAGCAGCGCGGTCCGGCCCGCCACCAGCCGGCGGGTGGCGTCGAGCACCACCGCCTCACTGGCCGTGTCCAGCCGCGCGGTGGGCTCGTCGAGCAGCACCACCGGCGCGTCCCGCAGGAACGCCCGGGCCAGCGCCACCCGCTGCCGCTGCCCGCTGGAGAGTCCGTGGCCGCGCTCGCCGAGCAGTGTGTCCAGACCGTCGGGCAGGCCGGCGACCACGTCGTCCAGGGCCGCGTCCCGCACCGCGGTGGCGACCGTCTCTGCTCGGGTGTCCGGAGCGCCGAGCCGGATGTTGTCGGTCAGCGAGGCGGCGAACAGGTGGGCGCGCTGCGGTACCCAGGCGAGCTGTCGACGCCAGGCGTCCAGGTCGGCGGTGGCGAGGTCGATCCCGTCCACGGTGACCCGACCCTCGGTCGGCGTCACGAAGCCGAGCAGCAGACCGAGCAGCGTGCTCTTGCCGGCGCCGCTGGGCCCGATGACGGCGATCCGTTCGCCGGGCCGGATGGTCAGGGTCACGTCGCGCAGCGCGGTGGTCCGCTCGTACGCCACGGTCACGGCCTCAAGGTGGATCGCACCGCGCCCGTCGGGGACGGCCGCGCCCTCGGCGGCGCGGGGGGTGGCCGGCGCGGCGGAGACGGTGAGCGCCTCGTCCAGCGCCGTCAGCCCCTCCATGCTGGCGTGGAAGCGGCTGCCGGCCGCCCGCAGCGGCAGGTACGCCTCCGGCGTGAGCAGCAGCACCAGCAGCGCGGTGTGCAGGGCCAGCCCGCCGCCGAGCAGCCGGATGCCGACCGGCACCGCGACCAGGGCCACCGAGAGGGTGGCGACGAGTTCCAGCACCAGCGCGGAGAGGAACGCGATCCGCAGCGTCTTCATGGTGGCGACCCGGTGCCCGTCGGCCATCCGGCGCACCACCTCGGTCTGTGCCCGGGCCCGACCGAACGCCCGCAGGGTCGGCAGCCCGGCGACCATGTCCAGGAAGTGCCCGCCCAGCAGGGCGAGCCGCCGCCACTGCCGCTCGGTGGCGGCCTGCGCCTGCCAGCCCAGCAGCGCGCCGAAGACCGGGATCAGCGGCAGCGTCAACGCGATGATCAGCGCCGAGCTCCAGTCGGCGAGGACGATCCGCGCCAGCACCGCCACCGGCACCGTCACGCTGAGCACCAGCTGCGGCAGGTATCCGGTGAAGTACGCGTCCAGCGCGTCCAGCCCGCGCCCGGTGAGGGTGGCCAGCTCGCCCGCCCGCTGCCCCGCCACCCAGCCCGGCCCGTGCCGGCCCACCGCGCCGAGCAGGTCGGCCCGGAGGGTGGCCTTGACCGTGGCGGCGACCCGCGCGGACACCGTGCCCTGCGCCCAGACCAGCGCCGAACGGGCGGCGACGGCGAGCACGAAACCCGCCAGCGCCGGCCGGTTCAGGCGCCCGTCGAAGGCGGTGGCCAGCACCGTCGCCAGGGCGGTGGCCTGCGCGACGATCAACGCGGCGGCGGCCACGCCGAGCAGCGCGAGCACGGCGAGGTCGCGCCGGGCCGCAGGGACCCGACGCAGCAGACGCGGGTCGAACGGACGGCGGTTCACCAGTACACCGGTGCCCTACCGTCGGTCCGTCCCCGGAAAACCCACCAGCACATCGCCTGGAAGCCTAGTAGGGCCGGCAGCAGCGGCAGCGCCACCCAGCCGAGCAGCCGCAACGTCGGCGCACTGGCGGCGGCGTCGGCCACCGTCAGTGAGGCGCCCGGGTCGGCCGTGGACACCAGCACGTAGGGCCAGAGGGCCGCGCCGACGAGCGCCACCGGCAGCGCCAGCGCCGCGCCGGTGGCGACCAGGGCCCACCCCGGCCGCCGCCGCGCCAGCGCCGTCCGGGCCGCCAGCAGCGCCGCCACCAGCAACACCGGCAGGAGTACGGCCACCGCCGGTCGCTGGACTGCGTCGCGTACCCGGCCGGAGAGCAGGCCGACGACGGTGGCGAGGCCGACCGCGGCGAGTGCCACCGGCACCAGCCGGCGGGCCGTGCGTCCGGCCACGGCGGCGGCGTCGGACGGCAGGCGCAACGTGAGGAACGTCGCACCGTGCACCGCGACCAGGGCGAGCATGGCCAGCCCGGCGGTGGCGGCGAACGGGGTGGCCAGGTGCGACACCCCGGCGACGTGCCCGTCGGCCTGGCGGGGTACGCCCTGCAACAGCGCGGCCAGCACCACCCCCCAACCCAGCGCGGCGAGCGCGCTCCCGACCACGATCACGCGGTCCCAGCGGGCGCGGACCCGCTCGTCGCCCGGTCGGCTACGCAGTTGCACCCCGGCGGTGACCAGGACGACCCCGACCAGCGCGCCGGCGACCGCCGGATAGCAGCCGGCGAGCAGTTCGCCCTCCAACACCGGGAAGGCGCCGAACAGGATGCCCACGGCGGCGACCAGCCAGACCTCGTTGCCGAGGAAGAACGGGCCGAGGGCGGTCAGCGCGGCCCGTCGCCCGGCGGGCGCGCCGCCCCGGGCGAGCAGCAGCCCGACGCCGTAGTCGTAGCCGGCGAGCACGAGGTAGCTGGCGAAGAAGAGGCCGAGCAGGGCGTACCAGGCGAGGTCCACGGGTGATCTCCTCAGGCGAGCACGGGTTCCGGCTGAGCCGGTTCGGTGGGTGGTGCCGGCGGACGGCCGAGAGCCGGGTCGGCAGCGCCGCGGCTTGCGTGCCGGGCGAGCAGCACCCAGTTGGTGACGGCGAGGGTGCCCAGCAGCAGGCTGAAGCCGATCAGCGAGGTGAGCATCACCGGCGCGCCGACCCCGGAGACGGCCTGTTCGGTGGGGAGCAGCCCGTATGCCACCCAGGGCTGGCGGCCGACCTCCCGGGCGATCCAGCCGAGGATCACCGCGACGAACGGCAGCGGCGCGCCGAGCAGGATCAGCCAGAGCGGGAAGCGCAGCCGGATCACCCAGTCGCGGAAGAGCAGCGGCAGCAGGAACCAGACGCAGCCGAGCGTGAAGCCGATCAGGATCATGAAGCCCAGCCCGACGCTGGCCAGGGCCGGTGGGGTGTAGTCGCCGGGGCCGAACCGCGTCGTCCACTCGCCGATCAGCGCCTGCGCCTCAGGACTGTTCCCGCCGAACTTGGTCGGCTGCACCGTGCCGACCGGCCCGAACTGGGCGAACCCGAAGCCCTGCACGAGGCTGATCGCCAACGCCGAGGTGACCAGGCCGATCCGCAGCGAGGTGCGAAAGAGCGCGAAGTCGGGCGTACGTCGGATCAGGTGCCACGCGCTGACCGCCGCCATCAGCATCCCGCCGACCAGGAGCGCGGCGGAGACCACGTGCCCGAACGCCATGCCGAGACTGGGATTGGTGAGCAGCGCGCCGAAGTCGGTGAGGTGGGCGATGCCGTCGCGGACCTCGTACCCGACGGGGTGTTGCAGCCAGGAGTTCGCCACCATGATCCAGAAGGCCGAGGCGTACGCGGTGAGCGCCACGCCCCAGAGCAGCGCCAGGTGGACGCCCTTGCCGAGTCGGTGCCAGCCGAAGATCCACATGCCGAGGAACGTGGACTCCAGGAAGAACGCCACGAGTGTCTCGATCGCCAGCGGCGCGCCGAAGACGTTGCCGACGTAGCGGGACAGGCCGCTCCAGTTCAGCCCGAACTGGAACTCCATCACGATGCCGGTGGCGATGCCGAGCACGTAGTTGATCACGTAGAGCTGGCCCCAGAACCGGGTCAGTCGCTCCCACTTCGGATTGCCGGTGAGCACCCAGGCGGTCTGCATGCCGACCAGCAGGGTGACGAGGCCGAGCGTGACGACCACGAACAGGAAGTGGATCGACGTGGTGGTGGCGAACTGGAGGCGAGCGAGGAGCAGCGTGTCCATGGCCGGCTCTTTCCTAGCTGTTGGCTCCCTTGTCATAGCAACCCTACACGTAGTCTAGCTACATATCCCGACGCCCGAAGGCGGTGATCAAGAGGTTCGCGTCAGAAATCGAGCGGTTCTTGACGCGAACCTCTTGATCACCGCGCCCGGGCGGGTGGGGTGGGGGTGGGGGTGGGGGTGGGGTGGGGTGGGGGTTAGGTCAGGAAGAGGGTTATGGGGAGGGAGACCAGGGTTGCGGCTACCGCGAGGGCCGTGGCGCCGAGGGCGCGGGGCGGTCGGTCGGTGACCAGGAGGCGCTGGACGCGTACGTCGAGATCGCGGTCGCCCAGGCCCAGCGCGCCGGCCGGAGTGACCCGGTGCCCGGCGGCCGCGAAGCGACGCAGCGCACCCGCCAGCGGAGCCTCAGCGTGCAGCTCGCGGGCCTTGTCGTCGGCGCGCATCTCGACCAGCAGGGCGACCCGCTCGTGCGCGTCCCGGACCCAGCCGAACCACGGCAGCGCCCGGCAGAGCGCGGTGAACGGCAGCAGCACCAGGTCGTGCCGTTCGTGGGCGTGGGCGCGTTCGTGCGAGAGCACGGCCGCCAGTTCGGCCCGGTCGAGCAGGCTCAGCGTGCCCGCACTGACCACCACCTGCGGCTTCACCCCGGGCAGGCAGTACGCGGCGGCGCTCGGATGGTCCAGGACGAGCGCCCCCGGGGCGGCCGGGTCGTCCCGGGCCACCAGGGTGAGCAGGTCCCGGTGCCGGCGCTGGGCGCGGATCGTGCCGTGGATGCTGCGGACGGTCGTGGTGACGAGCACCGCGCCGATGCCGAAGCCCACCCCGACGCCGGCGAGGTGCAGCGCCGTCACGCCGATCGGCAGGGTGCCATGGGCGAGATCGCCGGTCAGGGCGAGCAGGGCGCTCCCGGTGGGCCGGTCGTACGCGGCCAGCCCGAGCGCCATCGGTAGCCCCATCGCGGAGAGGCCCAACGCCAACCCGACGGCCTGCCAGCAGACGATCGCCACCCGCGGACTGCGCCACGTCCAGGTGGAACGGGCCAGCACCTGCGCGGTCAGATAGCAGGCCAGCATGGTGGCGGCGAAGTGCACGGCGTAGGCCATGGCGTGCCTACCGCTCCGCTGTCTCGTCGGCCGGCCGGCGGCCCGCCGGCGGATCCACGCGGTCGGTCAGCTCGGCCTCGCTGCGGGTCGCGCCCGCCCCGGTCAGCCCGGCCTCGCTGCCGAGGGCCGCCCGGAGCACCTCGGCCTCGGTGCCGGTCACCGAGCGGGCGAAGCGCACCAGCGCCGCGTCCCGGCTGCCGCCCAGGTCGAGGGCGTCCAGCATGAGCTGAGCGATGTGCGCCTCGCGGCTGGCCGCCGGCCGGTACCGCCAGGCCCGGCCCTCCCGCTCACGCTGCACCATGCCCTTGCCGGCGAGCCGGTCGAGGACGGTCATCACCGTCGTGTACGCCAGTTCGCGGCCGTCGAGCGCGTCGGCGACCTCGCGCACGGTCACACCGTCCGACGTGCCCGGGACCACGTCCCACAGCACGTCCATCACCGCACGCTCAAGATCGCCCAACCGAGTCACAGCTCAATCCTACCCCCGGTAGTAGACCCCGCCCCCGGGCGGCCCGGACGCTGGTCACCCACCGCAAGATCCCCACAAGAACGGGGATGTTGCTGCCTCCAGCGCTTCGGAAGCAGCAACATCCCCAAAGTTGCGCAGATCTTGGCCGCCTCGACCGCAGCAACCCCGCCGACCGGCAACTCAACGTCGGGCGGCACCCGCAAGCTGACCCACCCGACGGGCGTGGCCCACGTCAGGTTTTCCGGGGGGAGCCCGCCCACGCAGGGATCAAGCCTGACCGCCCGGAGTGGGCGGGCTCCCCCCCCGGAAAACCCCAAGGCCGAACCGCCAGATCACACCCCCTTGGGGTGCCACACCGTCTTCGTCTCCAGCAGGGCCGTCATCCGGGTCACCCCGGGGTCGGCGGTCCAGTCGTGGTCGGCCGGGGCCGGTCGGAGCACCCGCTTCAGGTTCTCGGCCGCCTTGACCTCCAGCTCGCTGGCGAGCGACGCGTCGGTCACCCCGGTCAGGTCGATCGCGTTGACGTCCAGGTGCGCGGCCAACGTGGGCGCAGTCTCGGTGATCGCGCCGGTCAGGATGTTGACCACACCGCCGGGCAGGTCGGAGGTCGCCAGCACCTCGGCCAGCGTCACCGCCGCCAGCGGTTCGGACGGCGACGCCGCCACGACCACCGTGTTACCGGTGACGATCGCCGGGGCGATCACGCTGACCAGGCCGAGCAGCGCCGGGCGTTCCGGGGCGACCACCGCGACCACGCCGGTGGGCTCGGGCGCGGAGAGGTTGAAGTAGGGGCCGGCGACCGGGTTCGCGCCGCCGTACACCTGGGCGAGCTTGTCGGCCCAGCCGGCGTACCAGACCCAGCGGTCCACGGCGGCGTCCACCTCGTCGCCTCCGATGCCCAGCGCGACGAACTGCTCGCGGCGACCCTCCAGCATCTCGGCGGCCCGGTAGAGGATCTGACCCCGGTTGTACGCGGTCGCGCCGGCCCAGCCCTTCACGGCGGCGCGGGCGGCGACCACCGCGTCCCGGGCGTCCTTGCGGGAGGCCAGTGACACATTCGAGGACTGCACGAGATACGACCGTCCCGACTCGCTGCGCGGGAACTTCCCGCCGATGAAGAGCTTGTACGTCTTGCGTACCGCGACCCGCTCAGACATTGAGGTACCCCTCCAGCCCGTGCCGACCGCCCTCGCGACCGTAGCCCGACTCCTTGTAGCCGCCGAACGGCGAGGTGGGGTCGAACTTGTTGAACGTGTTGGCCCAGACCACGCCGGCGCGCAGCCGGTCGGCCATCCACAGGATCCGGGAGCCCTTGTCGGTCCAGATGCCTGCCGACAGCCCGTACGGCGTGTTGTTGGCCTTCTCCACGGCCTCGGCCGGCGTGCGGAAGGTGAGCACCGACAGCACCGGCCCGAAGATCTCCTCGCGGGCGATTCGGTGGGCCTGGGTGACGCCGGTGAAGATGGTGGGCGCGAACCAGAAGCCACGGTCAGGCAGCTCGCACGGCGGCGACCAGCGCTCGGCGCCCTCGGCGGAGCCGGCGTCGGACAGCTCGCGGATCCGCTCCAGCTGGGCGGCCGAGTTGATGGCCCCGACGTCGGTGTTCTTGTCCAGCGGGTCGCCGACGCGGAGTTGGGCCATCCGCCGCTTGAGCGACTCCAGCACGCGGTCGGCGACGTTCTCCTGGACGAGCAGGCGGGAGCCGGCGCAGCAGACGTGTCCCTGGTTGAAGAAGATGCCGTTGACGATGCCCTCGACGGCCTGGTCGATGGGGGCGTCGTCGAAGACGATGTTGGCGGCCTTGCCGCCCAGCTCCAGGGTCAGCTTCTTGCGGGTGCCGGCGACCGACCGGGCGATGGCCCGGCCGACCTCGGTCGAGCCGGTGAAGGCGACCTTGTCCACGCCGGGGTGTTCGACCAGCGCGCGCCCGGTGTCGCCGGCGCCGGTGACGATGTTGACCACGCCGGCCGGCAGGTCGGCCTGCTGGCAGATCTCGGCGAACAGCAGGGCGGTCAGCGGGGTGGTCTCGGCGGGTTTGAGCACCACCGTGTTGCCCGCCGCCAGCGCCGGGGCGATCTTCCAGGCCAGCATGAGCAGCGGGAAGTTCCACGGGATGACCTGGGCGGCCACCCCGATCGGCTGCGGGTTCGGCCCGAAGCCGGCGTGACCGAGCTTGTCGGCCCAGCCCGCGTAGTAGAAGAAGTGCGCGGCGACCAGCGGCAGGTCGACGTCGCGGGATTCCTTGATCGGCTTGCCGTTGTCCAGCGACTCCAGGACGGCCAGCTCACGCGAGCGCTCCTGGATGAGCCGGGCGATCCGATACAGGTACTTGGCCCGGTCGCGGCCGGGCATCGGACCCCAAACCTTGTCGTACGCCTTACGGGCGGCCTTGACCGCACGCTCCACGTCCTCGGCGTCGGCCTCGGCGACCTCGGCCAGCACCTCCTCGGAGGCGGGGTTGATCGACTTGAAGCTGCCGCCGCTGGTCGGGTCGACGAACGTGCCGTCGATGAACAGCCCGTACGCGGGCTTGAGGTCCACCACCGAGCGGGACTCGGGGGCGGGGGCGTATTCGAACATCGGCTATCAGTCCAGGGTGAAGTAGTCGGGACCGGAGTAGGTGCCGGTCGTCAGCTTGGTGCGCTGCATCAGCAGGTCGTTGAGCAGGCTGGACGCGCCGAAGCGGAACCAGTCCGGGTCGAGCCAGTCCGGGCCGACGGTCTCGTTGACCATCACCAGGTACTTGATCGCGTCCTTGGTGGTCTTGATGCCGCCGGCCGGCTTCACGCCCACCTGTCGTCCGGTGGCCGCGCGGAAGTCGCGGACCGCCTCCAGCATGACCAGGGTCACCGGCAGCGTCGCCGCGACCGGGACCTTGCCGGTGGACGTCTTGATGAAGTCGCCGCCGGCCAGCATGGCCAGCCAGGAGGCGCGGCGCACGTTGTCGTAGGTGGCCAGCTCGCCGGTCTCCAGGATCACCTTGAGGTGGGCGTCACCGCAGGCGTCCTTGGTGGCCACGATCTCGTCGTAGACCTCCTGGTACCGCCCGGCCAGGAACGCGCCCCGGTTGATCACCATGTCGATCTCGTCGGCGCCGGCCTCGACGGCGGCCCGGACGTCGGCGAGCTTGATCTCCAGCGGCGCCTGGCCGGACGGGAACGCTGTCGCCACGCTGGCGAGGTGGACACCGGATCCGGCCAGCACCTCGGCGACGTACGGGACCATCGCCGGGTAGACGCAGACCGCGCCGACGTGTGGGCACGACAGGTCGGCCGGGTCCGGGCGCAGCGCCTTCGCGGCCAGCGCGCGCACCTTGCCGGGGGTGTCCGCGCCCTCGAGGGTGGTCAGGTCGACCATGCGGATCGCCAGGTCGATCGCCTGGGCCTTGGCGGTGGTCTTGATGGAGCGGGTGCCGAGCTGTGCCGCCCGCTGCTCCGCGCCGACCTGGTCCACGCCGGGCAGGCCGTGCAGGAAGGTCCGCAGAGCGGTCTCGGATCGTCCCAGCTCGGAGAGGTCCGACCGGGCCGACGTCGTTGTCGCCGTCATGCCGAGAAGTCTACGCACGGAACCGCGGAGTGATCTTGGTCACGGCGGCTGCGGGCGTGAGCGAGGTCGCCGGTCCGCCCGCACCCCCACCGGCACGCCGACCGGACGGGTAGGTTGAGCGATCGTGGACGTACACGTCATTGACCACCCGCTGGCCCAGTCCCGGCTGACCGCCATGCGGGACGCGCGCACCGACTCCTCGACGTTCCGGGCGGCGCTGCACGAACTGACCACCATGCTGGTGTACGAGGCGGCGCGCACCTTCCCCGTCGAGCGGTACCCGGTGCAGACCCCGGTCACCGGCACCGAGGGCACCCGGCTGGCGAACCCGCCGTTGCTGGTGCCGGTGCTGCGGGCCGGCCTGGGCATGGCGGACGCCGCGCTCGGCCTGCTGCCCGAGTCCTCGATGGGCTTCGTCGGCCTGGCCCGCGACGAGGAGACCTACGAGCCGCGCGCCTACATGGAGTCGCTGCCCCGGGACCTGGCCGGCCTGCCGGTGCTGGTGCTCGACCCGATGCTCGCCACCGGCGGCTCACTGGAGCACTCCTGTCGGCTGCTGGCCGATCGGGGCTGCACCGACATCACCGTGCTCTGCGTGCTCGCCGCGCCGGTCGGCATCGAGCGGCTGGAGCGCTCCGGCCTGCCGCTGCGCCTGGTCACCGCCTCGATCGACGAGGGCCTCAACGACAAGATGTTCATCGTCCCCGGGCTCGGCGACGCCGGCGACCGCCAGTTCGGTGGCATGCCCCGGTTCTGAGCGTGGCACCCGGTCGGTGCCGGGTCCGGCGGGTCCGCGCGCGGTGGTGCGCGGACCCGCTACCGTCTCCGGCCATGACTGGTGTTGCGCTCGCCGAGGAGCTGCTGCTCCTCGCCTACGACGACTCGACCGGCAAGGCGACCATGCCGCGGATCAGCCTGGACCTGGGCATGGCCGCCGCGGTGCTGGTCGAGCTGGCACTGGCCGGCCGGATCGCGTTCGCCGACGGGTCGTTGACCGTGATCGACGCGACGCCCACCGGCGAGCCGGTCACCGACGGGGTGCTCGCCCGGATCGCCGCCGACACCCCGCACACCCCGGCCTCGTGGGTGCAGCGCCTGCGGCACGGTCTACGCGACAAGATCCTCGGTGACCTGTGCGCCCAGGGTGTCGTCCGCGATGTCGACGAGACCGAACTGGGCTTCATCCACGTACACCGCTACCCGGTGGTGGACACCTCCGTCGAGGCGGACACCCGCCGACGGCTCGCCGACGCGCTGGCCGGCGCGGCGGCCCCGGACGAGCGGACCGCCGCCCTCGCCACCCTGGTGGTCGTGCTGCGGATGGAGTCCGCGCTGGGCGTCAGCGGCGAGGAGGCCGCCACCGCCCGCCGCCGGTTGGAGGAGATCGCCACCGGGGCGGGCTTCTCCGGCCAGGTGAGCACCGACGACTCGGTGGTCCGCCCCTCGGTCGGCCTGGTCGTCGCCGCCCTGGCCACGGCGGTCGACGCGGCGCTCGGCAAGCGCGCCTGACCGTCGGCCCGCACCCGGTCAGATGCCGAGCGCGGCAGCGACGTCGGCCCGCAGCCGCGCGATCGCCGCGCCGGCCCGGCTCCGGGCGGCGGCGACATCGCCGTCGGGCACCGGCTCCACCACTTCGAGGTACGCCTTGAGTTTGGGCTCGGTCCCCGAGGGGCGAATCACCACCCGGGCCGTCGCGGTACGCAGGATCACCACGTCCGACTCGGGCAGCAGGTCCCGGACACTGTCGACCGGCTGGTCCAGCAGCGTGCCCGGGGTGGCCGTCCGGATCCGGGCCATCGCGTCGGCGATCTCCCGCAGGTCGTCGACCCGGACGGAGAGCTGGTCGGTCTGGTGCACGCCGAACTCGGCGGCCAGCTCGTCCAGCCGGTCGGTCAGCGTCCGACCCTGCGCCTTGAGGCCGGCGGCCAGCTCGGCCACCGTCAGCGCGGCGGTGATGCCGTCCTTGTCCCGGACGTGCTCCGGGGCGACGCAGTAGCCGAGCGCCTCCTCGTAACCGAAGACCAGCGGCGCGCTTCCGCCGCCCGCCCGCACGATCCACTTGAAGCCCGTCAGCGTCTCGTCGTAGGGCAGGCCCCGCGCCGCGCACATCGCCCGCAGCAGCGACGACGAGACGATGGTGGTGGCGTACAGCCCGGTCACGCCGCGTCGCATCAGGTGGTCGGCGAGCAGCACACCCACCTCGTCGCCGCGCAGCATCCGCCAGCCCTGTCCGGCCCCGGCCGCGCGGACGACCACGGCGCAGCGGTCGGCGTCCGGGTCGTTGGCGATGGCGAGATCCGCGCCGGTGGAGTCGGCCAGCGCGATCAGCCGGTCGACGGCCCCCGGCTCCTCCGGGTTGGGGAACGAGACGGTCGGGAACGCCGGGTCGGGCTCCGCCTGGTCGGGCACCACGCCGGGGACCGGGAAACCGGCCCGCGCGAACGTCGCGGTGAGCACCGCCGCGCCCACCCCGTGCAGCGGGGTGTACGCCACGGACAGGTCCCGTGGCCCGTCCGCGTCGATCACGGCGGTGGCCCGCTCGACGTACGCGGCGACGAGGTCGTCACCGAGCACCTCGCCGGCCCGCCCCAGCGGCACCTGGGTCAGCGGGCCGACCGCCCGGATGGCGGCCTCGATGCCGGCGTCGGCCGGCGGCACGATCTGCGCCCCGGCGCCCAGCTCACCACCCAGCTCCGCGCCGAGGTAGACCTTGTAGCCGTTGTCCTGGGGTGGATTGTGGCTGGCGGTGACCATCACGCCGGCCACCGCGCCGAGTTGACGCACCGCGTACGCGAGGACCGGGGTGGGCAGCGGGCGGGGGAGCAGCAGCGCCGCCCGGCCGGCACCGGTCGCCACCTGGGCGGTGCGTTCGGCGAACTGGCGGGAGCCGTGCCGGGCGTCGTACCCGATCACCAGCGGGCCGGTGCCGCCCTGGGCCGCGAGCCACGTGACCAGGCCGGCGGCGGCCTGGGTGACCACGGCGAGGTTCATGCCGTTCGGACCGGCGCGCAGCGGACCGCGCAGGCCGGCCGTGCCGAAGGTCAGCGGGCCGGCGAACCGGTCGGCCAGCTCCGGGGCGCTCGCCGGCAGCCCGTCGAGCACCGCCGTCAGCTCGTCCCGGCTGGTCGGGTCGGGATCGTCGGCCAGCCAGCGCCGAGCTTGCTCGCGAATGTCGTCGATGTCAGTGGTGTCCGCCGCCATGCCCCTTGATAGCACGACGGCGGATCACCGCTGCCGGTTCCCTCCGGCTCAGCCGTTTCCGGTGAGCTGGAACGTCTTCACCATCTCGTCGAAGATCGGCTTGCTCTCGGCGAACGCGTCCTCGGTGGCGGAGAGGTAGAACGAGTACGACTTGCCGTCCTTGACGACCGCGCGCCACACCCCGTGGCGCATCTCGCCACCGGAGCCGCAGGTGTACTCGAATTCGACGCCCGGGCTGCCCGCCAACTGCTGCTCGGCGATGGCCACCTGCTCGTACGGCTTCTTGCAGTTGGTGCTCTTGGTGCGGAGGAAGTTCTGCGCGCTCTCCGCCCAGCGGGTGGGCGTCCCGGTCCACTTCTCGGTGAGGATCCGGATCTTGCGACCGTCGTCCTCCGGGTCGATGTAGTCGGTGTACGAGCCGCCGGTGGCCTTCTTCCAACCCTTCGGCACCATCACCTGGATGCCGCGGGCCGTGTGCTCCTGCATCTCGACGGCCGGGCCCGCCGGGGCGGACGGGGTCGGCTGCGCCTGCGGGGTGCTCGGCGCGGGGTCGTCCCCGCCCGACAGCGCCACGATGCTGATCAGCAGCAGCACGACCAGGCCGCCGGCTGCGGCGAGCTGGACCTTGCGCGGCCAGCCCTTCACCGTGGTGACGACTTGACCACCGGTCGCGCGGACCTTGTCCAGGGCACTGCCGCCGCCGGCGGCCGGGGGTGGCGTTGTCGTCCAGGGCTGGCCGGTGCCCGGAACGGACCACTGGTTGCCGCCGCCGTAGGTGCCGCCGATGCGCTGGGTGGCCTCGGGCGCCCCGTAGCCGACCGGCTGCGTCGCGTCGGGCCGGTTGCCGTAGGTGACCCGCTGGGTCGCGTCGGGGTGCGCCCCGGCGTCCACCCGCTGGGTGGCGTCCGCGCCACCGCCGTAGGTGCGCCCGGTGGCGGGGCGACCCGCGCCGGGCATCGCGCCGGTGGGGGTGTGCAGCGGGCCGGCGAGCGCGTCCGCGCTGGTCTCGTCGAGGGCTGCGGCGGCGCTCGAACCGGCCGGCTGGGGACGCTCGCCCCGGCGTAGCGCGGCCAACCGGTCGGTCAGCGACTCGTCCGGGGCGAGCATGGCCCGGCCACCGATCTGGTTGTCCGACTTCGACTCCGGCTGGGCCGGCTGGTGGACGGGGGCCGGACGCTGCTGTACCGGCACCACGGCGTACGGGTCGGTGACCGAGTGCACGGCGGTGGCGGTGCTGCCCAACGGGCCGGCGAGCAGCTCCCGCAGCATGCCCCGGGAGGTGTGTACGTCCAGCCGACGGGCCGGGTCCTTCTCCAGCAGGCCCATCAGCACCCGGGTCAGCGGGCCGCTGCGCTGCGGCGGGGCCGGCGGGTCCTCGACGACGGCGTGCATCGTCTCGATCGGGTCGCCCTTGTCGAACGGCGGACGCCCCTCGACGGCCGTGTAGAGCGTCACACCCAGCGAGAAGAGGTCGCTCGGCGGACCGAACTCCTGGCCCATGGCCCGCTCGGGTGAGATGAAGTGCGGGGAGCCGAGCACCATGCCGGGCGTGGTGAGCTGCACGTCGGTGGGCATCCGGGCCACACCGAAGTCGGTCAGCACGCAGCGGCCGTCGGAGCAGATCAGCACGTTGGCCGGCTTGACGTCGCGGTGCAGGACACCGATGGCGTGCGCGACCTCCAGCGCGCCGAGCAGCGCGATGCCGATCTTGGCGACCGCGCGGGGCGCGACCGGGCCGTCCTCGATGACCATGTCGGCGAGGCTGCGGGCGTCCAGCAGCTCCATCACGATCCACGGCCGACCGGCCTCGGTGACCACGTCGTACACCTGCACCACGGCGGGGTGCTGGATGGCGGCGGCGGCGCGGGCCTCGCGCAGCGTCCGCTCGTACATGGCGTCGCGGTCGCTGGGCGCCAGGCCCGGGGGCAGGACGACCTCCTTCACCGCCACATCGCGGCGCAGCAGGGTGTCTGTGGCACGCCACACCGTGCCCATGCCGCCGTTGCCCACCGCGGACCGCAGCGAGTACCGGTCACCGATGGTGGTGCCGGGCGCTGCTCGTCCGCTGGCGGGACTTACCTGTCCGCCGCTCCACGTCGGGATCTGAGTCACAGAAAAGCCACCGGGGGAAATCGAGGGGGGCTGGGACACAACCCCCCTATCTTGCTGGTTCCGACGCCCGATGCGAAAGCCGACGCGGCGGACGTTTACCGAAGTCGACAGATCGTGCCCGAGCGTTCACCTCCCGTCGACCGGTCGGGACGCACTGTGCGGTATCCCTCACCCGACCTTGAGCCGGGGCGACCTACCATCCGAAGGATGAGCGAACGGCGGTCAAGCGAGTCCGGTTATCCGATCAAGGGCGTCTACACGGCGGCCGACCTTCCGGAGGACCTGGACACCCGGCTGGGCGGCCCGGGCGAGTTCCCGTACACCCGGGGGGTGTACCCCACGATGTACACCTCCCGTCCGTGGACCATGCGCCAGTACGCCGGCTTCGGCACCGCCACCGAGTCCAACGCGCGGTACCACCAACTGTTGCGGGCGGGCACGACCGGTCTCTCCGTCGCCTTCGACCTGCCGACCCAGATGGGGTACGACTCGGACGACCCGATCGCGCACGGCGAGGTCGGCAAGGTCGGCGTGGCCATCGACTCCATCGAGGACATGCGGCTGCTCTTCGCCGACATCCCGTTGGACCGGGTCTCCACCTCGATGACCATCAACGCTCCCGGCTCGGTGCTGCTGCTGCTCTACCAGCTCGTCGCCCAGGAGAACGGGGTCGCCGGCTCGGCGCTCAACGGCACCATCCAGAACGACATCCTCAAGGAGTACATCGCCCGGGGGACGTACATCTTCCCGCCGAAGCCGTCGCTGCGCCTGGTGGCCGACACGTTCGCGTACTGCCGCAAGGAGGTGCCGAAGTGGAACACGATCTCCATCTCCGGCTACCACATGGCCGAGGCCGGCGCGACGCCCGCGCAGGAGATCGCGTTCACCCTGGCCAACGGCGTGGAGTACGTGCGGGCGGCGTTGGCCGCGGGGCTCGCGGTGGACGACTTCGCGCCCCGGCTCTCGTTCTTCTTCGTGGCCCGCACCACGCTGTTGGAGGAGGTGGCGAAGTTCCGCGCCGCCCGGCGGATCTGGGCCCGGCTCATGCGTGACGACTTCGGCGCCCGGGATCCGAAGTCGATGATGCTGCGTTTCCACACCCAGACCGCCGGTGTGCAGCTCACCGCCCAGCAGCCGGAGGTGAACCTGGTCCGGGTCGCGGTGCAGGGCCTGGCCGCGGTCCTCGGCGGCACGCAGTCGCTGCACACCAACAGCTTCGACGAGGCGATCGCGCTGCCCACCGAGAAGGCGGCCCGGCTCGCGCTGCGCACCCAGCAGGTGCTGGCGTACGAGACGGACCTGACCGCGACAGTCGACCCGTTCGCCGGCTCGTACGTGGTGGAGGCGATGACCGCCGAGATCGAGGCCGCCGCCGTGGAGTTGATGGAGCGGGTGGCCGACCACGGCTCGGCGGTCGACGCGATCGAGGCCGGGTTCCAGAAGCGGGAGATCGAGCAGTCCGCGTACCGGATCGCCCAGGAGATTGACTCCAGCGAGCGGGTGGTGGTGGGGCTCAACCGGTTCACGGTCGACGAGGAGGAGCCGTACGAGCCGTTGCGGGTCGACCCGACGATCGAGGCGGCGCAGGCCGAGCGGTTGGCCCGGCTGCGCGCCGGCCGGGACGCCGACGCGGTGACGCGGGCGCTGGCCGACCTGCGGGCCGCCGCCGAGGGTTCGGACAACGTGCTGTACCCGATGCGGGAGGCGCTGCGGGCCCGGGCCACGGTGGGCGAGGTCTGCGGCACGCTGCGCGAGGTGTGGGGGCAGTACCGGCCCACGGACCGGTTCTGACGCGACCGGCCCGGTTCTGACGCGACCGCCCTCGGGTGTGTCCGCCCGGCTCCGGGGGTACGGCAACAGGTGGGCCGGAACGCACAAGGTGTGCGGTCGGCGTCGGCGAGATTATGTGAGCGTCCTTGTCCGGCCCGTTGCGGAGCGTGGTCGTCTTATTGTCGGAGTGTCAGTTCATCACCCCGACTAATGCGACAATTCGCAGCGTAGGTCCAGGGGTGGTATCGCGACTCCCGGACACTCCGCTTGGTTACGCGTTGTAGGAGGTGAGGGGGCGGATGGCGGCGTTCGAACGCGATCTACCTGCGGTCCCGCACCTCGACGAGCGCGCTCAGCAGGGCATACGTGACGCTACGCGGTCTGATCATCACCGTAACGAGGTTGCGCAGCGTCACCGTCGGAGGTCTAGGCTGTCTGCTGTCCCCGATGATCCATCCATCTCTAGTGATCGAGAATTCGACGTGACGAGTGCGTTGACGCTGCCGACCGGCGGCCAGCTGGCGTCGTCCTGGCTGGAGACCCCGCCGGGGGCCCAGCCCCTGCCCCGCGACCTGGACCACCTGCTCGCCCTACGGGTACCCGGGCTCATCGCCACGCGCCGTCACCTTCACTCGCACCCCGAGTTGTCCGGTACGGAGTTCGAGACGGCGGCCCTGATCGCCCGGGAACTCTCGCTGGCGGGCCTGAACCCCCGGCTGCTGCCCAAGGGCAACGGCGTGATCTGTGACGTCAACGGTCGTCCGGACGGCCCGGTCATCGCGCTGCGCGCCGACATCGACGCCCTGCCGCTCGACGATCCCAAGGACGTGCCGTACCGCTCCACCGTCGAGGGCGTCTGCCACGCCTGCGGCCACGACGTGCACACCTCGATCCTGCTCGGCGTCGGCATGCTGCTGGCCCAGCTCGCCGACCTCGGCGAGCTGGACGGCCGGGTCCGGCTCATCTTCCAGCCGGCCGAGGAGATCCTGCCCTGCGGCTCGTTGGAGGTCATCGAGGCCGGCGGCCTGGACGACGTGGTGCAGATCTTCGCGCTGCACTGCGACCCGAACCTGCCGGTGGGCCAGGTGGGCCTGCGCGTCGGCCCGATCACGGCGGCCGCCGACAACGTCACCGTCCGGCTCTCCGGGCCGGGCGGGCACACCGCCCGTCCGCACCTGACCGTCGACCTGGTGGACGCGCTCGGCCGGCTGGTCACCGAGGTCCCGGCCCTGGTCAGCCGTCGGGTGCCGGCCAACAGCGGGCTGCTGCTGGTGTTCGGCCACGCCTCGGCCGGCACCCGTTACAACGTCATTCCCTCCGAGGCGTGCGCCTCGGGCACCCTGCGGGTGATGGACCGGGACACCTGGGAGCAGGCTCCCAAGATCGTGGCTCAGGTGGTGCGGGACGTGATCGCCCCGACCGGCGCGACCGTCGACCTGGAGTACCTGCGCGGCCGACCGCCGGTCAGCAACGACTCGCGGGCCATCCAGGTGCTGACCGCCGCCACCAGCGCGGCGCTGGGCCCGGACGGCGTCGCCGAGACGCCGCAGAGCATGGGCGGCGAGGACTTCTCCTGGTACCTGGAGTACGTCCCCGGCGCCCTCGCCCGCCTCGGCGTGGGCCGGATCGGCCCCAACGTCGACCTGCACCGCGCGTCCTTCGACGTGGACGAGCGGGCCATCCCGGCCGGCGTACGCGTCATGGCGCAGACCGCGCTGCGGGCACTGGCGGCGGCGCGCTGACCTCGGCGACCTGTGCCGGCGACCGGCGTCGCCGGCGCAGCGCCAGCAGCAGGACCGCCAGGGGTACGCCGACCGCCACCAGCCATGGCAGCAGCGCGCCCAGAACGGTGAGCAGGACGGTCATCGAGGTGACGAACGCCTCCCAGCCGCCCTTGAGCCCGACCAGAAAGCCGGTCTCGGCCTTCTCCTCGCTGGCCTTCGCCGCCGGCCCGGCCAGCGACACCGTGATCGTGGACAGCGCCGTCAGGTCGGCCAGCCGACGCTTCTTGGCCTCCAGCGAGGCCAGGTCCGCCTCCCGGCGACCCAGCTCGTTCTCCAGGGACACCAGGTCGGAGATCGAGTTGGCGCGGGCGAGCAGCCGTCGCGCGCTCTCCACGCGCGCCCGCTGCGTGATGATCCGGGCCTCCAGGTCGACGGTCTCCTCCGTGACGTCCTGGGTGTTGATCTCGCGGCTCTGCTGTCGACCGAGCTTCGCGACCTCCTCCACCACCGCGCCGAACTTGGCGGCGGGTACCCGCAACTCCAACTCGGCCACCGCGTCGGCCTCGGCGCTGCGCCGCTGGTCCCCGCCGACGAAACCACCCGCCCGGGTGACCACCGCGCTTACCTCGCGGGCCGCCGCGTCCACATCGGTCACCTGCACCCGCATCGATCCGGTGTAGATGATCGCCCGCTGGTCGACCCGCAGATCCGGAGCGCCCGCCCCGGCGGTCCCCGCTGCCTGCGCGCCGCTGCCCTTGTCGAGCGCGGCCTGGGGGGCCTCGGCCGCCGTACCCGCCGAATCCGCTGATCCGCTGTCGCCGGCGCTGCACCCCGCGAGGGCCAGCGCCGCCACAAGTGTTCCCGCCGCCAGGAGTGCCCACCGGCGTCGCCCTGTCCGTCCGTCCATCCCCGCTCCCATCGTCGTCAGCTTCAGTGGCGATAGTTCGGACGCGACGCGTCCACCCGCTGGTTCCGGCAGACTGCGCTGAGGACATCACGATTCGATAAGTCGAGGAGTCACGATGCGGCTCACCAAGTACGCCCACTCCTGTGTCCGGGTGGAACACGACGGCGGAGTGCTCGTGGTCGATCCCGGAGTGTTCAGCGATCCCGCGACCGCGCTCGACGGCGCGGACGCGGTGCTCGTCACCCACGAGCACCCGGACCACCTCGACCCGGCCGCGGTGCGCCTCCAGCTCGACCGGCGGCCGTTCCCGATCTACGGGCCCGGCGCGCTCGCCGACACCCTGGGCGACGCGGCGGAGGCGCTGTGCCCCGTCGAGCCCGGCGAGTCGTTCACCGCCGCCGGGGTCGCGGTCCGCGCGTACGGGGGACGCCACGCGGTCATCCACGCCGACATCCCGGTGGTCGACAACATCGGTTACCTGATCAACGACGTGGTCTACCACCCCGGCGACTCGCTCGTCGTACCGCAGGAGACGCCTGTCGACACGCTCCTCGCGCCGATCCACGCACCCTGGTCGAAGTTCGCCGAGGTGCTCGACTTCATCCGGGCGGTCGCCCCGCGCCGCGCGTACGCCGTGCACGACGCCCTGCTCAACCACAACGGGTTGGGCGTGCTCAACCGGCAGTACGCGGCGCTGTCCGGCACCGAGTACCAGCGTCTGGAGCCCGGCACCCGGGTGGACGTCTGACGCGATGCCCGGCCCCTCCACGGAGCTGGTGCGGCAGCTCTACCGCACCCCACCGGACCGGTTCGTGGCCGCCCGGGACGCCGCGGTGGCCGAGGCCCGGCGAGCCGGGGACCCGAGCACCGCCCGGCAACTGGCCCGGCTGCGTCGCCCCACCGTCGCCGCCTGGCTGGTCAACCTGCTCGCCATCGAACGACCCGAGCTGGTGGACGACCTGGTCGGTCTCGCCGACGCGCTACGGGCAGCCCAGCGGGAGCTGCGCGGCCCCCGACTGCGGGAGTTGTCGGCCCAGCGCCGTGCGGTGGTCGCGGCCCTGGTCGCCGAGGTCCGTACGCTCGCCGCGGCGGAGCCCGAGGCGCCACCGGCCGGCCGGCTGCCACTGGCCGAGGTGGAGGCGACCCTGAACGCCGCGCTCTCCGACGCCGACGTCGCCGAGCAGGTACGCGCGGGGCGTCTGCTCCGCTCGGCCACCTACGCCGGCTTCGGCGAGGTGCCCCGACCGCAGTTGCGACTGGTCACCGGCGACGAGGAGGAGCCGCCGGCTCGACGGCCGGGCGCCCAGCGCGAGGGCCCGGAGCCGAACCGCCGTACCGACCGGGCCGGGGAGCGTGCCGCGCAGGCCGAGCGGGCGGCGCAGCGAACGGCTCGGGCCGAGCGGGCCCGCCGCCGTCGGGCCCTGGACCGCGAGTTGGACCGTGCCCGCGCCGACCAACAGCGGGCCGAGGACGAGCTGGCCGAGGCGGTCGGGCAGGAGCGCGACGGGGTTGCCGTACTCGATGGGATCGAGACGGAGCTGGCCGAGTTGGAACGTCGGCGCGCGGTGGCGGAACAGGACCTGAGCCGGGCGAAGCTGGCCCGGCGTGCGGCCGAACGGGCGGTGACCGTGGCCCGCCGCCGGGCGGGCGAGGTCGAGGCGGCCGTCGAGGCGTTGGTGGCCGAAGAGGGGGATGCGGACGCGGGCGGCGGGGCGGCAGACTGACATCGATGGACGACGACGAGTGGGTGCGCCGTCTGCGGGCGGCCGTCCCCGAGCCGCGAGCGCGGGTGGCGTCCGGATGACGCCGGAGCAGCTCGCCGCCGCCAGCAAACCCGCCGTCCTCGACCTCGGCGACGGGTTCAGCAGGTGTCCGAGCACGCTGCGTCGGGCTCGGCTGCTCGGCATCTCCGGCTGGGCCTTCTACATCAGCGGTCGGGCCGGGGCGCTCGGCGACGTACGCGCGGAGACGGCCGCCGCGGCGATCGGCTTCGTCGCGCCGGACGCCGTCGCGGACGGCTGGGACGCCGCCGCCCGGGTCCTGCCGCCGGTCGAGGTGGCCGCCGCGAGTCTCGCCGAGTGCTGCCGGTGGGGGACGGAGATGCTGGGCGTGCTACCCGGGATCGAGCGCCTGGCCGACCTCGTCGAGCGGGCGGTCGCCGCCGCCGACACCAGCGGCATGCCGCTCTTCGCCGCGTGGCGGGCCATGCCGCTGCCGGACCACTCTCCGGGCGCCCGGAGCGCGGCCGGGCTGCGACTGCTGCGTGAACACTTCACGGGCGCCTACCTGCTGGCGGTACGGGCCGCCGGCATGACCCCGCTGGAGGCGGTGCTGGCCGGGCCGGAGGGCGAGGCCGGCGCGGTGGCGTGCGGCTGGCCGCCGCCGTACCCCGCGGTCGGGCCGTTGGTGCGTCGGCGGCTGTGGGCGGAGGCGGTGACCAACCGGCTGGCCGCGCCGGCGTTCGCGGCGCTCGGCCCGGCCGACGGCACCGAGCTGGTGGAGCTGCTGCACCACACCCGCGCCGGCCTGGGGTGAACGCCCCGGCCAACGCCGATGTCAGAAGCGATGGAAGTGTAGAACATCTGGTTCTACACTTGTTCGTATGGAGCGCATCGGTGTTCGCGAACTCAACCAGAACACGAGTCAGGTGTTGGCGCGGGTAAGTGGAGGTGAGACGGTCGAGATCACCGATCGCGGTCACCCGATCGCCCGACTCGTACCCGTCAGCGACGACAGGTCGATGCTGGCCAAGCTGGTAGCGGCCGGGCGGGCCGTCGCCCCTACCGGCGGCGGTCCGATGCCGCTTCCGCCAAAGCTGGGTGACGAGGCGGTCGATGTGGCCGCCGACCTCAGCGCCATGCGTGACGAGGAGCGCTGGTGATCTATCTCGATTCCGCCGCCGTCGTTAAGCTGGTCAGGCAGGAGGCGTGCAGCGCCGACCTCGTCTCCTGGCTCAACACCCACCCCGACGTGCCATTGGTGTCCTCCGCCCTCGTCGAGGTGGAGGTGCCCAGGGCCCTGCGCCGATCCGCTCCGCAAGCGTTGATCGGGGTGCCCGCAGCCGTCGGACGGCTCTTTCGATTGGAGATAGACAGTACGATCCGCGCCACCGCGGCCGCGTTCGCCGAACCCGTGCTCCGCAGTCTCGATGCCATCCACCTGGCCACCGCCCAGGTCCTGACCAACGAGTCCGGCACCGCACTCGTCGCCTTCGTCACCTACGATCGCCGACTGCTCGACTGCGCCAAGGAAGCAGGGTTGCCCGTCGCGAGCCCCGGCCAGAACTGATCGACTGGTCGGCCAACGCCGCCGCCACGGAAAATGGGCGGCGCTCCGGGCCGACGGCTGCCAGGATCTCCTGCCGTGACCCTTCCCGCCGGCTGGACTACGCGCCGGCCCACCCTCGACGACGTGCCGGCGATCCTCGCGGTGGTGCACGCCGCCGACACCTTCGCCATCGGCCATCCCGACTTCGACGCCGAGGATGTCGAGCAGGCGCTGACCGCGCCCCACTTCGACCCGAGCCGGGACTCCTGGCTGGCGCTCGACCCGGACGACACCGTCGTCGCCTGGGCGACGGTGGACAACCCGACCGGGGTCGGCCGGGAGTTCGTGGAGGTCTACGTCGACCCCGAGCGGGCCGCCACCCTCCGTGCGCCGCTGCTCGCCCGCCAGCTCGACCGGGTCGCCGAGCGCGCCGCGGAGCGGGGGCTGCCGGCGCTCACCGCCCGCTGCGCGGTGTTCGCCCCGGAGCGCGACTGGGACCGGGACCTGCGGGCCGCGGGTTTCACCCTGGCCAAGCGGTACGTGCGGATGCGCCGCACGTTGGCCGACCTGCCCGCCGAGCCCGCCACCCCGCCCGGTGTGACGGTGCGGCCGGTCCGCTCCGACGACGAGGCCGAGCTGCGGGAGTTTCACCGGATCCACGAGGCCGCCTTCGGCGACACCCCGGACCACGAGCCGCTGTCGTACGAGCGGTGGCGGGCCCGCATCGGTGACGTGACCGCCTGGGACGAGTGGTTCGTCGCCGAGGTCGACGGGGTGCTCGCCGGCGCGTTGCAATCCTCGGACCAGGCGCTCGACCAGCAGGAGGGCTGGGTGAAGAGTCTGTCGGTGCTGCCCGCGTACCGCCGCAGGGGTGTCGGTGCGGCGCTGCTGCGCCGCGCGTTCGCCCGCTACGCCGACAAGGGTCGGCAGTTCGCCGGCCTCGGCGTGGACCTCACCAACCCGACGGCCCCGGTGTCGCTCTACCGCTCGGTGGGCCTGCGGGAGACCGGGTGGACCGACATGTACGAGCGGGTCGTCCCGGCCGCCGGTGTGTGATTGACGACCCCGGCCGGGCCCGACGGGCGTCGGGATCGGCGCCGGTTGCAGACTGGGGCCGTGGGATGCGCGCTACGGGGACGCGGTGCCGGTGGGGCGGGACCGCAGCTCGGTGACGTAGTCGTCCGGCGCGCCCGCCTTCTCGGCGGCGTTCGCGATCTCGGACAGGTACCACGACGTCGGCAGGCCGCCCTCGTACCCGTCGAACACGTAGATCCACGCCGTGACGTCGCCGTCGAGGGTGGAGACCCGTATGTGCAGCTTGCGGTAGGTGCCGGCGGTCACGCCCTCGATCTCGTCGAGCTGCGCGGCGTCGTACGGGTGGATGTCGTAGATCGCCACGAACACCCGGTCGCCGGGGGACTCGACGACGGTGCTCACCGCGCCCTCCCAGCCGATCACGTCCTCCCCGGCGAAGGTCAGCCGCCACCCCTCCAGCCAGCCGGTGCCGACCATCGGGGAGTGCGGGCAGTAGGCCCGCATCCGGGACGGATCGAGGTTTGAGCCGTAGGCGGCGTGATGACCCACGGCGATGACGATAGCCCGGCGAATGGGTGGGGGAGAATACGACTGTGCGTGTCGGATGCGCTCGGGAGAAGAAAGTCACTGTGAGCACCAACGAAGGGCGAACGTGGTGAGCGCGAGGAGTGCAGCGCGGCGGAGCCCCGCAGTCGCGAGCGAAAGGATGGCGCTGTGAGCCGGATCGTGATCATCGGCGGTGGGCCGGCCGGGTACGAGGCGGCACTGGTCGCCGCCCAACTGGACGCCGATGTCACCGTGGTCGAGGCCGACGGCGCGGGCGGGGCCTGTGTGCTCTCCGACTGCGTACCGTCGAAGACCTTCATCGCCAGCTCCCAGGTGGTCACCGGCTATCGGGACACCGAGGAGTTCGGGGTGCACTCGGACGGCCTGGAGGCGGTGACCGTCGACGCGCAGGCCGTGCACGCGCGGGTGAAGCGGCTGGCGTTGGCGCAGTCCGCCGACATCCACGCCAAGCTGCTCAAGGCGGGTGTCACCTTCGTGGCCGGCACCGCCCGCCTCGGCGAGGACGCGCTCGGGCACACCCACCGCGTCATCGTCACGCCCGCGGACGGCGGCGAGGAGTACCCGATCGACGCTTCCACCGTGCTGGTCGCCACCGGCTCGACGCCCCGGCAGTTGCCCACCGCCGTACCGGACGGCGAGCGCATCCTGACCTGGCGTCAGGTGTACGACCTGTCGGAGCTGCCGGAGCACCTGATCGTGGTCGGCTCGGGCGTGACCGGCGCCGAGTTCGCCAGCGCGTACCTCGCGATGGGGGTGGAGGTCACCCTGGTCTCCAGCCGCGACCGGGTGATGCCGCACGAGGACGCCGACGCGGCGTCGGCCATCGAGCGGGTGTTCCGTAACCGGGGCATGAACATCCTCAACAACTCCCGGGCCGACGCGGTGCGGCGAACCGCCGACGGGGTCGAGGTGGAGCTGTCCGACGGGCGCAGGGTCACCGGTTCGCACGCTCTCATCGCGGTCGGTTCGATCCCGAACACCGCCGACCTGGGCCTGGCCGAGTACGGCGTGGAGCTGGGCCGGGGCGGTTACGTCACGGTCGATCGGGTCTCCCGGACGAACGTGCCCGGCATCTACGCCGCCGGTGACTGCACCGGCGTGCTGCTGCTGGCGAGTGTGGCCGCCATGCAGGGTCGGATCGCCATGTGGCACGCCCTCGGCGAGGCCGTCCGCCCGCTGCGGCTGCGGACCGTCGCCGCGAACGTCTTCACCGACCCGGAGTTGGCCACCGTCGGCGTCTCGCAGGACGAGGTCGACGCGGGCAAGGTGCCGGCCCGGCAGGTGATGCTGCCGCTGTCCGGCAACGCCCGGGCCAAGATGGACGACCTGTCCGACGGCTTCGTGAAGTTGTTCTGCCGGCCCGCCAGCGGCCAGGTGATCGGCGGTGTGGTGGTCGCCCCGAAGGCCAGCGAGCTGATCCTGCCCATCACCATGGCCGTGGAGAACAATCTGACGGTCAACGAGCTGGCCCAGACGATCACCATCTACCCCAGCCTCTCCGGCTCCATCACCGAGTCGGCCCGCCAGCTAATGCTCCACGAGCTGGAGTAAGCGCCCGCGCCCCATCCTCGTCGATCATGGACTTGTGGTGGCCGTTATGCGGCGTTCCACCCCTTTCGTGGGGCACCACAACTCCATGATCGACGGGTGCACGCCGGACCTGGGTCACCGCGACCGTCGCCAGGACCGCTACCTCGGTGAGGATCAGGAGGCGTTCGGCCAGGCCGATGAGCAGGCGGTCGCCGGGGTAGGCGGACCAGACCATCGCGGCCGACAGGGCCAGGCTGAGCACGACCAGGGCGCGTAGCGTCCTGGCGGTGGGCGTCAGGTCGGGGCGACGCGCGAGCAGCCAACCGCCGACGGGGAGAGCCAGGAAGGCGACCACCGACGCGTACCGGTGCACGTAGGCGGATGCGGTCATGGCGGTGCCCGGCTCGTTGGTCGGCACCACGGCGGCCAGCAGCAGCCCCGCGACCCAGGCGACGAGCAGCAGTTCGGCCGCTCGGCCGGGCGGCGGGCCGGTACGACGCAGCCCGTACATCACCGCGACGGTGGCGAGCGCCAGCACCACCATGGCGACGTCGATGACACCGCCCCGGTCGGAGACGGCGAAGTCGCTGATGGTCAGCGCCCACGGGTTGAGGTCGTCGTTGACTTCCAGGTGGCCGATCACGGTGAGCAGCGCCGCCACGGCGATCCCGCCGAGGGCCAGCAGGCCGGTGCTCCGGGTTCCAGGCATGCCTCAGCCTGTCGCCGCGAACACCCCAGCCAGATCCGGGACCGCCACCGACTTGGCCCCCAAAACCCACCCCTAGAGGCCGGTCCGCCCTCGCCCTCGCCCTCGCCCCCGCCCCAGCGCTCGCCCTCGCCCTCGCCCTCGCCCTCGCGATCTTGCACTTTCGGTTGCCGTTATGCGGTTATCCGCCACAATTGCCGCGACCGAAAGTGCAAGATCGCGGAGAGTGGAGAGTGGAGAGCGGAGAGCGTGCACTCAGTCGACGGGGACTTCGGCGGCGGCGCGGGCGTGGCGGGCGCTGACCAGGGTCATCGCCCAGCCGGCCGCCGCGAAACCGGCCGCCGCGGCGACGGCGATGATGGCCAGCCGCCAGGCCGACTCGGTGAGCGCGGTGCCGCCCAGGTGTCCGATCAACGCGCCGTAACTGGCCCAGCCCAACGCGGCGATCATCTCGTAGAGCGCGAACAGCCGGTACGGGTAGCGGCTGCGGCCGGCCGAGAAGCAGGCCGCCATCCGTCCGCCCGGCACGAACCGGCAGAGCAGGATGACCAGCGGGCCGGGTTGTCGGAGGCCCTGGGTGACCCGGCTGGCGACGCGGCGGGCGCGGCTGAGCTCCGCGTGCCGGGGTGCCCGCCGGTCCGGGGCGAGCCGGCCGAGCAGGTAGCAGGCCAGATCACCGGCGAACACGCCGAGCGCGCCCACGGCGATGGTGACCGGCAGGCTGAGGCCGCCGTACACGGTCAGCGCGCCACTGGTGATCATGACGATCTGGGTGGGGATGACGGGTACGAAGGCGTCGGCGACGAGGAGCCCGAGCAGCACCAGGTACGCCCACGTCGGCGACGCGACGTCAGTCAGTAGTTCGGGCACGCCTGCCACCTCGCCGGATGCGGCCGATTGGGTGTCTTGAGCCTGACGGCATGGCCGGCGTCACGGTGGAGGGGCCCGGGGCGTCGTGACCGCCGACACCACAGGGCCACCCTGTTCCAACGAGGCAGGCGTCCCGCTGGTGACGGTCCCAGCGCGGCCTGAGGTGGTCGCCGGATCGGCGTGCGTCGGCGTACCGTGGTCGGCGCGGCCCAGCACGCCGGGTCCCCCGTTCCTGACGATGCGGGCCGCTCAGGGCCGCCGGCGGGTCCCGCGCCGGCGGCCCGTCCCTCTTCCCGCCGCCGCAAATCCGGGTGCGTCCCCGACCGCCCGACGGGTAGCGTCGCGGCATGCGCAGCGCGAAACTGACGACGACGCCGGGTGTCCCCGGCGTGCCGCGCTGACGTAACCACCGTCGACCAGGCCCGGGGCGATCCGCCCCCGAGGGCCGTTCGGCGTTCGGTGTCCAGGTCGCCTCCGGGTCGTACCCGATCCAGGAGCCCGACATGATCGACCACCGTAGGCTCGGCCGTGAGCTGGACCTGTTCGTCTCCGACCCGCTGGCCGGTGCCGGCCTGCCCATCTGGTTGCCGGCCGGCGCCGCCGCCCGGCACGCCGTCGAGGAGTACGTCCGGGAGTTGGAGCGCCGCTCCGGCCACCGGCACGTCTACTCGCCGCCGCTCGGTAAGCGGGAACTCTTCGAGCTCTCCGGCCATCTCGGCTACTTCGCCGACGACATGTTCCCGCCGCTGCGACTGAGCGCCGACGACGAGTTCGTGCTCCGGCCGGCGCTCTGCCCGCACCACGCGTTGGTGTTCCGCGCCCGGGGCCGCTCCTACCGGGAGCTGCCGCTGCGCGTCGCGGAGCTGGGCGGGATGTACCGCGCGGAGCGTTCCGGGGTGCTCGGCGGTCTGTCCCGGGTACGCGCCATCTCCCTCAACGACGCGCACATCTTCTGCGCTCCCGAGCAGGTCGGCGCGGAGGTCGCCGAGATCCTCGGGCTGATCCGCGCCGCGCACGCCGCGCTCGGCGTACGCCCGGCGGGGTTCCGGCTGTCGCTGCGCGGACCGGGCGGGAAGTACGTCGGCGACGACGCGCAGTGGGCCCGCGCCGAGGACCTGCTGCGGGGCGCGCTGGCGGGGGTGGAGTACGTCGAGGCGCCGGGCGAGGCCGCCTTCTACGGGCCGAAGATCGACATCCAGATCGTCGACGCGGCCGGCCGGGAGTCGACCATCTCCACCATCCAGGTCGACTTCGACAAGCCGGAGCGGTTCGACCTGTCGTACACCGACTCGGACGGCGGCCGGCGTCGGCCGGTGATGCTGCACCGCAGCCTGGTCGGCAGCATGGAACGGCTGTTCGCGTACCTCATCGAGGCGCACGAGGGCGCGTTCCCGGCCTGGTACGCGCCCGTCCAGTTGGTGCTGCTGCCGGTGGACGACGGGCAGGCCGACGCGGCTGCCGACCTGGCCCGGCGGGCCGTCGACGCCGGGCTGCGGGTCGAGGTCGACGCCGCCGGCTCGCTGGGCGCCCGGGTCCGGGGCGCGGCCCGCCGCCGCGTCCCGTACCTCGGGGTCCTGGGTGCCTCCGAGGCCGCCGCCGGCGCGCTCGCCCTCCGGCTGCGCGACGGCCGTGCCCTGGCTCCGATGCCGGCCGACGCCGCGCTCGCCCTGATCGGCGGGCAGGTCGCCGCCCGCGCGGCCGATCTGCTCCCGCCGGGCTGACCCGCCCGCCGATCCGGTTGTGTGCACGACCGGCCGCCCTCAGACCGACGCCGGTTGGGCGGCGGTGGCCGGCTCCTCGTCGACCGCCGCGCCGGTGAACTGTGAGCGGTAGAGCCGGTGGTACGCGCCGTGCGCGGCGAGCAACTGCTCGTGGGTGCCCTGCTCGACGATGCGACCCTCCTCCATCATCAGGATCAGGTCGGCGTCCCGGATGGTGGAGAGCCGGTGCGCGATGACGAAGCTCGTCCGGTCCGAGCGCAGCGCCGCCATCGCCCGCTGGAGCAGCACCTCGGTACGGGTGTCCACCGAGCTGGTGGCCTCGTCCAGGATGAGCAGGGACGGCTCGGCGAGGAACGCTCGGGCGATGGTGATGAGCTGCTTCTCGCCGGCGCTGACGTTGCTGCCCTCCTCGTCGATGACCGTGTCGTAGCCGTCGGGCAGGCTGCGCACGAACCGGTCCACGAAGGTGGCTCGGGCCGCGGCGACGATCTCCTCCTCGGTGGCGTCGGGTCGGCCGTAGGCGATGTTGTCGCGGATGGTGCCGCCGAACAGCCAGGTGTCCTGGAGCACCATGCCGATCCGGCCACGCAGGTCGTCGCGGCGCAGCGTGGTGACGTCCACCCCGTCGAGCGTGATCCGGCCGGCGTCCAGCTCGTAGAAGCGCATGATCAGGTTGACCAGGGTGGTCTTGCCGGCGCCGGTCGGGCCGACGATCGCCACCGTGTGCCCCGGCTCGGCCACCAGCGACAGGTCGTCGATCAGCGGCTTGTCCGGCGCGTACCGGAACGAGACGTGCTCGAACTCGACCCGGCCGTGCGGGTCGACGACCCGGGCCGGCTGGGCCGGGTCGGGGCTCTGCTCGTCGGCGTCGAGCACGGCGAAGACCCGCTCGGCCGACGCCACCCCGGACTGGAGCAGGTTGGCCATCGAGGCGAGCTGGGTCAGCGGCTGGGTGAACTGGCGGGAGTACTGGATGAACGCCTGCACGTCACCGAGGCTCATCGCCCCGGAGGCCACCCGCAGACCGCCGACCACGGCGATCGCCACGTAGCTCAGGTTTCCGATGAACATCATCGACGGCATGATGATCCCGGAGATGAACTGTGCGCCGAAGCTCGCCCGGAACAGTTCCTCGTTCTTCGCGTGGAAGGCGGCCTCCACCTCGCGCTGCCGGCCGAAGACCTTCACCAGCTCGTGCCCGGTGTACGCCTCCTCGATCTGGCCGTTCAACGCGCCGGTGTGCGTCCACTGCGCGATGAACTGCTTCTGCGACCGCTTGGCGATGCGTTGGGTGACCAGCACCGACAGTGGCACCGCGACGAGTGCCACCAGGGCCAGCAGCGGCGAGATCCAGAACATCACGGCCAGCACGCCGATCACGGTCAGCAGCGAGGTGAGTAGCTGACTGAGGGTCTGCTGGAGGCTGGTGGAGATGTTGTCGATGTCGTTCGTGACCCGGCTGAGCAGCTCGCCACGGGGCTGCCGGTCGAAGTAGGGCAGCGGCAGTCGGTTGAGCTTCTCCTCCACCTCGGCGCGCAGCCGCAGCACCGTGCGCTGGACCACCCCGTTGAGCAGCCAGCCCTGCCACCACGCCAGCACGCTCGACGCCAGGTAGAGCCCGAGCGCCAACAGCAGCACCCGGCCCAGCGCGTCGAAGTCGATGCCCACCCCGGGCACCACGTCCATCCGGGACAGCATGTCGGCGAAGCTCTCGTTGCCGCTGGCCCGCGCCGCCGCGACGGCCTGGTCGGCGGTGGTGCCCGCCGGCAGTTGCCGACCGATCACCCCGCTGAAGATGAGATCGGTGGCGTGGCCCAGGATCTTCGGACCGGCCACGCTGAAACCGACGCTCACCACGGCCAGGGTGATGATCGCGCCCAGGTGCAGCCGGTGCGGGCGCAGCCGGCCGAGCAACCGTCGCGCCGACGGTCCGAAGTTCATCGACTTCTCGGCGGGCATTCCCGCGCTCATCCAGGGCGGGCCGCCGCCCGGTCGGCCCGCCGGCAGCCGCTTCGGCGTCTGCCCGTCGCCGCCGGGCTGCTGCGTGGCGCCGCCGCCGGGCTGCTCGGCGTCGCCGGTTGGCGTCCGCGGGTCGCCGGCCGGCTTCTGACTGGGTACGGCCGCGGCGCGCGGCTCGTTCCGCTCGCTCACGCCGCCACCTCCGCCGTCTGCTGGGAGGCCACGATCTCGGCGTACGTCGGGCAGGTCTCCAACAACTGGGCATGTCGTCCCACTCCGACGACCCCTCCGTTCTCGAGCACGATGATCTGGTCGGCGTCGACGATGGTGGACACCCGTTGGGCCACGATCACCACCGCCGACTGCGCGGTGATCGGCCGTAGCGCCGCCCGCAGCCGGGCGTCGGTGCCGAGGTCGAGCGCGGAGAACGAGTCGTCGAACAGGTAGATCTCCGGCTGCCGGACCAGTGCCCGGGCGATGGCCAGGCGTTGGCGCTGCCCGCCGGAGACGGTGCTGCCGCCCTGTGCGATCGGCGCGTCCAGCCCGCCGGGCATCTGGGCCACGAAGTCCCGGGCCTGGGCGATCTCCAACGCCGCCCACAGCTCCTCGTCGGTGGCGTCCGGGTTGCCGTAGCGCAGGTTGCTGGCGACCGTGCCGGTGAACAGGTACGGCCGCTGCGGCACCAACCCGATGCGTCGCCACAGCTCGTCGGGTTCCAACTCGCGTACGTCGACCCCGTCGACCAGCACCGCGCCGTCGGTCACGTCGACCAGGCGCGGGACGAGCGACAGCAGGGTCGTCTTGCCGGCGCCGGTGCTGCCGATGATCGCCGTCGTGGTGCCGGCGGTGGCGCGGAAGGAGATGTCCCGCAGCACCGGCTCGACCGCCCCGGGGTACTGGAACCGCACCCCGCGCAGCTCCAACTCGGCCCGGCTGGGCAGCTCGGTGACCGGGGTGGCGGCGGGGACCACCGAGGAGTCGGTGTCCAGCACTTCGACGATGCGTTCGGCACAGACGGCTGCCCGGGGCACCATCATCAGCATGAAGGTGGCCATCATGACGGCCATCAGGATCTGCATCAGGTAGGCCAGGAAGGCGGTGAGCGCGCCGATCTGGATCGCGCCGGAGTCGACCCGCTGCGCGCCGAACCAGAGCACCGCCACGCTGGACACGTTGAGCACCAGCATGACCACCGGGAAGATCAACGCCAACAACCGTCCGGTACGCAGGGCGGTGGCGGTCAGGTCGGCGTTGGCGACACCGAAGCGCTCCGTCTCGTACGGCTCGCGGACGAACGCGCGGACCACCCGGATGCCGGTGATCTGCTCGCGCAGCACCCGGTTGACCGTGTCGATCCGGGTCTGCATCAGCCGGAAGCCCGGCACCATCCGGCGGATGATCGCGCTCAGCGCGACGGCCAGCACCGGCACGCTGACCAGCATCAGCCAGGACAGCCCGATGTCCTCGCGCAGCGCCATGACCACCCCACCGACGCTCATGATCGGTGCGGCGACCAGCATGGTGCAGCTCATCAGTACGAGCATCTGCACCTGTTGGACGTCGTTGGTGTTGCGGGTGATCAGCGACGGCGCCCCGAACCGGGCCACCTCGCGGGCGGAGAAGCTGTTGACGTGCGAGAACAGCCGGGCGCGGACGTCCCGGCCGAAGCCCATGGCGACCTGCGCGCCCAGGTAGACGGCCGCGATCGAGCAGACGATCTGGATCAGACTGACCAGCAGCATCCAGCCGCCGGTGTGCACGATGTAGCCGGTGTCGCCCCGGGCCACGCCCTTGTCGATGATGTCGGCGTTGAGGCTGGGCAGGTAGAGCGAGGCCATGGTGCCCACGAACTGGAGCAGCACCACCGCCACTAGCGGTCTGGAGTACGGGCGCAGTTGGCCGCGTAACAGTCGGATCAGCACGACGTTTCCTCCGCGTCGGTGGGTCGTCCGGTCATCTGCGGGTCGTGGCCGCTGCCGATGACTTCGAGTAGGAACTCCCGGATCACCTGGGCCTTCGCCGGGTCGGCGTCGACCGAGGTGAGCGGGCGTCCGGAGTGCATGAGAGCGCCGAGCGCGGCCACCCGTTCCCGGCCGGCGGGGGTGATGGCGAGTCGGATGCTGCGCCGGTCGCTGTCGTCGCGCTGGCGCTCGACCAGGCCGTCGCGTTCGAGGGTGTCGACGATGCCGGTCAGTGTTGCCGGGCGGACGAACCCCTTCTCGGCGACCTGGCGGTGGGGCAGCTCGCCGTGCCGGGCGAGCGTCATCAGGGTGATCATGCCGGCCTGGGTGAGGCCGTGCTCCTCGGCGAGGAAGCGGTTCCAGCGCTGCCCGACGAGGTGCCCGGCCACGACCAGTAGTCGTCCCAGCGGCACATCCTGGAGGGTGATGAGTTCCACGAGAGCAGATTAGCCCCCTGATAGTCAGGGGCCAAACGAAATAGCCGCGGCGGTGGCGACGAACACGAGTTGCAGGATCGCGCGCTGACCCAGTGGGGTGACCGGGCGTCCGGCGAGGGTCAGCCTCCGGCGTGCGGCTGAGGCGTTCGCCGGGAACATCGCGAGCAGGAGCAGGCCGAGCCCGGCCGCGGCGAGGCGGGCGGTCGTCGGGATCAGCAGCCCGACCGCCCCGACCAGCTCCAGTGCGCCGGTGAGGGTGACCAGCAGGTCCGGCCGGGGTAGTCGGGGCGGAACCATCGCGATCAGGTCGGCGCGGCGTCGGCCCACGAAGTGCGCAACGCCGGTCAGCACGAACATCAGGGCCAGTCCGACCCGCAGCGCGGGATGCCAGCCGTCGAGCGCGGAGACGCCGGCCAGGCCGGCCAGGCGGGCCAGTGCGCTGCCGGCGATCAGGACGATCAGGGGTGCCATCGGAGTCCTCCTCGGGGAAACTTGTCGGTGACAAGATTGCGGTGGTCGGTGGCATCTTGTCAATGGCAAGATTAGGATTCGGGCATGACCGAGACGCGTCCGTACCACCACGGCGACCTTCGCCGCGCCCTGCTCGCCGCGGCGCTGCAGGCGATCGAGGAGGTCGGACCCGCCGCGCTGAGCCTGCGCGACCTGGCTCGTCGGGCCGGTGTCTCGCACGCCGCGCCCGCGCACCACTTCGGTGACAAGGCGGGGCTACTCACCGTTCTCGCCACGGAGGGCTTCGACCGGTTGGCGCAGGCGCTGGTCGCCGCCGGCGACGACCTGCTGACGGCCGGCGTCGCGTACGTGGACTTCGCGGTGTCGCACCGCGCCTACTTCGAGGTGATGTTCCGGCCCGAGCTGCACCGGGTCGACGACCCCGAGCTGACCGCCGCCCGCGAGCGGGCCGGCGCGGCACTCCGCGCGGGGGTGGCCGCCCGTGGCGCATCCGGCGACACCGGCCTGGACTCGCTCGCCGCCTGGTCCATCGCCCATGGATTCGCCACTCTGTGGCTGGCCGGCGCACTACCGGACCGCGTAGGTGGCAGCCCCGGCAACGCAGCCCGCGAAGTCCTGGGCCGCCTAACTGGGTAGACACGCGGCAGCATCCCGCGTCGCGAAGCGGCGTGGGGTGGGTCGTGGTGTAGCGGTGGCTGACGGCGAGGTCGAGAGTGACGCGGCAGAGCCGTGTGCGGAGTTGGGGCGGGCACCGATTCGGGTAGGCCCGTTTCGTGTTGAACCTTGGTCGTGGATGCCCCGTTGGGGAGCTGGACAGCGGTCATCCACGCGAGAGGACCAGAAGCATGCCCCGACGACGCGAATCCGCCCCCGCTTATACGCCGATGGCCTACCAGCAGATCATCGACGACCCGGGCCTCGCCGATCCCAGCCTCGTGCTGGACTGGGCACACAAGTCAGGTCGACTCGCCCGCGGCTCCGATCACATCGCCAAGTTGAGCCGGGGAGTGTTGGGGGACTTTGCCCGGTCGCACGGGCTCCCCGCCGGCTACTTCACACTTGAGTCAGATGGCGCGACATATTTTCTGGGAAAGCATCCTGATCTTGCCCCCGGCGGTGCCGACCCGAGGTCCGTGGCAGCTCGGCGAATTGACCCGCCCGCCCGCTGGGGGCGAGTGTTCGTACCGGCGGCCTATCAGGCGGTTATCGACAACCCGAGCATCGCCGATCCCAGCCTCGTGCTGGACTGGGCACACAGGTTAGGTCGACTTGCGCGTAGCTCCGATCACCTCGGTCAGTTGAGCCGGGCAGTGTTGGGGGAATTTGCCGAGTCGCACGGGCTCCCCGCCGGCTACTACACACTCGAGTCAGATGGCGCGAAGTATTTCCTGGGGAAGCATCCTGACCTTGCCCCCGGCGGTGCCGACCCGAGGGCCGCGGCAGCTCAGCGAATCGACCCGCCCGCCCGCTGGACGCGAGTGTTCACCCCGGCGGCCTATCAGGCGGTCATCGACAACCCGGGCATCGCCGATCCCCGTATCGTGGTGGCCTGGACGCATGCGACAGACCGAATGGCACCTACCGCCACCAGCCTCGCTGTTATGGGCCCGGGAGTGTTGGATGACTTTGCCCGGTCGCACGGGCTTCCCGCCGGCTATTACACGTCTGAGCAGCTTGGCGCGAAATATTTCCTGGCGAACCATCCTGATCTTGCCCCCGGCGGTGCCGACCCGAGGGCCGCGGCAGCTCAGCGAATCGACCCGCCCGCCGGCTGGCCCCCGCGACTGTTCGTACCGGTGGCCTACCAGGAGGTCATCGACAACCCCGCCATCGTCGATCACTCACTCATCGCGGCCTGGGCTGGCGCCACCGGCCGACTCGCCAATCCCAACGCCAGGCTTCTGAGCCTGGCGGTGGTGAACGATTTCACCGATGCCCACGGACTGCCCAGACGTTCGTTCATCCTGAACGTATACGGCAACAGCTCCGTCCTGCAGCCGAACCCCGACCGCTTGCCCGCCGTGGGCGACCCGGAGATCGCGGCACCCGGCAGGATCCCACTGCCCCAGGGATGGCGACCGAGGGTACCCGTCGAGGCGCACCAGAACGAACAGGTCATCGACCCGCCACAGCGGCTGCCCGCCCCAGGCAGCCCCGCCCGTTCCTACTCGACGCCCTCCGGGCCGTACACCCACGACGCAGCACCCCCGTACTACGCCGTCGCACCCGCACCAGGGTCAGAGCCGATGTCCCAGAACACCAACCTTTATTCGGTAGCGGCTCAGTCATCATTCACACCCCAGGACCCCTACCCCTTGCCCGAGGTCAGTCAGTACCCGGCTCAATACGACACGAGCGCGTCCTACGGCGTCAACCAGCCGACCCTTTACGCGCCCAATTACGGGTCCACCTATGCGCCCTCTTACGAGTCCGCCTACGCGCCCACCTATGCGCCCTCTTACGAGTCCAACTACACCCAATACGCCGACAGCGCAGGTCCCGCCTTCAACCCCGCCGGCCCGAGCTACGCCCCCACCGCCGCCACGCCGGCCATCCAGTACGGCAACAGCAATGTCGACCAGCGAGCCATCAGCTACACAACGGCACGGATGGACTCCATGAGCATCACCAGCGCCAGCTGGCACCCCGACGCGGCACGCATTCCCTCATCAGGAGCCCCGACGCACCGCCAGGCCGATTACAGCGTCACCGAAAGCAGATCACCAACTCCTGAACAGCGCCCCAGAAAACAGCGCAAACGCGCTTGACCGTCGAGCCCGGCCATGCCGATCTTGGGGGCAGCCCCGTTGACCCCAAGTGGCGTGTCGTGGCAATGACGTCATGAGCCGCGCGAGCGCGGACCGGTGGGTTCTTACCAGCTGGTGGGGAGGGGCATTCCTTCGGTGTAGCCGGCGGCGCTCTGGACGCCGACTATCGCTCGCTCGTGGAACTGCGTCAGGTTGCGGGCACCGGCGTAGGTGAAGGCGCTGCGTACCCCGGCGATGATCTCGTCGATCAGATCCTCGACGCCGGGGCGGTGCGGATCCAGGTACATCCGGGCCGAGGAGATGCCCTCCTCGAACACGGCCTTGCGAGCCCGGTCGTACGGGCTGTCGTCGGCCGTACGGGCGCTGACCGCCCGCGCCGAGGCCATCCCGAAGCTCTCCTTGTACCGCCGCCCGTCCGGTTCGGTGTAGAGGTCACCGGGGGACTCGTAGGTGCCAGCGAACCAGGAGCCGATCATCACGTTCGACGCGCCGGCGGCGAGCGCGAGCGCCACGTCGCGGGGGTGACGTACACCGCCGTCGGCCCAGACGTGCCGGCCCAGCTGCCGGGCGGCCGTCGAGCAGTCGAGGACGGCGGAGAACTGCGGCCGGCCCACGCCGGTCATCATCCGGGTGGTGCACATCGCGCCCGGGCCGACACCGACCTTGATGATGTCCGCGCCGGCCTCGACCAGGTCGCGTACGCCCTCGGCGGTGACCACGTTGCCGGCCGCCACCGGTACGCCCGGGTCCAGCTTGCGGACCGCCTGCAACGCCGAGATCATCCGGGCCTGGTGGCCGTGCGCGGTGTCCACGACCAGCGTGTCCACCCCGGCTTCGAGTAGCGCGGCGGCCTTGCCGGTGACGTCCCCGTTGATGCCGACCGCCGCCGCGATGCGCAGCCGACCCCGGTCGTCGACGGCCGGCGTGTAGAGGGTGGCTCGCAGTGCGCCCTGTCGGGTGAGCACCCCGACCAGCCGGCCGTGAGCGTCCACCACCGGAGCGAGCCGACGCCGGCCGGCGGAGAGCCTGTCGAAGCCGGTACGCGGGTCCGCGTCGGCCGGCACGGTGTGCAGCTCGGTCGACATGACGTGTCGCAGCTGGGCGAACCGGTCCACTCCCACGGTGTCCGCCTCGGTGACCACGCCCACCGGCCGGCCGGCGTCGTCGACCACGATCACCGCGCCGTGCGACCGCTTGGGCAGCAGGTGGATCGCGTCGCCGACGGTCTCGGTAGGGCCCAGGGTGATGGGCGTGTCGTAGACCAGGTGCCGCTGCTTGACCCAGGAGACGACGTTCGCCACGACCTCGATGGGGATGTCCTGCGGGATCACCGTGATCGCGCCCCGACGGGCCACCGTCTCGGCCATCCGCCGGCCGGCGACCGCCGTCATGTTCGACACCACCAGCGGGATGGTGGTGCCCGTGCCGTCGCCGGTGGACAGGTCCACGTCTAGGCGGGAGCCGAGGTCGGAGCGGGCCGGCGCCATGAAGACGTCGGTGTAGGTCAGGTCGTGCGCGGGGGCCGCGCCGGAAAGAAACCGCACCCGGCCATCATTCCCGCCCATGGCCGCCCGCGCCCACCTCGGTGCGGCAAACCACCCCCACCGAGCCCCGCCCGCCCGGACAAACGTAAGGAAGGGCCCCTTCTTATACACGAGGCGATAACAAGGTGCCCTTCCTTTCAGGAGATGGTGCAGATGGGCGCGCCCGCCGTGATCACGGCACCGACCTCGGCGGCGAGTCCGCTGACCGTACCCGCCTTGTGGGCGTGCAACGGCTGCTCCATTTTCATCGCCTCCAGCACCACCACCAGGTCGCCCTCGGCCACCGTGTCGCCGTCGGCGACCGCGATCTTGACGATGGTGCCCTGCATCGGGGAGGTGAGCGCGTCGCCGCCGACCGGTAAGCCGGCCTTGGCCCCGCCCCCGCGCCGGGTCGGCTTGCGGGAGGCGGTTGAGGCTGTGGTCGTACTCCCGCCGAAGCCGGCGGGGAGGCTGACCTCGATGCGCTTGCCGCCGACCTCGACCACGACGGTGTCGCGTTCCGCCGGCGCGTCGGCGGTGCCGGCGGCGGCGGCGAACGGCGGCACGGTGTTGTGGAACTCGGTCTCGATCCACCGGGTGTGCACGGTGAACGGCTCGGCGGTGAACGCCTCGTCCCGCACGACGAGCCGGTGGAACGGCAGCGCGGTGGCCATGCCGTCGACGACCATCTCGTCGAGGGCGCGGCGGGCGCGCTCCAGCGCCTCGGTGCGCGTCTCACCGACGATGATCACCTTGGCGAGCAGCGAGTCGAAGTTGCCGCCGATCACGTCGCCGGCCGAGATGCCGGTGTCGACCCGCACGCCCGGGCCGCTGGGCAGGCGCAGCGCCGTGACCGTGCCGGGCGCGGGGAGGAAGTTGCGGCCCGGGTCCTCGCCGTTGATCCGGAACTCGATGGCGTGTCCGCGCGGCGTCGGGTCCTCGGTGATCCGCAGCTTCTCGCCGTCGGCGATCCGGAACTGCTCGCGGACCAGGTCGATGCCGGCGGTCTCCTCGGTGACCGGGTGCTCGACCTGGAGTCGCGTGTTGACCTCCAGGAAGGAGATGGTGCCGTCCTTGCCGACCAGGTATTCCACGGTGCCGGCGCCGTGGTAGCCGGCCTCGCGGCAGATCGCCTTGGCGCTGGAGTGGATCTGGGCGCGCTGGGCGTCGGTGAGGAACGGCGCGGGAGCCTCCTCCACGAGCTTCTGGTGCCGGCGCTGCAACGAGCAGTCCCGGGTGCCCACCACGATCACGTTGCCGTGCTGGTCGGCGAGGACCTGCGCCTCGACGTGGCGGGGCTGGTCCAGGTAGCGCTCGACGAAGCACTCGCCCCGACCGAACGCCGCGACGGCCTCGCGGGTGGCCGACTCGAAGAGCTGCGGGATCTCCTCCATGGTGCGGGCGACCTTGAGGCCCCGACCGCCGCCGCCGAAGGCCGCCTTGATGGCGACCGGCAGGCCGTGGTCGACGGCGAACGCCATCACCTCGTCCGGGCTGCCCACCGGGTCCGGGGTGCCGGGGACCAACGGCGCGCCGGCGCGCTGGGCGATGTGCCGGGCGGTCACCTTGTCGCCCAGGTCGCGGATCGCCTGCGGGGTCGGACCGATCCAGGTCAGCCCGGCGTCGATGACGGCCTGGGCGAAATCGGCGTTCTCACTGAGGAAGCCGTAGCCCGGGTGCACGGCGTCGGCGTCGGCCCGGGCGGCGACCTCGAGCAGCTTGTCGATGCGCAGGTACGTGTCGGTCGCGCTGTCTCCGCCGAGCGCGTACGCCTCGTCCGCGAGCGTGGCGTGCAGGGCGTCGCGGTCGGAGTCCGCGTACACGGCGACGCTGCCCAGGCCGGCGTCACGACAGGCGCGGATGACCCGGACGGCGATCTCGCCGCGGTTGGCGATCAGTACCTTGCGCACCTTCGTGGCTCCTCCCGGCAGGTTACTGACGGGGAGTGTATCGGCCGCCCCGGGCGGCCCCTAACGATCGCTCAGTGTGGGATGGGGCACTGGTTTAGTCAAACTTGGCTATTACGCTTGTCTGGTGTCTGCGACTCGAATGATGATCCTCGGCCTGGTGCGGTGGATGCAGCCCGTGCACGGCTACGACGTGCGCCGCGAGCTGCTGAGCTGGAGCGCCGACAAGTGGGCGAACGTGCAGCCCGGCTCGATCTACCACGCGCTGCGCAAGCTCACCGAGGAGGGGCTGCTGCGGGCCGTCGCCACCGAGCAGGTCGGCGCCCGTCCGGCGCGTACGACCTACGAGGTCACCCCGAAGGGGGACGACGAGTTCGAGACCCTGCTGCGCAACTTCTGGTGGAACTTCACCGAACCCGTCGACCCCTTCACCGCGGCCTTCTCGTTCCTGCCCGCGATGCCCCGGTCCGAGGCGGCGGCGGCGCTGCGCAACCGGGCCAACCTGCTGCGGGCCGGCATGGAGTCGATGCGCGCCTCGCTTCAGTCGGACTGGGTGCGTAACACCAAGCCGGTGCACGTCAGTTGGATGTTCGAGCTGTGGTCGGCGCGGGCGGAGGCGGAGCTCGGCTGGTGTGAGCGCATCGCGGAGCGGATCGAGTCCGGTGTGTCGTACCTGCCTGCTGAACTGGCGGACGCCGAGGGTTGGTCGGGCCCACGGGAGGGCGAGGAGCGGTTCAATCGCAACGCGAAATAATCAACGTTGACTACAAGCGCTATATCGCGTTAGCCTGCTGTCGGCACAGCGGGGGAGTGCGCCGTCCGGCGTCGTCCCACTCGACGGCCGGCCCACCGGTCCGACCGACACATGACGGCCGGCGCGGCCGGCCCGACCGACCAGGAGCAGAAATGATCGAGACCAGGGGGCTGCGGAAGTCGTTCCGCTCCCGCGCGGGTCGAGAGACGAAGACGGTGGACGCCGTGCGCGGCGTCAACCTCGAGGTCGCCGAGGGCGAGATCTTCGGCTTCCTCGGCCCGAACGGCGCCGGCAAGACCACCACGCTGCGGATGCTCGCCACGCTGATCGAGCCCGACGGCGGCGAGGCCACCATCGCCGGGGCGGACCTCCGCAAGGACCCGGCGGAGGTCCGCCGCCGGATCGGGTACGTGCCGCAGGGCGGCAGCACCTGGGACGAGTCGACCGCCCGCGAGGAACTGGTCCTGCACGCCCGGATGTACGGCATCGGCAAGGCCGACGCGCAGCAGCGCGCCGTCCGCGCCCTGGAGGCTTTCCAGCTCACCGAGTACGCCGACCGCAAGTGCAAGACCTACTCCGGTGGCCAGCGTCGACGGGTCGAGATCGCGCTCGGCATCATCCACGAGCCGAAGATCGTCTTCCTGGACGAGCCGACCACCGGCCTCGACCCGCAGAGCCGCGCCCACATGTGGGACGAGATCCGGCGACTGCGCAGCGACGGGATGACCGTCTTCATCACCACGCACTACCTGGACGAGGCCGACGCACTCTGCGACCGCATCGCGATCATGGACAACGGCGAGGTCGTCGCCGAGGGCACACCGGCCGAACTCAAGCGGGAGATCTCCGGCGACGTGGTGCTCGTCGGCCTCGACGTGGCCGCCACCCCGCAGGCGGCGAAGGCGCTGGACGGCGAGCCGTACGTCAACAAGCTGGAGACCGTCGACGAGGGTGGCCTGCGCCTCTACGTCGACGAGGGCGCCACCGCCATTCCCCAGGTGCTACGCCGCCTCGACCAGGCCGGGCTCGAGCTGCGCTCGATCGAGCTGCATCGGCCCAGCCTGGACGACGTCTTCCTGACCAAGACCGGCCGCTCGCTGCGCGAGTCCTGACCCCCGGAGAGACGACTCATGAAATTCGCCCGCGACACGTGGCTGATCTTCCAGCGGCAGATCCAGCTCCTGCTGCGCAACCCGGTCTGGGTCTTCGTCGGCGTGTTCCAGCCGGTGATGTACCTGCTGCTCTTCGCCCCCCTGCTCAAGCCGGCCCTGAACGCGCCCACCCAGGCCGCCGCCTACAAGATCTTCGTACCCGGCCTGCTGGTGCTGCTGGCCATCTTCGGCGGCCTGTTCCAGGGCTTTGGCCTGATCGCCGAACTGCGGGCCGGCGTCATCGAACGCTCCCGGGTCACCCCGATCAGCCGCCTGGCACTGCTGCTCGGGCGCTCCCTGCGCGACGTGGTCTCACTCGTCGTGCAGGCCGTCATCATCACCCTGCTGGCGCTCCTGTTCGACCTGCGGGTCTTCATCGGTGACCTCCTGCTGGCGTACCTGATGCTCGCCCTCATCGCGCTCATGACCTCGGCCGTCTCCTACGGCGTCGCGCTCAAGGTCAAGAGCGAGGACGCGCTGGCCCCGCTGATGAACACCGTGGCGCAGCCGGTGCTGCTGCTCTCCGGCATCCTGCTGCCGCTGACCTTCGCTCCCGGCTGGTTGCAGGGCATTGCCGACTGGAACCCGTTCTCCTGGGCGGTCGACGGCACCCGGGCGCTGTTCGCCGGTGACCTGGGCAGCGACAAGGTCTGGCAGGGCCTGACCATTACCGCGGTCCTCGCCGCGCTAGGCGTCTTCTGGGCCGCCCGCCAGTTCGCCCGCAGCGTCCGCTGACGCTCGCCCCGGGGCCGGCCTGGCCCCGGGGCGAGCCCGGCTTGATCGACTCGGGTTCCTGGAAGTTGGGGTGTCTTACCGCCGGGGATGCCGCGATTTCCAGGAACCCGAGTGGTTCAGAGCGCCGCTCAGCGCACCCGGGCGAGGGTGAGGCCGTCGGCGATGGGCAGCATCACCGGGTCGACCCGTACGTCGGCCAGCACCTCGTCGTTGAACGCCGCGATCGCCCGGTCGTTGACATCCTGCGGCGCGATCACCCGCCCGCCGCGCAGCACGTTGTCGACGGCGATCACCCCGCCCGGCCGCATTCGCGGCACCAGCTCGGCCCAGTAGACCGGATACCCGGTTTTGTCGGCGTCGATGAACGCGAAGTCCAGGTGGCGCTCCTGCGGCAGCTCCCGCAGCGTGTCGCCGGCCGGGCCGATCCGCAGGTCGATGCGGTCCTGCACCCCGGCGCGGGACCAGTAACGCCGGGCGATCCCGGTGTACTCCTCGGAGATGTCGAAGCAGGTCAGCCGCCCTCCCTCGGGCAACCCCCGGGCGATGGCCAGCGCCGACAGGCCGGTGAACGTGCCGACCTCGACGGCCTGCCGTACGTCGAGCAGCCGGGTCAGGAACGTCAGGAACGCGGCCTGCTCCGGCGCCACCTGCATGCTGGCGTGCTCCGGCAGCAGCGAGCGGGTCTCCTCGGCCAGATCTCGAATGATCTCGTCCGGCGGTGCGCCGTGCGCAACCAGGTAGGCGTGCAACTCGTCGGTGAGCGGGATCGACTTCGTGGTCATGAATGGACGTTACCGAGCGGCTCGACCGTTTGGCCGCCCGGCGCGACCTTTGTCCACAGGTCCGTGATCTCCAGACCGAGTTCCGCCAGGAGCCGACGCAGCAACGGCATCGACAACCCGACGACGGTCCCCGGGTCACCCTCGATCCGCTCCACGAACGGCCCACCCAACCCGTCGATCGTGAACGCGCCCGCCACCGCCAACGGCTCGCCCGTGGCGACGTACGCGGCGATCTCGTCGTCACTGATGTCGGCAAAGTGGACGACCGTCGAGGCGACCGCCTCCGCCCGCCGCCCGGCGACACTGTCGATCAGGCAGTGTCCGCTGTGCAGGACCCCACTGCGCCCCCGCATCCGCAACCAACGACGGGTCGCGTCCGCCGCGTCGGCCGGCTTGCCAAGAATCTCCCCGTCGAACTCGAGCACCGAGTCACACCCGATGACCAGGGTGCGCTGACGGGCTGTGTCCGTGCTGGTGCTGTTGGCGGCGTCCGTGCTGGCGCTGGTGCTGTTGGTGGTGTCCTTGGCGTTGGTGGTTGAGCTGTTCGCCGTGGCGGTCGGATTCAGCCGGGCGAGCACCGCCTCGGCCTTGAGTCGGGCCAACTCGAGGCAGAGATCCTCAGCCCGATCGCTCACCACCAGGGATTCGTCCACCCCGCTGACCAGCACGTCCGGGTCGATGCCGGCGGCCCGAAGCGACTTTCGGCGAGCAGGACTGGCAGAGGCCAGCACGAGGCGGAGCGGCAGAGTGTCAGACACCGGCCCGACGTTACCGGCCCGCCACGCCCGACACCCGTTCCCGGCCCTCAGCGCCGCGCCGCGTCCTTGATCGACTCCCGATCGCCGATATCGCGCCATCAAGGACGCCCGCCGCCGTGATCCACTCGGCTTCCAGCAAACCGCGGCATCCCAAGCCACCAGACACCCCAACCTCAAGGAACCCGAGTCGATCGAGGCGCCGGGCACGCCTAGCGGCTGATTCTGGGCGGCGGATCATCACCGCGCCGCCGACGCCGTGCCACGACGGCCCACCCAACCCCAACGGCGACGATCACGCCAAGGGTGGCAAGGCCCCGAACCGCCGAGCCGTCATCCTCGTCCGGCCGAGCATCGGCCGCCGTGGTCGGGCCACCGCCGGCGGGCGCGCTCACCGATTCAAAACCTAACGGGGGTACGTCTGCCGTTAGCGCCGCGACAAGATCGATAACGCCGTACCCGTACTCGTCGTCCCGGCCAGGCGGGCCTTTGTCGATGGCCGTTGCCGTAAGCCGGTGGGCCACTTCCTGCGCCGGCAGGTAGGGATACTTCGACCTGATCAACGCCGCCGCCCCGGCCACAATCGCCGCAGCATCGGAGGTGCCGGTGCCCCTGCGATACGTGCCGTTGATGCTGGTGCTGTATATGTCTACTGCCGGTGCGACGACGTCAATTTCCGGCCCCGTTACCGAGACTGCTGCATGGCTTCCGCTTCGATCGATGCCACCAACCGCTACCACTCCGGGATGACGTGCCGGATAACCCACAACATTCGACCTGGGCGTGTTCCCTGCGGCTGCTATCACCAAAACGTCGGCCGCCAAGGCCATCTCAATCGCTCGTTGCAGGCGAACGCTAGCGCCCCCAACAATTGAAATGCTGATGACATCGGCCCGATTATTTACAGCGAACTCGATGGCTGCCGCCAATGTATCTGTTTCGCCATCCTGACCCGCCGGCGAGCAGAGGATTGGTAGGATCTTAGCCTTCGGAGCTATTCCGATTGCGCCGTCGGTCCCAGTGCCGTGGGCTGCTATTAGACCGGCCATTCCAGTTCCATGGCCGTCTTTATCGGCACGTCCGTCGCCGCCGCCTGTGATAACGTCGATGCCTGCAAGGACGCTACCCTGCAAGTCTGGATGAAGGCTAACCCCGCTGTCGGGTACGGCCACAATAACTCCGTCGCCTTGGCTGATTTCCTGAGCAGCGGCAATCCCGAGGCTCGGCAGGTGCCATTGCTCTCCATGGTTCGTGTGCGGGTAGCTGGGCGGCACTTGCTGACTGATTCCAGGAAATGCCAATGCTGCTAGTATTTGAAGAGTGAATTTGAGGATCACCGACGGAAGCCAATGGCGGGACCAGGATCGATTGGCCCGTTTTCATCTGGTGGAATGACAATGGGTGGAACGCCTTGATCAGTTTTCCAAGGGTGATCTGGGTCCCATTCTGTCGCTCGATCATTGGTGTGACCCGTGGCCTGGCGTGCCGGTCGACCGGGGCTGGATCCTGAACTCTGATTGCTGTTATTGGCGGGTGGACTGAATGGAGGGACGCCGTTCAAGCCGTTCAAGCCGCGCCGGGCATCTGGCCTAGAACCTGCGCCTCCGGCCGGCGCGGTTCCGGCGCCGCCACCACCAATAACGCCTCCGACCGGATTGACCCGGCGGGTAGGACTAGCGTTTGCGCCGGGCTGGCCGAGCCCCACACCAGGTGGCGCTCCAATCAAACCGCCCGGAGGCATCGATCGAGGGGATGAGAAAGGGCCGCCCTTGGTTGGCCCGGATACCGACTCGCCGATTGTCCTACCGTTGCCGATTGGCGATTGAGGTGTGGCGAGAGGTGCCGTAGATATTGGCCCCAGCGTTGGTGGCCCTCCGATAGGGGAATTCGAAGTAGCGATAGGCTGCGTGGTTCGCGGTGAGTCCTGGATTGGTGGAGTATTCGGAGCGCCGTTGCCGCCGAGCACAGGGCCTATGCCTGCCTCTGTGGGCAAGCGCCCAGCCCGGAAGTCATTTTCAGATCGCTGAACCACCGGCAGTGTTCGCGATACAGCGATAGGTGCGGGAATTATCGGAGGGATTGCCGGTGCCGTATCCGAGACCGTCCCCGTAACTAGATCATCAACCCGAGGGGCCGGTCTGGGTGGAGGCTGACGAAGGGTGGCTTGGGCTTGTTGTAGTTCGCCACTGAGGTTGAACATCATTGCCCGCGCCTGCACGTTCAGCCGTTCCAGGTCGCTATCTGTCACGGGCGCGTCCACGACCCGATTGCCCATGACCGCCTTGGGGTCGGCGGCGGTGGCCTCGTACGCCCGCTTCTGTTGGAGCTTTGTCGCGTACTCCTCGTGGAGCTTGCGCAGCTCGGCGCGGGTGGTGCCGATGGCCTGGGTGGCGGCGGACAGCGCGGTGTAGTTGGCGGCGGCGGCGTCGTGGGTGTGTCGCACCTTGGCGATCAGGTCGTCGAGTTGGGTGAGGTACGTGCCGGAGGCGGCGCTGGTTTCGGGGGGCCATGCCTCGGCGAGGCCCCGCCGGTACTCCTGAAGTCGGCCGAGGTGGATCTGGGCGAGGTCGCAGACCTTGCGCCAGCCGGCGACCTGTTTCCAGTGGTTGGTGGTGTCGTGGTCCTGGAGGCACGCCCACATGCTGTTGAGGTCCATCAAGTGCCAGTCGGTCTGGCTTGAGGTGCGGCCGCCACCACGCTCGATCACGGGAGGACCACCGGCCTTTCGCTGTCGGGGCCGGTGGGGTCGCTCAGCGTCGGCGTCCGGCTGCCGGGCAGGACGGTTCCCGGGTCGGCGAGGGCGTGTTGGACGTCCACGGCGCGGGCGGCGGAGAAGGCGTCGCTGTCGGCGTACTGGGTGGCGACGCGGTCGGCGACGGCGGCAAGGTGGCCGGTGGCGCCGCGGACGGCGTACACCATGTCGGTCGTGGCCTGCTGCGTCTCGTGGTGGGCGTGCAGGAAGGTGACCAGTTCGACGAACGCGTCGCAGGGGTTGGGCACCTTCGCGGACATGTCTTCGGCGATGTACGGCAGGTGGGGCGCGTAGTTGCTCTCGACCTCGGCGGCGAGCCGGTCGGCGAACTCGCGGAGTTGACGGATGTCGGCCTCGATGCCGCCGTAGCCGTGCAGCCAGGGCGCCGGTTGGTCCTCTTCGGGGATCATCGACCCTCCCTGTCCGTCACCGCACCGTTTCCCTCAGTGAGGTTAACGGCTACGCGCCATCCTGGCAGCCCCCGGAATGGGAACCGGGGTCAGCGAGGCAGGCCGGAGGCCCGCCAGGTGTCGGGGCGGGCGGGCCGGCCGCTGCGCGCCCAGGCGGACGTGGCCGTCGGCGCGGGTGCGGTAGCCGGTCGGGACCGCACGATGATCGCCCCGACCAGGGCGGCCAATTCCTCGGCGGTGGGCACGCCGCGGACGACCCGGAACAGCGGCTCTTCGGCAGGCATGCCGCCAGGGTACGCGGCCCGAAGTCACGTCACACGCACAGTGGCGTGCCGGCGGTGTGACCGTCGGCGGGTCCGGGTACCGTCTCAGCGATGTCGAACGCGCTTCCCCAACTCGTCGCTGACCGATACCGGCTTCTGTCGCCGCTCGGCCAGGGTGGCATGGGTCGGGTGTGGAAGGCGCGCGACGAGGTGTTGCACCGGGACGTCGCCATCAAGGAGTTGGTGCCGCCGCCCGGCCTCACCGACGAGGAACGCCGCGAGATGCGGGAGCGGTCGCTGCGCGAGGCGCGGGCCATCGCCCGGCTCAACCACGTCAACGTGGTACGCATCTTCGACGTTTTGCGGACCGACGGCGACCCGTGGATCGTCATGGAGTACGTGGCGTCGAGGTCGTTGCAGGACACCCTCGCCGAGGACGGGCCGGTGTCGGTGGCCCGCACGATCGAGATCGGCCTGGGCGTGCTGGGCGCGCTGAACGCGGCGCACAAGGCGGGCGTCATGCACCGCGACGTCAAGCCGGGCAACGTGCTGCTGGGCGAGGACGGCCGGGTGGTGTTGACCGATTTCGGCCTCGCCACGATCCCCGGTGACCCGAACGTCACCCGTACCGGCATGGTGCTCGGTTCGCCCGCGTACATCTCGCCGGAGCGGGCCCGGGAGGGCACCGCCGGCCCAGAGGCCGACTTGTGGTCGCTGGGCGCGACGCTCTACGCGGCGGTGGAGGGCAAGTCGCCGTACGCGCGGCCGTCCGCGATCGCCACGCTCGCCGCGCTGGCCACCGAGCCGATGCCGCCGCCGAAGAACGCCGGCCCGCTCAAGGCGGTGCTCACCGGGCTGCTCCAGAAGGACCCGAACGAGCGGATCACCGCGGAGGTGGCCGAGCGGCTGCTGCGCCGCGCCGGGGGCAAGCGGGCGCGCGGGATCTCACTGCTCGATGGCGTACGCCGGCCGGGGCCGAACGGTCCACGGGAGCCGCGCCCGCCGCTCGTACCGGCACCACGGCCGGCCGAGGAGGTCGCCGATCGTTCGGTGTCGCCACCGGCTCCGCGTACCCCGCCGCCGGTAGCCGCCGCCGCGGCCGGGCCGGCGGTGGCCGACGCGACGCCGACGGAGGTCGTGCCGGCCGGCGCGGACGCCGAGCCGACGGCAACGGTGCCGGCCGAACCGACGGCGAAGATCGACCGCCCGTCCGAGGCTGAGCCGACCGCGACGGTGCCGGCCGCCGACGACAAACCCGATGACGGTACGACGGCAGGCGACGACGAGCCGACGGCCGTCGACGGTCCGCCGGTGGCGCCGGAGCAGCGCAAGCCCTCGACGCCCACGTCGGTGATGCCGCCGGTGGGTCCGGCCGGGCGCGCGGCGGTGCCGGTGTTCGACGGTACGAAGTCGAACAACACGCGCCGGAACGTGCTGATCGGTGCGCTGGTGGCCCTGCTGCTGGTCGGCCTCGTGGTGATCGTGCCCATGCTGACCAACGGCGACGACACCGAGAGCCCGCAGGCCGGCCCGACGACCGGGGCGGCCGTGACGTCGGCGCCAGCGCAGTCCTCCGCTCCGGCGGCGCCTCCGCCCACCACGGGCGCACCGAGTGCGACGCCCTCGGCCACGCCGTCGGCCGACCCGAACGTGCTGCCGGCCGGCTGGAAGCTGTACGAGGGGCCGACCTTCTCCATCCCGCTCCCACCCGGCTGGAGCGGCGGTCAGACCGGCTCGGACACGGCCATCTTCAACCAGTCCGGCGGGCCCGGCAAGATGCTGGTCCAGTGGACTCCCACCCCGCTGAAGGACGCGGTCGCCGACTGGAAGGAAAAGGAACCGTACCGCCGGAATCTGGTCACCAACTACCAGTTGGTGGGCAGCATCAAGGCCTGCGACTGGTACCGGACCTGCGCCGACTGGGAGTGGCTGGAGACCCGGAACAACACCCGCGTCCACGTGCGCAACCGGGGCTTCGTAACCGCCAGCAACCGGGGTTACGCCATCCGGTGGGAGATCGCGGAGAAGGACTGGCAGGCCAACCTCGCCAACTTCGACCAGATCGTCAAGGGCTTCAAGCCCGACCGGGTCAACTGACCGGCGTTCCGCACCTGCACGAACCTCTCTCGCATGTTCTTGCGTCGTTCGGGGTATCTGATCTCCAACGACGGAGGGAGGTGCGACATGGGTTACCGATACAGGAACGCCCGGCCCCGGCTGGCACTGTGGATGCTCGTCGCACTCGGGGATGTGGCACTGCTGCTGATCAGCGTTGGGCTTCCGGTACTCGTCGCGCTGTTCGGCGTCGTCGCCATCGCCGTTGGTGCGGTGGGCGTCCGGCGGCTCAGCCGGCGGGATGCGGTCGTCCGCGAGGACGCTCCGGTGATGGTGCCGGCGATGAGCCGACGGCGGGCCTGACCCGTACGCGGTGGCGTGGCGGCAGCCGGACCGATTGTCGACCGTGAGGTGACCGTCGATCCCGCTGCCGCCAACCGCCCGATCAGGTGTTGTTGGCCAGCGCGATCAGTCGGCTCCGGTCACCGTTCCAGTAGTTGCGGTCCACGTTGCCGCTGATCCCGGAGACGGCGCCGCTGCTGGTGTACTGCCAGAAGCTCCACACCGGCGCACCGGCCGGCAGGGCGCCCGGGGTGCTCGACCAGCGGGCGAGCCAGAGCGGGTGGTTGGCCCACGGGCCGGTCCAGCTGCCGGTGCACTGGTTCCACCAGCTCGTGGTGGTGTAGATGACCGCGTACCGGCCGGTGCGCGAGCGGTAGGTGTTCAGGAAGTCCTGCACCCAGTTGCGCATCCCGGTGGTGCTGAGCCCGTAGCAGTAGCCGCCGCTGTACGGGTTCGCCTCGATGTCCAGCGCGGCCGGCAGGGTGCGGCTGTCCGCCGACCACGCGCCACCGTTGGAGGCCAGGTAGTTGGCCTGGGTCGAGCCGGCGGAGATGTTGGGCCGGGCGAAGTGGTACGCCCCGCGGATCACCCCGGCGTTGTAGGCGTTGACGTAGTTCGCGTTGAAGGCGGAGTCCTTGACGCTGGTGCCCTCGGTCGCCTTGATGAAGGCGAACTCGATGCCCGCGTTCCGGACGCTGGTCCAGTTGATGCTGCCCTGGTAGTGGGACACGTCGACGCCGGCGGTGGTGGCCGCCGCCGCTGGGCCGGCGGTCGCGACCAGGGTCGCCGCCGCGGTGGCGAGGACGGTGAGGCCGGCGGCGAGCGCGCGGCGCAGCGATGATCGGGTACGGGCCATGAGTGCCTCCAGGGACGCCGGTCTATTGACGCCCATCTTTGGAGTTAAGTGCCCTTGATCGCAATAGCTGTAGAGAAAACTTTCATCGATGGGCTGCGATCGTCCGGTGGCGGGAGTCGAACGGATCAGCGCAGCGTGGCCGGGTCGAGCTGCCAGCGGAACGGCTTCGCGATGCTCAACGTCTCGCCGGCCTTGGCGACCTGATCCTCGACGTAGTGCTCGCCGTCGAGCCGGTACAGACGCAGCGAATGACCGTCACCGTCCTGCTCGACCAGCAGGTACCAGGGGATTCGCGCGATCGCGTAGAGCTGCATCTTGACCAGGCGGTCAGCGGCAGCGTTGCCCGGCGAGACGATCTCGCCGACGAGGGTCACCCGCTCGGCGTCCAGAAAGTCGCCATCGTCGTCGATGTCGGTCACGACGAGATCCGGAATGACGACCCGGTCGACGTCGAGCCGGACGTTGATCGCCTCATAGACCAACAGACCGCCAGGATCAGCCCGACGTGGTGTCCCAGGGGTTCCGCGCTCATCAGCCCTCACCTCCCGCTTCACTCGCCACCCGATCAGTCTCACAGGATACGAGCCGGTGCCTCGGCAGCGACCCGGAACGCCGCCGGTAGGCTCGCGCCCCATGATGTCGATCGACGGACTGGGCGAGATGTGGGACACGCTGTTCGGCGCGCAGCCGGACCCGCCCCCGTTGCTGGTGTTGATCACCGCGGCCGTCGCGCTGGTGGTGGTGTCCACCCGGCTGCCCTGGCGGATCGCTCGCAACGCCATCACCATCGCCCACGAGGGCGGGCACGCGCTCGTCGCTCTGCTCACCGGTCGCAAGCTGCGTGGCATCCGGCTGCACTCGGACACGTCCGGGCTGACGCTCTCCGCCGGTCGGCCCACCGGACCGGGCATGATCCTGACACTGCTCGCCGGGTACGTCGCCCCGCCGCTGATCGGGTTGGCCGGCGCGTGGCTGCTCGGCGGTAACCGGATCACCCTCCTGCTCTGGGTCGCGGTGGTGCTGCTGCTCGCCATGCTGGTCATGATCCGAAACGCGTTCGGTGTGGTGTCGCTGCTGGTCACCGGGGCGCTGGTGTTCGCCGTCTCCTGGTACGCGACGCCGCAGGTGCAGGCCGCGTTCGCATACACCGGGGTGTGGTTCCTGCTGCTCGGCGGGGTGCGGCCGGTGGTGGAGCTGCAACGCCTGCGTGCGCGTGGCCGGATGCCCGCCTCCGACGCCGACCAACTCGCCGGGCTGACCCCGTTCCCGGCATTCTTCTGGGTCACGTTCTTCGCCCTGGTCAACCTGGTCGCCCTAATAGCCGGCGCCCTGCTGCTAGCTGGCCCCATCCTCACCGACGCCGGCCTAACCCTCTGACACCGGCCCCGTCCCCGGCCCCCTCCCCGTCGATCATGGAGTTGTGGTGGGCCACCAAAGCCGCAATCCTTATGCATTCGGGCACCATGACTCCATGATCGACGGGGTGCCGCGGGGCGGCGGGCAGAATGGGCCCATGCGATACGTGATCATCGGGGCGGGCGCGGTTGGCGGAACCATCGGCGTACGGCTGGCGCAGGCCGACCGGGACGTGACCCTGGTGGCCCGCGGCGCGCACCTGGACGCGATCCGGGAGCGCGGCCTGACGCTGCGGCAGCCCGACGGCGACGTGACCGCCCGGCTCGCCGCCGTCGACGGCCCGGACGACCGGCCGCTGCCCGCCGACACGGTGCTGGTGCTGACCGTCAAGTCGCAGGACACCGAGGCGGCGCTGGCGACGTGGGTGGACGCTCCCGTCGCCGGCGGCGGGACGGCCGGTGAGCGACTGCCGCTGGTCACCGCGCAGAACGGGGTGGCGAACGAGCGGGCCGCCCTGCGGCTCTTCGCCGACGTGCATCCGGTCTGCGTCTGGCTGCCGGCCACCCACCTGGATCCGGGCGTGGTGGTGGCGAACGGACATCCGCACCCCGGGATGCTCCACATCGGCCGCTATCCGCGCGGCGCCGACGACACCGACCGGGCGATCGCCGCCGACCTGACCGCCGCCGGTTTCGTCGCGCCGGTCCGCGAGGACGTACTGAGCTGGAAGTACGGCAAGCTGCTCAGCAACCTCGGCAACGGCCTTCAGGCGCTGCTCGGGGAGGACATCCCGGACGCCCTCGTCGAACGGGTACGCGCCGAGGGCGTCGCCGCGCTCGCCGCCGCCCGCATCCCGCACACCTCCCCGGCCCAGGAGCGGGCCGAGCGCGGCGACCTGGTCCAGCAGCGCCCGGTCGGGGGCGCCGACCGGTCCGGCGGCTCCACCTGGCAGAGCCTCGCCCGGGGCACCGGCTCGACCGAGGTCGACCACCTCAACGGGGAGATCGCGCTACTCGGCCGGCTGCACGGCGTACCGACGCCAGCGAACGTGGCTGTGCAGCGGGCGGTACGACTGGCCAGCCGGGAGAAGATCGCGGCCGGCGCGTTCCCGCTCGCCGAGCTGGAGAAGATGATCGCCTGAACCGGGCAACCGGAGGCCCCGCACGGCGCGTGTTCCCTGCGACCGACACGGGGAGGTAACGGGTGCCGGACGTCGACGGGTTCGACGAGTTCTACCGGGGGAGCCGACAGCGGCTGCTCGGTTTCGTCTACGCCCTCACCGGCGACCGGGTCGAGGCCCAGGACGCGGTGCAGGAGGCGTACATCCGGGCCTGGCAGCGGTGGTCGACGATCAGCGGGTACGACGACCCGGAGGCGTGGGTACGGGTGGTGGCCAGCCGGATCGCCGTCAGCCGGTGGCGCAGCCTGCGTAGTCGCGCCCGCGCGTACCTGCGGCACGGGGCGACCGAGACCGTCCCCGGGCCGGGCACCGACACCGTCGAGGTGGTCGCCGCCCTGCGCCGGCTGCCCGAGGAGCAGCGCGTCGCCATCGCCCTGTACTACCTGGTCGGCATGCCGGTCGCCGAGGTGGCGCGGGAGACCGCTGCCCCGGTCGGCACCGTCAAGGCCCGTCTCTCCCGGGGGCGTACCGCGCTCGCCGGCCTGCTCGCCGTCTCTGACCTGGAGGAGGCCACCGATGCGTGACGACCCGACGTTCGTCGAACAGATCCAGCGGGAGCTGCGGGACGTGCGCTGGCCTGCCCCGGAGGAGATCCGCGGCAGAGCCCGTCGCCGCAGCCAGCGCAGGATCGTGGTGGCCGGCGTCGTACTGGCTCTCGCCGGGGTCTCTGCCGTGGCGGTCGCCGCCCCGAGGACGTCTCCGCCGCCGTCCCCGCCGGCCGCCGCCCCCTCCGCCTCGCCGACCCGGCACGAGATCACTACCGACGCCCTGCTGCAGCCGGCCGACCTGTCCCAGCAGGTCGAGGTGCAGCTCAGCCAATCGGGGCTGGGCGAGCCGGTCCTGCTGGATCCCATCCTCGGCGCCTGCCGGACGAGCCAGGGGCGCTCCGATGGCTGGGAGTTTTCCATCGTGTCCCGCTCACAGACATTGGTGCCCAGACGCGCCGCGCCGATCCTCACCCAATCGGATGGCCTGATCACGCAGGATCTGTTCCGGCTGACCCCGGACGCGGCCATCCAGCTTCTCGCCACGCTGGACGACATGGTCGCCCCGTGCGCCGAGTGGACCAGCGTTGGCGAGTACAAGGTGGATGGCGCAACGGGCAGCGGGACGGCGACGCACCGTTGGGCGGTGGTCCAGCGGGGTTTCGCCGGCGACGGGGCCGCGCTGCTGCGGCACACCGGTACGCAGCCCGTCGACCAGAAGACGGGCGAGCCGATCGGTTCGGCGCCCCGCCCGGACACCACCGCCGTGGTTCGGGTTGGTGACCTGATCACCGTGCTCAGACTGGGGCAGGCCGGCACCGAGCTGGATCTGCGCCGCCTGGCGGAGGTCGCCGCTCGCCGGATGTGCGCCGCCGCCAACCCGGCCTGCTGACTGCCGGCCGCGCGGCGAAGATCCGCACAACGTCGGCGATGTTGCTGCCTCCCGCCGCCGGGAAGCAGCAGTTTCCCCGAAGTTGCGCGGATCAAGCGCGACCACGCCGGAGCGCGACGACGCCAGAGCGCGACCGGGCGCCAGGGTCAGAGCGGGATGTTGCCGTGCTTCTTCGGGGGCAGGGTTTCCCGCTTCGTGCGCAGGACGCGCAGCGCCCGGACGATCTGCGTACGCGTCTCGTGCGGCGCGATCACCGAGTCGACGTACCCGCGCTCGGCCGCCACGTACGGGTTGGCCAGGGTGTCCTCGTACTCGGCGATCTTCTGGGCCCGGACCGCCGCCGGGTCCTCGGCGCCGGCCAGCTCGGAGCGGTAGAGGATGTTCACCGCTCCCTGCGCGCCCATCACGGCGATCTGCGCGGTCGGCCACGCGAAGTTCAGGTCCGCGCCGAGGTGCTTCGAGCCCATCACGTCGTACGCCCCGCCGTAGGCCTTGCGGGTGATCACGGTGACCTTGGGAACGGTCGCCTCGGCGTACGCGTAGATGAGCTTGGCGCCCCGGCGGATGATGCCGTCCCACTCCTGGCCGGTCCCGGGCAGGAACCCGGGCACGTCGACGAAGGTCAGCACCGGGATGTTGAACGCGTCGCAGGTGCGCACGAACCGGGCTGCCTTCTCGGAGGCGGCGATGTCCAGGGTGCCAGCGAAGTGCATCGGCTGGTTGGCGACCACGCCGACCGGGCGGCCCTCCACCCGGCCGTAGCCGATGACGATGTTCTGCGCGTAGAGCGGCTGGACCTCGAGGAACTCCCCGTCGTCCAGGACGTGTTCGATGACGGTGTGGATGTCGTACGGCTGGTTGGCCGAGTCCGGGATGAGCGTGTCCAGCTCACGGTCCTCGTCGGTGACGTCGAGATCCGCGTCAACGGAGAAGACGACCGGCTCGTCGAGGTTGTTCGACGGCAGGTACGACAGCAGCGCCTTGACGTAGTCGACCGCGTCGTCCTCGTCGTTGGCGAGGTAGTGCGCGTTGCCGCTGCGGGTGTTGTGCGTACGGGCCCCGCCCAGCTCCTCCATCCCGACGTCCTCGCCGGTGACCGTCTTGATCACGTCGGGGCCGGTGATGAACATGTGGGAGGTCTGGTCGACCATGACGGTGAAGTCGGTGACCGCCGGGGAGTAGACCGCGCCGCCGGCGCAGGGCCCCATCACCAGCGAGATCTGCGGGATGACGCCGGACGCCCGCACGTTCCGGAAGAAGATCTCCCCGTACCGGCCGAGCGACACCACGCCCTCCTGGATGCGGGCGCCGCCGGAGTCGTTGATGCCGATCACCGGGCAACCGATCTTCATGGCGAGGTCCATCACCTTGACGATCTTCTCGCCGAAGACCTCGCCGAGCGAGCCGCCGAAGACGGTGAAGTCCTGGGCGAAGACGCACACCTGCCGGCCGTCGACCGTGCCGTAGCCGGTCACCACGCCGTCGCCGTACGGGCGGTTGCGCTCCAGCCCGAAGGCCGTGGACCGGTGCCGGGCCAGCCCGTCCAGCTCAACGAAGGAACCCTCGTCGAGCAGCATGTCGATCCGCTCGCGGGCGGTCTTCTTGCCCCGGGCGTGCTGCTTCTCGACCGCGCGCGCCGACCCGGCGTGCACCGCCTCGTCGACCCGGCGCTCCAGGTCCGCCAGCTTGCCGGCAGTGCTGTGGATGTTGGTCCCGGTCTCGGTAGTCACCCAGGGAATATAACGATGGTTCAGGTGGGAGCGTCTGTGCAGTACGCCTCAACGCCGGCACCGCTCGCCGCCGTAGGCTGACGGGATGCCGGGCTCCCCGTACACCGATCTGGACCGACCGCCGCTGTCGGCGGCCCGGCTGCGGCGCGCGCTGGTCGCGCCGAACGGACCGTGGGCCCGCCTGGAGCTGCACGCCGAGACGGGCTCCACGAACGCGGACGTGTCCGAGGCCGCCGCCACGGGCGAGCCGGAGGGGCTGGTCGTGGTCGCGGAGCGGCAGACCGCCGGGCGAGGTCGGCGCGGCCGGGTCTGGCAGTCGCCGCCGCGCGCGGGCATCGCCACCAGCGTCCTGCTGCGGCCCGGCGAGGCCGTGCCGGACCGCGACTGGGCGGCGGTTCCACCCACGGGGTACGGCTGGCTGCCGCTTCTCGCGGGCGTCGCGCTGGTCGAGGCGGTGGCCCGGCTGGCCGAGCTGGACGCCGCTCTGAAGTGGCCCAACGATCTGCTGATCGGCGACGCGAAGTGTGCCGGTGTGCTGGCCGAGGCGGTGCCGGGGCGCTCGCCGGCCCAACCGCCCGCCATCGTCCTCGGCATCGGCCTCAACGTGACCCTGCGGGCCGACGAACTGCCGGTGAACCCGACCGGGTTGCCGGCCACCTCGCTGCAACTGGCCGGCGCGGCGGCCACCGACCGGGATCCGCTGCTCCGGGCGCTGCTGCGCTCGGTGGCGGACTGGTACGACCGCTGGCGCACCGCCGGCGGGGACGCCGAGGCGAGCGGCCTGCGCGACGCCTACCTGGCGTCCTGCGCGACGATCGGTCGCGAGGTACGGGTCCTGCTGCCCAACGGCGAGACCCAAACCGGCACCGCAACCGGCATCGACGCTGACGGCCAACTCCAACTAACCACCCCCACCGGAACCCGATCCATCGCCGCCGGAGACGTCCTGCACCTGCGCTAGCCCTCCCGGCGCGGCGATCTTGCACTTTCTGTCGTGGCGTATCGGGCTCAAGGCCGCGTAACGGCGACCGAAAGTGCAAGATCGCGGAAGCTCGGGTGGGGCCGCGTGGCGGATGTCGCCGAGTGGCCTTCGGGGATTACGGTCGGCGCGTCAAAGAAAAGGCGTTGGAGGTTGTCGTGGCGTTCCCCGAAGACGTGCTCACGAAGGACGAGCACGTCGTGCTGCACCTACACCCGCACTGGAAGGCTCTGGTCCGGCCGATCCTGGTGCTGGTCCTCGCCATCGCCGCCGTGGTGGTCGGCGTGCTCCTGCTGCCCGAGAGTTCCGGCGGTTCGATCGCGTTGGCCGTGATCGGCGCGATCGGCCTGGTCGCGGTCCTCTGGCTCGGTCTGTGGCCGTTCCTGGTCTGGCGTACCACCCATTACCTGTTCACCAACGAGCGCGTGCTGTTGCAGCAGGGTGTGTTCTCCCGGGACCGGCGGGACCTCCCGCTCACCCGGATCAACGACCACTCGATGAACCAGCACTTCTTCGAGCGGATGCTCGGCTGCGGCACCCTCACCATCGAGTCCGCCGGCGAACGCGGCCAGTCGGTGCTCAAGGACGTACCGGGGGTCGGCCGGGTGCAGACCACCCTCTACGAGCTGGTCGAGGCGCAGCACGACAAGCACTCGCTGGGCGACGGGGAGATGCGCGACATCCTCGCCGACATGCGCGAGGGCAAGCCGTTGCGCGACACCACGAGCTGAGCCGATCGGCGCTGACCACTCCGGCCCGAGGACGGGTCGGAGTGGTCAGGTGTGCTGACCTGCCCCGGCCGCCGCCGGCCCTGCCGCAGCCTGTTCCGCCGCAGCCGGCTCTACTCCAGCCGGCTCTGCCCCAGCCTGTTCTGGCGGAGCGGGAGCCGGATCGGTCGAGGACGGCCCGGCCTCGGGGTCTGTCTCGACCGGCCGTAGCGCGAACCAGCCACGGAAGCGGGTCCGCAGCACCTCCTGCTCGGGCTGGTTGTCCGGGCCGAGGCGGAGCATGGTGCCGGTGAGGATGACGGTGCCGAGCCCCGCGCGAGCGTCCGAGGGGCGGGCGCCCATCACGTCGACCCGGACGGCGAGACGGTCACCGGCCCGGACCGGGGCGAGCCACCGCAACTCCTCCAGGCCGGGGGAGGCGTCCGCCGCCGCGCGGGACAGCAGGTGATCGACGTACGCCCGCATGAACAGGCTGACCGTGTAGAAGCCGCTGGCGATCACCCCGCCGTACCGACTGGCCTCGGCCAGCTCCTGGTCGACGTGGTACCACTGGGGGTCGAAGCGCCGGGCGAAGGCCCGCATCTCGTCGCCGTCCACGGTCACCGTCCCGAGGTCGACGGTGAGCCCCGGAACGAGGTCCTCGAAGAACAGCTCGGCGGCCGCTCCGGTGCCGGAGCGGGGGGCGGGAGCCGTCACCGGCGGGGTGCGCGACGCGTGCCGGCGTGCAGCTCCGCGGCGAGTTCCGCGTCCAGGTCGGCGGTCATCGGCCGCCCCTGCACGGGAGCGGCGCCGGTCGGGCCGGGTGTCGGGCCGGGCCGGTCGGCGGACTGCGCCTCTTCCAGCTCGGAAACCGATTCGGCCAGCTCGGCGACCGGGTCCATCTCGGCCATGGTGTCCCACTCGTCACGCGGGATGTCGTGCCAGGTGGGCTCGGTCTTCGTGGCGTCCGCGGCCGGTGCGACGGGCTGGAAGACGAAGGTGCGGTACGACCAGAACCGGAACAGGGTGCCCAGCAGGACACCGGCGGTCTTCGCCACGTTCAGCGCCAGCAGGCCGTGTACGCCGAGGCCGTACTTGGCTGCGGCCACCGCGCCCAGTTCGATGAGCAGGCCGGCACCGTTGAACAGGAAGAACAGGACGTACTCCCGGCGAAGCGCCGATTTCGGGCGATCCCGGTACGTCCAGTGACGATTCATCAGGTACGACGTGATCGTCGCGACGAGGGTCGCGATCACGTTCGCCTTCAACTGACCGTTGACGAAAACGGTAAGTGCAAGGACATTGAACACGGCGTAATTGATGACGGTGTTCACACCGCCGACGATGCCGAATTTGAGCGCCTCGTGGATGAACTTCTGCCAGCGCTCAGGCAGCAGACGGACAAGACGCATGCGAAACACCTTAGGGCAGTCGGTGAAGCCGGCGATCACCGGCCGGACGAGGTGGGCGGCAGGTCACGCCCCGTGATCCCGGTCGTGTTCCACCTGCGGAACGACCGGTGTTCCCGCTTCGACGAAGACGAACCGCCGGTAGGACCAGAATCGGAACAGCGTCCCGAGGCCGGTGCCCACGACGAAGCTGGCGATGTTGTCGGCGAGCTGCGTCTGGAACACCGCCGGCCAGATGCTGCCGAGCCCGTACCGGCTGATCGCGAGGCAGCCCACCGCGATCCCCAGGCCGACAGCGTTGAAGAAGAAGAACAGCGCGTACTCCCGCGCCGGGTTGCTGCGTTGGCGGTGCCGCCAGGTCCAGAAGCGGTTGCCCAGGAAGGCGAAGGTCGCGGCGATCACGGTCGAGATCGTCTTCGCCGTCACCTGCTCCATGCCGCGCGCGGTCGTCAGGTAGTTGAAGAGCGCGAAGTCGACGAGGAAGGCAATCCCGCCCACCGTGGCGAACTTGCTCAACTCGCGCACGAGGTGACCGAAACGGTCGAGCAGTGCGCGGACCAGACCCGGTCGGGTCTGCCGGGGGCCCGGTTGCTCCCCGGTCATCGTGGCGGCCACGGGGCGAGCCTACCGGCTGTGGACGTGTCGGCGGGGGAGCAACGGCGAGGGGGACATCGTCGCCTATGGCGGCCCTGTCAGTCGGTGTGCCGCCGTTGAACGCAGCGTAACCAGAAGGGAGGACTGACGCGGCTCGGAACGGGAATCCGCGAACCGGTCGGCAGGGTGGGTTGACGGCCCGACCGCAACACGCGTCGACCGGGGGTGCACAACAAGATTTGCGTGAAACTGCGCAGGAAAGCGGGTATCAGATCGTGATGCCGCAGCGTGGCCGTACCTTGTGCAGTTCTTCACAACCAGTCCCACTGACTCGGAAGGCTGCCCGGTTTACGCTGAGCCCAATCCCAGGTTTCCACGAAGGCGGCGCTTCGCGTCGCTGAGACTCGTGCATCCCATAGATCGGTCAGCGTCGACCACAAGGAGATGTGTCATGGTTGCTCCGGCTGTAGTGCGGGGTATCGATCAGGCCCCGACGTCCCATCCGAAACTGCTTGCCTGGGTCCGTGAGGTCGCGGAACTGACCACCCCCGACCGGGTCGTGTGGGTGGACGGGTCCGACGAGGAGTGGCGCCGCCTCACCGATGAGCTGGTCGAGGCCGGCACCCTCATCCGGTTGAACCCGGAGAAGAAGCCGAACTCGTTCTACGCGCGCACCGACCCGTCCGACGTCGCGCGGGTCGAGGAGCGCACCTACATCTGCTCTGTCGACGAGGCGGACGCCGGCCCCACCAACAACTGGATGGCGCCGGCCGAGATGAAGCGGACGATGACCGAGCTGTACCGCGGCTCGATGCGCGGTCGCACCATGTACGTCATCCCGTTCGTGATGGGCCCGGTCGAGGCCGAGAGCCCGATGTTCGGTGTCGAGATCACCGACAGCCCGTACGTGGTGGCGTCGATGCGCATCATGACCCGGATGGGCGCGGCGATCCTCGAGGCGATGGGCGACGACGCGGACTTCGTGCACGCGCTGCACTCGATCGGCGCCCCGCTCGCTCCGGGCCAGCAGGACGTGCCGTGGCCCTGCAACGAGACCAAGTACATCTCGCACTTCCCGGAGACCCGCGAGATCTGGTCGTACGGCTCCGGGTACGGCGGCAACTCGCTGCTCGGCAAGAAGTGCTACTCGCTGCGTATCGCCAGCGTGATGGGCCGGGACGAGGGCTGGCTCGCCGAGCACATGCTCATCCTCAAGATCACCTCGCCGGAGGGCAAGGTCCACCACATCGCCGGGGCCTTCCCGTCCGCCTGCGGCAAGACCAACCTGGCCATGGTGGAGCCGACCATCCCGGGCTGGAAGGTCGAGACCATCGGCGACGACATCGCCTGGATGCGGTTCGGCCCGGACGGCCGGCTCTACGCGGTGAACCCGGAGTACGGCCTCTTCGGCGTCGCGCCCGGCACCGACTGGAAGACCAACGCCAACGCCATGCGCACGCTGGACCGCGGCAACTCGGTCTTCACCAACGTGGGCCTCACCGACGACGGCGACGTCTGGTGGGAGGGCATGGGGGAGCCCCCGGCGCACCTGATCGACTGGAAGGGCAACGACTGGACGCCGGAGAGCGACAGCCTCTCCTCGCACGCGAACAGCCGGTTCTGCACCCCGATCACGCAGTGCCCCATCCTCGCCGACGAGTACTTCGACCCGAACGGCGTACCGATCGACGCGATCCTCTTCGGTGGCCGCCGCAAGGACACCATTCCGCTGGTGACCGAGGCTCGCGACTGGGTGCACGGCGTCTACATGGGCGCGACGCTCTCGTCCGAGACGACGGCCGCCGCGTCCGGCGCGGTGGGTGTGGTCCGCCGCGACCCGATGGCCATGCTGCCCTTCATCGGCTACCACGCGGGCGACTACTTCCGGCACTGGATCGAGATGGGCAAGGGCGCCGACGGCGACGAGGCCAAGCTGCCGAAGATCTACTACGTCAACTGGTTCCGCAAGGATCCGGACGGCTCGTTCCTGTGGCCGGGCTTCGGCGAGAACTCCCGGGTGCTCAAGTGGATCGTCGAGCGGATCGAGGGCACGGCCGACGCGGTCGAGACCCCGGTGGGCATGGTCCCGGCGCAGGACGCGCTCGACGTCGAGGGACTGGACATGACCCCGGAGGACGTCCGGATCGCGCTGAAGGTCGACCCGGACGAGTGGCGCAACGAGCTGCCGATGATCACCGAGTGGTTCGAGAAGTTCGGTGACAAGCTGCCCGGCGTGCTGTGGGCCGAATTGGACGCGCTGCGCGCCCGACTGGACGCGGTACAGCCCCAGCGCCAGGTGTGAACATCGCCCGCCGCGGGCAACAACGGATCCCATGAGGACGGCCGCCGAGACCGAGGTCCGGCGGCCGTCCGCCGTCCGCGCGCTCACCCTCCTGCTCGCGACGACAGCGGCGGCCACCGTCGTGGTCGAGCTGCTCAACTGGTGGTACGCCCCGGAGCAGGGCTTCGGTCTGGCCGTACGCACCGGCTGGGCCATGCTGCGCTCGTTCGGCTTTCTGCTGCTGATCGGGCACGTGCGCAGGGGCCGGACGGTGGCCCGCCCGTTCGGGTTGATCCTCGCGGTCACCACGATCTTCGCCGTTGGCCGGCTGATCGTGCCCCGGCAGGGAGTGCCGCCGCTGCCGGGACTGCTCGGCTTCGCCGCGCTCAGCGCGCTGTGTGTGGCGGTGGTCTGGCTGCTCTACCGCTCGTCGGCGCTCGCCGGGCACCTGGTTCGGCACCGGCCCCGACTGGTCATCGACAAGACCGGCATCTCGTGGCGGGAGACGCCGCCGCGCCGGCCGCAGGCGAGCGCGTGGTTGTTGACCAGCCGCGTGGCGGCGTTCACCTACAGCCCGCTGATGCTGGTGCCGGCGCTGGTGGCCGGGGGTGCGATCCTGGACGATCGCCTCTCCGCCGTGCCGGCCGTGCTGTTCTGGTTCGGCGCCGGCATCGCGGCCAGCTACGCCGTGCTGTTCTGCACCGCGTTCCTGATGCGCGGCAAGGACTGGGCGCGGGGCCTGCTGATCGTCGTCACGCTGGGCGTACTCGCGGTGGACCTGCCGCTGTGCTGGTGGCTGCTGGGCCTGGACGGCCTGATCCGCGACGGCGCCCCGCTGGTGGCCGCCGCGGCCCTGGCCCTCTACGGCCTACGCCGGGCGGCGCGGGCATCCGACGCCGCCATCCCCGCCTGAGAGCCTGCGGGCGTGCCGGCGAAGCGGTCGGTGGGGCTGGCCGGTCGGTGGGGCTGGCCGGTCGGGCTGGCGGGGTTGGTGTGAGCCCTGTCGAGTTGCCCCGGATATGGGCCGCCGGCGGCGCTCGCTTAGCCCTGGCGGCAGCGCGCCGTCGAGCCATCGGAGGCGCGGGGCTGGCGGGGTTGGTGTGAGCCCTGTCGAGTTGCCCCGGATATGGGTCGCCGGCGGTGCGGCTTAGCCTCGGCGGCAGCGCGCCGTCGAGCCATCGGAGCCCCTGCCCCATCTATGGGGCAGCTCGACAGGCAGCGCAGTAGACGGCACGGGTGCCGGAGCCGATCCGCCGGTCCACGCGTCGGCGGGCAGGCGGCAGAGCGGCAGCCGCGTGGGCGGGCGGCAGCGGTGTGTGGCGGGCGGCAGCAGTGTGGGCGGGCGGCAGCAGTGTGGGCGGGCGGCGGCCGTCTGGGTGGCAGCGGGCGGCTGGGCGGGCGGCAGCGGTGCAGCAGAGCGGCAGCCGTGTGGGCGGGCGCCAGAGCGGCAGCCGTGTGGGCGGGCGGCAGAGCGGCAGCCGTGTGGGCGGGCGGCAGAGCGGCGGCCGTGTGGGCGGGCGGTCAGGGGGCAGGATGACGGGTGACGTCGGTCACCGTGGCCGGTGTCGACGGCCCAGGTGATCGCCGGGCGGGACGGGTACGAGCCGTGCCGCCCCGGTCGGAGGGAGGCGCGCGGTGAGCGACGAGTTCGACGTGGTGGTGGTCGGTGCCGGGCCGGCCGGGGCGGCCGCCGCCCTGACGGCCCGCCGGGCGGGTGCCAGCGTGTTGCTGCTGGACCGTGCCGATTTTCCCCGGGACAAGGCGTGTGGCGACGGGATCGCTGCGCACTCGGTGGACGTCCTCAACGAGTTGGGCGTGACCGAGGCGGTGGCCGGGTACGCCCCGCTGCCCGCGCTGCGGATGGTCGCTCCGGGCGGCCAGGCGGTGGCTCGGGCGCTGCCCCGGCCGGCGTACACCGTGCCCCGGGAGGTCTTCGACGCGCGGCTGGTGGCCGCGGCGGTGGCCGCCGGCGCGCAGTTGCGTCGGCACAGCGTCCGCCGGGTCCAGCCGCGTGGCGACCGGGTGGTGCTCGACGGAGAGCTGTCCGGCCGGGTGGTGGTGGGCGCGGACGGCGCCGGGTCGGTGGTGCGCCGGGCCCTCGGCCACCCCGTCAACCCCGACCGGCACCTCGCGCTGGCCATCCGTGGGTACGCGCCCGCGCTGCCCGGCCCACCCGAGCAGCTCATCGTGACCTCCAAGGCGCGCTGGCCGGCGTACGCCTGGTCGTTTCCGATCGGCGACGGGCGGGCGAACGTCGGGTACGGGGAGGTGCTGCGCGGCGAGCCGCTGAGCCGCGCCTACCTGCTGGATCGACTGGCCGCGCTGCTGCCCGGCACCGACCTGTCGACGGTGACCGCGTTGCGCGCCCACCACCTGCCGCTGTCCACGCACCGGCCGGCGCCGGGTCGGGACCGCACCCTGCTGGCCGGCGACGCCCTGTCGCTGATCAATCCGTTCACCGGGGAGGGCATCTTCTACGCGCTGCTCTCCGGAGCGTTGGCCGGGGCCGCTGCGGCTCGGGAACCGGAGGCGGCGGCTCGCCGCTACGCTGCGGGTCTGCGTCGCCGCCTCGGCACACACCTGCGCCACAGCTCGGTGGCCGCCTGGTTGGCGCGGCGGCGACGAGTGGTCGACGCCGCGGTCCGGGCGGCCCGTCGGGACGACCGGGTGTTCGACGACGTGGTCGAGTTGGGGCTTGGCGACGGGCGGCTCACCGCCCGTACGCTGGGCATGATCGGCATCGAACTGTCCGGCGGGGATCGCCCTCCGAAGGGGTGATCCGGCGGGCGGGTCGCTACGCTGCTAGGTGATGACGCTGCGGAACCTTATCTACTCCGTGTACGAGCGCCGGCTCACCGCGAAGCTCGCGGGCAAGCCGGTGCCCCGGCACGTCGGGGTGATGTGCGACGGCAACCGCCGGTGGGCCCGCGAGATGGGCTACGTCGACCCGAACGACGGGCACCGGGTCGGCGCGGCGAAGATCAAGCATGTCCTCGGGTGGTGTGACCAGGCCGGTATCGGCCACGTCACGCTCTACCTGCTCGCCACCGACAACCTGCGCCGCCCGGCCAGCGAACTGGACCCGCTGCTGCAGATCATCGAGGACCTGGTGGTGGAGCTGGCGGAGGAGGGCAACCCCTGGCGGCTGCGCATCGTCGGCGCGCTCGACCTGCTGCCCGCCCAGACCGCCGCGGCGCTCAAGGGCGCCGAGGAGCGTACCCGGGACCGCAGCGGCGGCGCGGAGGTCAACATCGCGGTCGGCTACGGCGGCCGGCGGGAGATCACCGATGCCGTCCGCTCGCTGCTGCTGGAGCACGCCGCATCCGGCGGCACCCTCGAGGAGTTGGCCGAGGTGCTGGACGTCGAGCACATCGCCGAACACCTCTACACCCGTGGCCAGCCCGACCCCGACCTGGTCATCCGTACGAGTGGGGAGCAGCGACTGTCCGGGTTCATGCTGTGGCAGTCCGCGCACTCGGAGTTCTACTTCTGCGAGCTGAACTGGCCGGATTTCCGGCACATCGACTTCCTGCGGGCGCTGCGCTCGTACGCCACCCGTCAGCGCCGCTACGGCGCCTGACGGCCTCAGGGGAGCTGGTCCAGGGCCCGGGTCAGGAAGTCCCCCAGCGCGGCCGGTGACTCGATGGTCAGGTCGGCCGCGTCGGCCACCTCCTGGCCGGTCTCCGGGTTGGCCACGGCCACACAGACACCGAAGAAGTCCGGGTCGCCCTCGGCGCGGGCGCGTAGCGCCGCGAACGCCTTGATGTCGGAGACGTCGTCGCCGAAGTACCAGGCGCCGCTGGCGCTCTGGACCACCTCGCCGATCACCATTCCCTTGTCCCGGTCGACCGGTGGCTTGAGCTCCAGCACCATCCGACCGGCCTGCACCCGCAGCCCCAGGCGGTCGGCCTGCGCCTGACCCCACTGCTGCACCGTCGCACCGAGCTGCGGGGCCGTACGCCAGTGCAGCGCGACGGAGAGCCGCTTGAACTCGACGAGGGCGCCGGGTGGCAGCTCCTCGCGCGCCAGGTCGGCCAACTCGGCCATGGTGGGCACCCAGGGCAGGGCGGTGGGCTCGGTGACGGTCTCACCACCGGAGTGGCTGTGCTCCAGGCCGTAGAGGCCGTACAGGTCCACGCCGCTCAGCTCACCGAGGCGGTCGCGGAGGAACTCGACGGGCCGCGCGGAGACGATCGCGATCCGCCGCACCACCGGGGCCAGCGCCTCGATCGCGGCGAGCGCGTTCGGCGCGGGACGGACCGCCGTCGGATCGTCGTCGACGGGCGCGAGGGTGCCGTCGAAGTCGAAGAAGAGCACGGTCCCATCGGCCCGGCCGGCGGTTATCTGCCAGGCCTGGTCGGCGTTCAACGGGGTCCTCGGCTGGTGGTTGCCCAGATTCAACGGCGGCACGCGCGTCAGCGTACCCCGGCGTTGGAGGCTCATTCCTGGCCGAGCGGACCCACCCGGCGGCGCTCGGTCAGCGTTCGGCGGCTCCTCGTCCACGGCGTCCGAACGGCACCACCGCCGCCTCCTGTCCGTGGCTGAGCAGGTAGCCCTCCACGAACCCGGTGTTTCGATCCCCGGTGTGGGTCTCGATTTCGTTGAGGCGTGCCACCAGGAACTCGGTGAGCGCGCTGAGCCGGTCGTTGAGCCGCTCGTGCAGTTCCGCGACGACGGCCAGGATGACCGCCGTACCGGCGCTGGTGAGCGCGAGAAGGTTGACGAGCAGCGGCAGCTGCCCACCGTTGACCGCGAGGGTCACCACGTTGCCGGTCGCCCACAGTGTCATCGACACCGTGGCGACCACGACTCCCCACCACTTCAGGGTCATGGACAGACCCCTCCTTCTGTCCCGCAGGGCTAGGTTCGGCCTTGTCCCGTCCCCCCGCCGATGACGAGCCCAAGCAGTACGAATAGGGACGCTAGCGTGCCCGTTCCTGCCCCGGAGCGAAACGAATGAACCTGACCAGGCGTTCTTTCGCCATCTGAGGAACTACCCGGCTTGATTGCCTCTATTTCGGACATCGACCGGCAGCGTTGGGCGGTATGCGAGGTATCTAATGGTTTCGCGGATGTGGAACTTCTCCGCGTCCGACACGTTCGGGTCGACCAGGCGGCGCAGCAGGGCCTCCACGTCCGGGTCCATCGGAGGGGCCGGCTGTCCGGCGCGCGGGCCGCTGGCGGTGCGGTCCCAACCCAGCGCGGCGAAGGCGGCGGCGGGGTTCAGCCCCAGGCCCTCGCAGAAGGCGACCACCCGTTCGGCCTCGGGGTCGCTGGCCCAGTCGCCACGGACCCACCGGTTGATGGTCTGCCGGGAGACGCCGGTACGCCGGGACACCTCGGTGCCGCTCCAGGCGCGCGTGGCCCGCGCCTCGTCGAGGGCGCGCCGAACGAAGGTGGCGAAGGCGATTTTTCGCGCGTTGGCCGTCTCGGTCACCCCGTGACGGTACGACCAGCCGTCAGCGGATGTTTGCCCAGGCACGCTGCTGTCACGCGGACGTGACGGCACTCTCGGATTCGTAACCAACGATCCAGCGCCGCTTTCGAGGGGTGTCACCCGGGCAGAATAGATGCCCGTCGTGGCGAATGTAAGGGGACGAAAAGCTGATACTGTCACGCTCATGGGACAATCTACGGTGTGTCACGTGCATGAGACGACTGGTGCTCACATGCGTCACGCCCCCGGTGCCGAGGGGGTGTGGTGACCGAGCTCGCCACCCGAGCCCAGGCCTTCGGGCTGATCGCCGAGGGAGTGGCAGCGGGGCTGAGTGCCCCGTGGCGCCTCTACCTTGCCCGAGGTTGCCGATACCTGTCGCTGAGCGTCGGCGACCGCACCGAGTGGAACGCCTGGCGTACCCACCTCGGCTGCCCCGAGTTGAGCGTCCGGGTCTACGACGCCGGCGGGGAGATCCGTCGATCCTCGGTCGCCGAGGTCGTGCTGGACGGCTGTCGGATCACCGTCGAGCTGGTCGAGGAGGTCAGCACCGACGACCTGGACCGGCTGCTGGTCGCGGACCCCACGGCCGACCCCACCACGGTCGAGCCGGAGGAGCGATGAGCCGGCGTCCGGGCCGGGCGGGGGGCGCCCGATGAGCCCGTTCCTCGTGGTCTTCCTCGTCCTGGTGCTCGGTGCCACCAGCTACGCCGCCGGTCGCCTGCACGGCCAGCTCAGCTACCGCATCGGCTATCGCTTCGGTTACCGCCAGGGTTACTTCGACGGGGACCGGGGCGCCTGGAACCGCCGCCGTCGCGACGCCCAGGCGGCGATCGCCTCCGCGTTGTCGGTCTCCTCCCCGGGGGCCGTCCGCTCCGCCGGCACGGTCGTCCGCCCCGACGCGGTGACCCGCCCCGGCACCACCTACACCGGCTCGTCGTTCACCGCGCCGGCTGCCCCGATCACCGGGCGGCACCCGACCGGCACGCTCGTTCGACGAACCGGCTGAGCCGGCTGGCGGGTCGCCTCCGAGCGTCCCGCCGACCGGCACGCGGGAACGCGGTGCGTCGTCCGCGGCGGACACGCACCGTCGGGGCCACGTCAGACCGGTGGCGGCGGCCCCGCCGGCCGGGATGCGCGCAGGGGGCATGCATCCCGGCCGGCTCGCCGCGCCCGGCCGCCACGGTGCCGCACGTCGCGCGTCGTCCCGCGCCGGCTCGTCGGTCCGGCGCTGTTCACACGGCCGTCTCCAGAGATCCACGATCGCCCCTAGCCGGGACGGTCCTGCGCCGCTAGCGTCTAGGCATGGCGCGGGGTTCTCCCGAGCCAGCCGGTCCACCCGGATCTGCGACCTCGCGCACGGGGTTCCGCATCCGACCCCTCCGGGCACCGGACGAGGCGGAAAACGGGTGGCCGGGTGCCCATCCGTCGGAGCAGGCCTGTGACGACTCGCCGTACCACCGCCGGTGCCGACCAGACCCCGGCCGCGACTGCCACGACCCGCCGCGCCGCCCGGAGCCGCCGTGCGGCGGACGCCGCGCCGGCCGAGAACAAGGAGCCCCGACCAGCGGGGCAGGCCTTCGTTCTCGACACCTCCGTGCTGCTGTCCGACCCGGCGGCGTTCCACCGCTTCGCCGAGCACGAGGTGGTGCTGCCACTGGTGGTCATCACCGAGTTGGAGGGCAAGCGGCACCATCCGGAGCTGGGCTGGTTCGCCCGGCAGTCGTTGCGGATGCTCGACGAACTGCGCATCCGGCACGGCCGCCTCGACCGACCGGTACCCGCCAACGACGCGGGCGGGACGCTGCGGGTGGAGCTGAACCACACCGACGACGGCGTACTGCCCCCCGGGTTCCGCACCGAGAGCAACGACGCCCGGATCCTGTCGGTGGCGCTCAACCTCGCCGCCGAGGGGCGGGACGTCACGCTGGTCAGCAAGGACATGCCGCTGCGGGTCAAGGCCGCCTCGGTGGGTCTGCGCGCCGACGAGTACCGCCACGGTCAGGCCAGCGACCCGACCTGGACCGGCATGTCGGAGATGGAGCTGGGCGAGGAGCAGATCGGCCAGTTGTACGCGGGCGAGACGCTCGACCTGGACGAGGCGGCCGGGCTGCCCTGCCACACCGGGCTGGTGCTGCACTCGGCGCGCGGCTCGGCGCTCGGGCGGGTGCTGCCCGACAAGTCGGTCCGCCTGGTCCGGGGCGACCGTGAGGCGTTCGGGCTGCACGGCCGCTCGGCCGAGCAGCGAATCGCCCTCGACCTGCTGCTCGACGAGACGATCGGGATCGTCTCGCTGGGCGGCCGGGCCGGCACCGGCAAGTCGGCGTTGGCGCTCTGCGCCGGCCTGGAGGCCGTGATGGAGCGTCGCCGGCACAAGAAGGTGATCGTCTTCCGCCCGCTCTACGCCGTCGGTGGTCAGGAGCTGGGCTATCTGCCCGGGTCGGAGTCGGAGAAGATGTCGCCCTGGGCGCAGGCGGTCTTCGACACGCTCGGCGCGGTCGTGCACGAGAACGTGCTGGAGGAGGTCACCTCGCGGGGCATCCTCGAGGTGCTGCCGCTGACCCACATCCGGGGGCGCAGCCTGCACGACGCCTACGTGATCGTGGACGAGGCCCAGTCGTTGGAGCGCGGGGTGCTGCTCACCGTGCTGTCCCGGATCGGGCAGGGGTCCCGGGTGGTGCTCACCCACGACGTGGCCCAGCGGGACAATCTGCGGGTCGGCCGGCACGACGGTGTGACCGCGGTGATCGAGGCGTTGAAGGGCCATCCGCTCTTCGCCCACGTCACGCTCAGCCGTTCGGAGCGGTCGCCGATCGCCGCCATGGTGACCGATCTTCTCGAGGACATCCCGCAGTGATGGGGGTTTTGTAGCATTTCGTCCCTATTCTAAGTGTGGCGCAGATCACAAACGGCGCGGTCGGTTTCCCATGTGCCTCACTGTGCGCGATGGTGTCCCACGAGCGCCCACGCACCACAGGCATCGTCGGTGATCGCTCGCCCGAGGTCAGGGCGGCATCAGTGGCGATCGGTGCGTCGGCGCGACCGGCTCACCGGTCGGGGCGCTCACGGCACGGCTGAGGGCTGACGTGGCCCGGCGCCGCGCCGTGTCCTTGCCCCCGACGAAGGGACCACTTCGTGAGTCGGCTGTGGAGCCGGTTGGGTGCCCGTACGGCCGCTGTCGCGTTGCTCTCCGTGGGCGTCGCCGGTGGCTTCTACCTGGGCGAAGACCGGGAAACTCAGCAGCAGGGCCTGACCGCGCAGGTCGGCGTCGAGGTCGACCGCGTCGACTTCGCCTACCAGCGCGAGCGCCAGGCCAGCCACCAGGTCGCGTTCGCGCGGCAGCGGGCCGCCGAGTACCAGGCCAAGCTGCGGGCGGCCCAGGCGGCCAAGGAGGCCGCTGAGCGGGCCCGCAGGGCCGAGGCCGCCGCCGCGTCGCGCAAGCGCGAGCGGGAAGAGGCGGAGAAGGCCGCCAAGCCGTACGACGGGCCGATCCCGGCCTCCTGCGCCGAGTACAGCGGCAACCGCAAGATCGGTTGTGCGCTGATGCTCGAGAAGGGCTTCGGCATCGCCGAGTTCCCCTGCCTCGAGAAGCTCTGGACCAAGGAGAGCGGCTGGAACCACAAGGCCGCCAACCCCATCGGCGCGTACGGCATTCCGCAGTCACTGCCGGGCAGCAAGATGGGCACGGTCGCCGACGACTGGCGCACCAACCCGGCCACCCAGATCATCTGGGGCCTGGGCTACATCAAGGGCAAGTACAAGACGCCCTGTGGCGCCTGGACCTACTTCCAGAACAACAACCACTACTGACGACGTACGACGGCGGGGCGGGTGGGCGACCACCCGCCCCGCCGTCGCGCGTAACCCCGGTCAGGACGTGAGTGGCGGTCGGCCCCTTTTGCTGATAGCAGTTGGGGGGTGAGCCTGCATCCGCCAAGCGGCGACCCGTTCCGGTTCGGCACCGAGGCGTTCTACGCCGCCCTCGGCCGGGCCTTCGTCGCCATGTGCGCGGTGGTCCCGTTCCTCTTCCTCATCGAGGCGATCGACCAGGGGCTCGCGTTCGGCCTGGACGCGACCGCCGGCATCATCCCGCACCGCATCGACGGCCTCGACGGTGTCTTCTTCTCGCCGTTCCTGCACCACGGCTTCGACCACCTCTACAGCAACAGCATCCCGCTGATCCTGCTGGGCACCTTCGTGCTGGCCGCCGGCGCCCGGCGGTTCCTGTGGTCGACCCTGGTCATCATCCTGGTCTCCGGCCTCGGGGTCTGGTTCACCGGCTCACCCAACTCGGTGGTGGTCGGCGCGAGCGGGGTGATCTTCGGCTACCTGGGCATCCTGCTCACCCGCGGCATCGTCGAGCGCAGTTGGTGGAACTTCGCCGTCTTCCTGCTCGTCGGCCTGCTCTACGGCTGGCAGCTCGTCGGCATCCTCCCCACCGACGAGCGGATCTCCTGGCAGGGGCACCTGTTCGGGTTGCTCGGCGGCGTGGTGGCCGCGATCCTGTTCCGCCGCCGCCGACCCACGGTGGACGGTCCGGACTACTCGGGATCCACCCTCAGCCTGCCCTGACCTGCTTGTCGGCGCGCCCCTGGGACATGCTTGCCCGACCGCCGCGCCCCGCCTACCGTCGAGATCAGCACGCGTTGATCCGCGAGCGGAAAGCGACGGTACGCCATGCGCGAGGTCGATGTCGCCGTGATCGGAGCCGGTCCCGCCGGCCTCTTCGCCGCGTACTACGCCGGGTTCCGGGGCCTGTCCGTGGCGGTGATCGACGCCCTTCCGGAGCCGGGCGGCCAGGTCACCGCCATGTACCCGGAGAAGCTGATCCTCGACGTGGCCGGCTTCCCCGCCGTCAAGGGTCGTGACCTGGTCGCCAACCTGGTCGCCCAGGCGGCGCCCTTCGCTCCGCGGTACCTGCTCGGCACGAGGGCCGAGAAGCTGTCGTACACCGATGACCGGCCGGTGCTCGGCCTGGCCGGCGGTGAGCAGCTCGGCTGCGGCGCGGTCGTGGTCACCGGCGGGCTCGGCAGCTTCAGCCCACGGCCGCTGCCCTGCGCCGACGGCGCCCCCGGTGCCGGCATCGTCTACTTCGTGACCGACCCGGCCGAGCTGACCGACCGGGACGTGCTCATCGTCGGCGGCGGCGACTCGGCCTTCGACTGGGCGCTGGCCCTGCAACCGCTGGCCCGCTCGGTGACCCTCGTGCACCGTCGGGAGAAGTTCCGGGCGCACGCCTCGACGGTCGCCCGGGTGCTGTCGCTGCCGGTGCGGGTGATCGTGAACGCCGAGGTCACCCGCCTGATCGGGGACGCTGAGGTGACCGGCGCCGAGGTGACCGTGCGCGGCGGCGCGGCCGAGACCCTGCCGGTGGACACGGTGGTCGCCGCCCTCGGCTTCACCGCCGACCTTGGCCCCCTCGCCGAATGGGGGCTCCGGCTCGACCGCCGGCACATCGTGGTGGACAGCGCGATGGCGACGAACCTGCCGAGGGTCTTCGCGGCCGGCGACATCACCGAGTACCCGGGCAAGGTGCGCCTGATCGCCACCGGCTTCGGCGAGGCCGCCACGGCCGTCAACAACGCGGCGGTCGCCATCGACCCGAGCGCGCACCTGTTCCCCGGGCACTCCTCCGACGTGGGCTGACGGTCGGTATCGCACACTGACCGGTTCGTGTCCGGTTCGAGACGGGTCGAATGGACCCTGAGGGAATGACGGGGACCGGGAAGGCACGTGATGGCGCACCCACGACGCTGGCCTGGCTCTGCCACCCGACGACTCTGCTCGCGCTCGTCCTCCTGGTCCTCAACGACCGGCTGTGGAAGGCGGCGTATCCGGGCCTGGTGACGGGCAAGCTGAGCGACCTGGCGGGCCTGGTGCTCGCTCCGCCGCTGGTCGCGGTGCTGCTCACGCTGCTGGCGCCGCGGCTGCCGGCCCGCAGGGCCGCGCTGGTCGGCCTGGTCGCGGTGGGCGCCGGATTCGCGGTGGTCAAATCCAGTGGGTACGCCGCTGAGCTGGCCTCCTCGGCCTGGACCGCACTGGCGGGACCGTCACTGGTCCGGGCCGACCGGACCGACCTGTTCACGCTGCCGGCACTCGGCCTGGCATGGTGGAGCTGGACGCGGGCGCGGAGGCGACCCGTGCGGCACCGGACGGCCCGGCTGGTCCGGTTGCTGGTGGTCCTGCCACCGGCGGTGTTGGCGGTGGCCGCCACCAGTGCGGCCTGGTTTCCGTACGCGCTGGGTACGACGATGCTTGACGGCCGTCCGGCGATCTCGGTCGGCGAGGGCTCCGAAGACGCGTCGTTCTGGCCGGACGACCCGGCCGACGGCCAGTGGGCGGTCAGCAACGACGGGGCGGTGACCTGGCGAAACGCCACCGTTGACGAGACGGGACGGCTGAACAGCCAGGACTCCCCGCGTCAGCGGGCGTGTGCGCCGGAAGACCCACCGCGCTGCTACCGGGTGATACCGGGGCACCTTCGGGTGGAGCAGAGCGACGACGCCGGCGTGACCTGGCAGGTTGCCTGGGAGGTGCCGGACCCGCGGCGCGACGCGTTGGCCCAGCGCTATCCGGCCCCCGGCGACGCCCGCCGTCACTTCTCCTCCCGGGAACTGGTCGTCTATCCACACCTGGGCGGCGGCCACGAGGTGCTGGTCGCGAACGGTCGGGACGGCTTCCTGCGTCGCCTGTCGGACGGCGGGTGGCGGCGCGTCGGGTTCCTCGGTGAGCAGCCGTCCGCGACTGGTCCGCCCGAACTGCCCCCGCTGCGCGACGGCGGGCGGGTCCAACGCGGGGTCGACGTCTGGCTCGCGTTCGGGCTCGCGTTGCTGCTCGGCTGCGTGGTCACCGTATTCGCCGGTCATCTGGCGATCCGACGTGGCGGTGGCGGTCGCGGGTGGGGGATCGCCGGTGCCGTCACGATCGTGCTGGCCGGACTCGTGCTGGATGCCAGCTGGCCCCGGGTCGACGCGACGAGCGTCGTGGTCACGGTGCTGTTCCTGGTCGTGCCGTTGGGCGCGCTGGCGGCGGGCGCGCTGCTTCTCGTCGCGTGGCTCAACTTTGCTCCGGGACACTGGGTCGGGTTGGCCGTGGGTGACCTGCTGCTCACCGTGATCCTGGCCTCGCTACCGCTGGCCGGCTGGGTGAACGGCACACTCGGGCAGACCTGGGTGGCCGTCGCGCTGGCCGGGCTGGCCACCGTGCCGGGCCTGCTGCTGGCGGTCCGGCTCGCGAGGCTGGCCGACCCGGCCCGCGAAGAGAACCGGCGCGATTCGCCGCCCTACCCGCCCTACCGGGTTGCGCCTTGATCCACTCGGGTTCTTGAACATCGGGGCGTCGGAGGCGGTGGGACAGCGCGGTTTCGATGAACCAGAGTGGATCGAGCTGCCAACGGTCACGGCTGGGCGGCGGGTGGGGCCAGGGCGGTTATCAGCACGGCCACCAACGTCAGTGCCGCCCCGAGCAGGCTGTTCACGCTGGGGTGCGAGGCCGCTGTGGGCAGCACCAGATCCAGCAGTACGGCCCCCACGATCTGGCCGGCGATGGTGGCCAGGCCGAGCAGCAGCACACCTGTCGTCCGCACGATCGCGGCGGCGATCGCGATGAACACGATGCCGATCGGGCCGCCCAGGTAGAGCCACGGTTCGTTCGGCGCGTGACCGGTCGGCCAGCCGCGTACGGCGATGTCGACCGCGAACGCGACCAGCAGGGTTGCCGTGCCCACGGCGAAGTTCACCAGCGTGGCGGTCAACGCGCTGTCGGCCGCCCCCCGGACCTGCCCGTTCACCGCCTGCTGCCAGGCGATGCCCACCCCGGCCAGCAGGGGCAGCAGCGCCAGCGCCAGCCCGCCCGGATCGCCGAGCCGGTCACCGACCGCCAGGACGACCGCGAGCACCGTGAGCACCGCGCCGGCCAGGCGCTGTCGGGTGACCGGCTGCCGACCGGTCGGGCCGATGCCGGCGCGGTCGACGGCGAGGCTGCTACCGGACTGGCCGGCCACCACCGCCACGGTGAAGACCGCCACCCCCAGCGAGCCGATGGTGAGCCCCTGCGTGGCCACCAGCAACGCCCCGCACATTCCCCCGAGGCACTGCCACGGGCGCAGCGTGCCGGCCGTGAGGGCCCGCCGTACGGCGAGCAGCCCTCGCCGCCCGCCAGGGGTTGCCGGCACCAGCACCAGCAGCACCACCAGGCCCAGCCCGAAGGAGACCACCGCGGCGGCGAAACCATCGGCCAGGCGTACGCCCAGCTCGCCGTTGATCCGAGACTGCGCCGCCACCGCGACCCCGGCGACCGACGCCAGCGCGACACCGATGATCCGGCGGGTGGCTGGCAGGGTCGGCGGAGCCGCGGTGCCGGTGCCGCTCACTCCTGTTCGGCTAGCGGGCGACCGTCGAAGTCGACCGCGGAGTAGAGCGCCAGCTTCTCCAGCCGGTGGTACGAGTCGATGACCCGGATGGTGCCGCTCTTCGAGCGCATGACGATCGACTGGGTGTACGCGCCGCCGGCCCGGTACCGCACCCCGCGCAGCAGGTCACCGGAGGTGACACCGGTCGCCACGAAGAAGCAGTTGTCCCCGGTGACCAGGTCGTCGGTGCCGAGCACCCGGTCCAGGTCGTGCCCGGCGGCGAGGGCCTTCTCCCGCTCCTCGGCGTCGCGCGGCCACAGCTTGGCCTGCATGGCGCCACCCATGCACTTGAGCGCGCAGGCCGAGATGATGCCCTCCGGGGTGCCGCCGATGCCCATGAGCACGTCGACGTCCGACTCGCCGCGGGCCGCCAGGATGGAACCGGCGATGTCGCCGTCGGAGATGAACCTGATGCCCGCGCCGGTCCGGCGGATCTGGGTGACCAGGTCTTCGTGGCGGCTGCGGTCCAGCACACAGACGGTCACCTCGGAGACGTCGGTGCCCTTGATCTTGGCGATCCGGCGCAGGTTCTCGCTGACCCCGGCGTTGATGTCGATCACGTCGACGTACGCGGGACCGACCGCGAGCTTCTCCATGTAGAAGACCGCGCTGGGGTCGAACATCGCGCCTCGCTCCGAGACGGCGAGCACCGCGAGGGCGTTCGGCATGCCCTTGCTCATCAGCGTGGTGCCGTCCACCGGGTCGACCGCGACGTCCACCTCCGGGCCGGTGCCGTCGCCGACGTGTTCGCCGTTGAAGAGCATCGGGGCGTTGTCCTTCTCACCCTCGCCGATCACCACGACGCCGCGCATCTGGATCGAGTTGATCAGTTTGCGCATGGCGTCGACAGCGGCGCCGTCGCCGCCCTCCTTGTCACCCCGGCCGACCCAGCGGCCGGCGGCCATCGCCGCGGCCTCGGTGACCCGGACCAGGTCGAGGGCCAGGTTGCGGTCGAGATCCTGTGGGATCCGGGTCCTGGTGTTCGTCATGACGGCTGCTCCTCCTCGCGACGGTGCGGGGACGGCCGGCGGCGAAGTGGCGTCGCTGCCGGCTTTGTCGCTGATCCTCACACGATGGCCGACCGAGCGCCGGTGCGGGGCGGTGATGGGCCGGATACCGCCGGTCGGGCGGCTGCGAAGATGGCAGGGTGGAACCCGCACAGCCTGCTGACCGCGTACCCGCCGACCAGACGCCGCCCGACGGCCAGCCGCCGGCCGACCTCCCGGACGCCCCCGGCGCCGGGCCCGCCGCGACGGGCCCGGTGGATCCGACGGCACCGACCACCGGCGAGCCGGCCCTGGTCGCCGACGAGGCGACCCCCGTGGCCGAGCCGGCCCACGTCGGACCGGGGCCGGCGGCCCGGCCGTCGCCGCCCCGGGCAGCCGCGACGGCGGGCAAGTCCGAGCGGTCACCCAAGGACATGGCGATCTCGCTGCTGGTGCTGCTCGTCCCGATCGCCCTGCTGCTGGCGTTCTACCGGGGTTTCCTGGGCGGCGACGAGGCCACCACCGTCGACCCCGCCCCGGCGATCGAACAGGCGCGGTCCGCGAACGCGGTCCCGGTGAGCGAGCCACACGGGCTCGGCTCCGGATGGCGTACGGTCAGCGCCCGCTACCAGAGCGTCGAGGGTGGCGCGACGCTGCGGATCGGCTACCTGACGCCGGAGGGCAGGGGTGTGCAGCTCGTGCAGAGCAGCGTGCCGGCCGAGCGGCTGCTGCCGGCCGAGCTGACCGACCAGGGGCAGCCACAGGGGCCGACCGAGTTGAGTGGGCGCACGTGGCAGCGGTACACGGCCCGGGGGAACCAGCAGGCGCTGGCCCTGCTGGAGCCGACCCGCACGGTGCTCGTGATCGGTGACGCGCGGGACAACGAACTGCGGGAGTTGGCCGGCGCGCTGGGCTGAGGAGTCCACAGTCGAGGAGGCGCACGCCGAGGGGGCCGGTCCGGTACGCTCCCTCGGCTCGGTCCGGCCCGCACGCGGTGGCCGGACCATGTCCCCTTTTGTGAAGTGAGAACTCAGTGAACATTCGACGGTGGAGCTTCGGCTTCCTCGCCGCCACCCTGCTCGTCCCCGGCCTGGCCGCGTGCAAGTCCGACGCTGCCGAGCCGGCCGCCGCCCCGAGCGCCTCCGCTCCGGCCGTACCGGCCGACCCGAAGGAGGCGCTGCTCGCCTCCACGAAGGAGATGGCCAAGGGCGACTTCACGTTCACCATTGCGGGCGCCGACCTGACCGGCGGTGGCCTGGTGCACAAGCCCAGCAACAGCGCGCAGTTGACCATGAAGATGGGCGACGCCTCCCAGGACGTGTCGATGGAGATGGACCTCATCTACATCGACTCGGAGAGCTGGGTGAAGATGGAGCTCGGCGGCGAAATGGCGGCCATGGTCCCCGAGCTGGCGAAGAACAAGGGCAAGTACCAGCACCTCGACAAGACCAAGGCCAAGGAGATCAAGGACTTCCAGCTCGACCCGGAGACGTTCGACCCGGTCGACAGCGAGACCCTGGTCAAGGGCGTGACCGAGGTGCAGAAGACCGGCGAGGGCAGCTACGCCGGCAAGATCGACATCAGCGCCTCCGCGGAGTCGGTCGCCCTCGACGAGGACGTGGTCAAGGCGCTGGGCGCGCAGGCCAAGTCGCTGCCGTTCACCGCCAAGCTGGACCCGCAGGGTCGCCTCACCGAGCTGGTCATCTCGGTGCCGGCCGCCGGCGAGACCGCCGCGCACGACATCAAGATCGGATACGCGGGCTACGGCGCCGGGACCGGCGCCCAGAAGCCGCCGGCGGACAAGGTGGTCGAAGCCCCGGCGGAGACGTACGAGATGTTCAAGTAAGCCGCACGGCGGGCCGGGGCGACCAGAGGTCACCCCGGCCCGCTCTGTTCGGCACCGGTTGCCCGCAAACAACCGGACAACAAGGGTGATTGTCCGACGCGTCGACAGGGAACAAGAAGAGAGCGATCCGGGCGCGCCGCTCGGCCCGGATTGTGCGACGTGGCCGAAGGGCTGCCGCGTCGCCCGGTTTCCGGCGCCGACCAGGTAGTCGGGTGACCCCCTTGGGAGACACGTATGACTGTTCGACGACTGGGTGCCGGCCTGGTAGCCGCCGCCCTGTTCACGCCCGCCCTGGCCGCCTGCGCCGGTGGCACGACCGGCACGGCCGGGTCAACCGCGTCCCCGACGGTGAGCGCGTCCGGGGCGCCGAGCCAGTCCGGCGGTGCGCCGGTGTCCGGCGACGCCAAGCAGGCCCTGCTCGACTCCACCAAGGCGATCAGCGACGGCAACTTCCGGTTCACCCTCTCCGGCGCCGGGTCCACGGCCGAGGGGCAGGTGCACCAGCCGAGTCAGAGCGCCGCTCTGAAGTTCGCCATCGGTGGCCCCTCCTCCGACCTGGCCATGAAGCTCGACGTGATCCACGCCAAGCCGGACAGCTGGGTGAAGCTGGAACTGACCGGCCCCACCGCCGACAGCCTGCCCGCCATCAAGCAGCTCAACCTCGGTAAGTACCAGCACCTCGACCAGGCCCGCGTCAAGGGCAACAAGAACCTCGGCTTCGACTTCGACAAGGTCGACCCGGCCGGCAGCGCGGTGCTGACCCAGGGCATCACCGAGGTCCGCAGCACCGGCACCGGCACGTACGCCGGCACCATCGACGTCACCAAGGCCGCCGAGGCGGGCTCGCTGAACGCCGCCACGATCGCCGCGCTGGGCACCCAGGCGAAGACGGTCCCGTTCACCGCGAAGGTCGACCCGCAGGGCCGGCTGAGCGAGCTGGCGCTGCAACTCCCGGCCTCCGGCCAGACCACGGCCCAGGAGATCAAGATGACGTACTCCGACTACGGCTCCGCCACCCCGGCGCAGAAGCCGCCGGCGGACCAGGTCGTCGAAGCGCCCGCCGAGCTGTACAGCCTGTTCAACTGACCGTCGTACGGGTGGGGTGGCTCCGGCCATCCCACCCGACGGTCAGGCGGACGGTTCCTGACGGGCGGCGTCGATTCGCGCCCGCGCACCGTCCAGCCAGCGCTGGCAGATCACCGCCAGCGCCTCGCCGCGCTCCCACAGCGCCAGCGACTCCTCCAGGGACGTGCCGCCGGCCTCCAGCCGCTCGACCACCGAGGCCAGTTCGGCGCGGGCCTGCTCGTAGCTGAGCCGCTCGTCCGGCCCGGCCTTCGTGTCGTCAGTCATCGCGTCCATCTCAGCACACCCCGGTCGGTGTCACTTCGTCGCCACGTCCCCGTCGACCGTCGCGGCCAGCTCGCCCTCGGCGAGGCGTACCCGGAGCGGGTCGCCCTTGCCGACCTCGGCCGCCGCCCGGACGACGTGCCCGTCGGCGCGCTGCACGATCGCGTACCCCCGGTCGAGCGTCGCGGCGGGGGAGAGGGCGCGCAGTCGGGCCAGGGTGTGCCGCAGGTCGTCGTCGGCGGCCGCGACCCGGTGGTCCAGGCAGCGCCCGGCGCGTTGACGCAGTGCGGCCAGCTCGGTCGCACGGTGCTCCACCATCACCTGCGGCCGGGCCAGCACCGGCCGGGAGCGCAGGCTGTCGAGGCGGTGCGACTCCCGGTCGACCAGGTTGCGCACCGCCCGCTGGAGCCGGTGCCGGGCCTGACCGATGAGGCGTACCTCCTCGGTGAGGTCGGGGACCACCCGCTTGGCCGCGTCGGTCGGGGTGGAGGCCCGCAGGTCGGCGACGTAGTCGATCAGCGGCGTGTCCGTCTCGTGGCCGATCGCGCTGACCACCGGGGTACGACAGCCGAAGACGGCCCGGCACAGTGCCTCGTCGGAGAAGGGCAGCAGGTCCTCGATGCCGCCACCACCCCGGGCGATGATGATCACATCGATGCTCGGGTCCGCGTCCAGGACCTTGAGCGCGTCCACGATCTGCGGCACGGCCGACGGTCCCTGCACGGCCACGTTGACCGTCCGGAACTCCACGGCGGGCCAGCGCCGGCGCGCGTTCGTCAGCACGTCCCGCTCGGCGGCGGACGCCCGGCCGGTGATCAGACCGATCCGGCCGGGCAGGAACGGCAGCCGACGCTTGCGGGCCCGGTCGAACAGCCCTTCGGCGGCGAGCAGCTTCTTGAGCTTCTCCAGCCGGGCCAGCAGCTCACCGAGACCCACCTGGCGGATCTCGTCGGCCCGCAGGCTCAACGTGCCCCGGGCGGCGTAGAACTCCGGCTTGGCGTGCAGCACCACCCGGGCACCCTCGCGCAGCTCCGGCGCGCCGGCGTCGAGCACGTCCCGGTTGGTGGTGACGGTCAGGCTCAGGTCGGCGGACGGGTCACGCAGGGTCAGGAAGACGGTGGTGGCCCCGGGACGGCGGCTGATCTGCGCTACCTGCCCGTCCACCCACACCCAGCCCAGCTTGGCGATCCACGCCCCGACCTTCTGCGAGACGACACGAACAGGCCAAGGCTCCTCAGCGCTGCTCCGGCCCTCACTGCCCCCACCACCCACCCCACCCACACCACTCACCCCACTCACCCCCCAACCCTACGGAGGCCCTCGGTGATCAAGAAGTTTGCGTCGGATCCGGGCGCGTTTCTGACGCGAACCTCTTGATCACCGGGATTTGGGCGCGGGTGCGGGGGGATCAGCGGCACGTACGATGGGGGGGTGACTGATCTCCGGACTGGTAAGCGCGTGCTTTTGGCCAAGCCTCGTGGCTACTGCGCGGGTGTGGACCGTGCGGTGCAGACCGTCGAGGAGGCGCTGAAGCTGTACGGCGCCCCGATCTACGTCCGCAAGCAGATCGTGCACAACAAGCACGTCGTGCAGACCCTGGAGTCCCAGGGCGCGATCTTCGTGGAGGAGAACGAGGAGGTGCCGGAGGGCTCGACCGTCATCTTCTCCGCGCACGGCGTGGCGCCCGAGGTCTACGAGCAGGCGCGGGAGCGTTCGCTGAAGGCCATCGACGCGACCTGCCCACTGGTCACCAAGGTGCACCAGGAGGCGAAGCGGTTCGCCGCCGAGGACTACGACATCCTGCTGATCGGCCACGAGGGGCACGAGGAGGTCGTCGGCACCGCCGGTGAGGCGCCCGCGCACATCCAGCTCGTGGACGGCCCGGACGGCGTCGACAAGGTCACCGTGCGGAACCCGGAGAAGGTGGTCTGGCTCTCCCAGACCACGCTCTCGGTGGACGAGACCCTGGAGACGGTCGCCCGGCTCAAGCAGCGGCTGCCACTGCTCCAGTCCCCGCCCAGCGACGACATCTGCTATGCCACCTCCAACCGGCAGCACGTGGTCAAGGAGATCGCACCGGAGTGCGACGTGGTGATCGTCGTCGGCTCGACGAACTCGTCCAACTCGGTCCGCCTGGTCGAGGTCGCCCTGGACGCCGGCGCGCGCGCCGGTCACCTCATCGACTTCGCCCACGAGATCGACGACGCCTGGCTGGCCGACGCCCGCACGGTCGGCGTGTCCTCCGGCGCGAGCGTCCCCGAGGACCTGGTCCGCGATGTGCTGGCACATCTGGCCGAGCGCGGCTTCGCCGACGTCGAAGAGATCACCACCGCCAACGAACGGCTCACCTTCTCGCTTCCGCAGGAGCTGAAGCGGGACATGAAGGCCGCCGCGGCCCGCGGCTGACACGATCCAGCGCCAGCGCGGCGGAACGCCGGGCCCGTCCCGTACGTCGAAGACGGCATGAGGACATTTCGGCTCGTCGTCCCCGCTCTGGTCGTCTGCGCGGCGCTGAGCGCCTGCGGTGAAACCGGCGGTCCCGCCACCCCCGGCGGACCGTCGGCGACGACCGGGCAGCCCGCCTCCGCGTCGCCGAGCACTCCCGCGTCGCCCAGCAGCCCCGAGTCGCCCAGCACCCCCGCCCCGCCGATCAAGTCGCCGGGCGGGCCCACCGTCCCGCCGCCGGTCGGCGCCACCGAGCTCACCGGCACGATCACCGCCGGAGTGGAGCCGAACTGCGTTCTCCTCGACGGGTACCTGCTGGTGGGCGGGCCCCGGGACGTGCTGACCGCCGGTGCCCGGGTGACCGTCACCGGCCGGGTGGAAAAGGGCACGATGACCACCTGCCAGCAGGGCATCCCGTTCGTCGTCGAGAGCGCCAACCGGCGTTAGGGAAACGGCCCCCCCGTCAGCGGTCGGCGTCGTTGAGCAGCTCCGGAGCCTGCGGCTGGCGCGGGGTCAGCTCCACCTGGGCGGGGGCCGCCAGCTCCTCGTCCGAGACGCCCAGCTCGGCGAGCTTGCGGGCGCTGACCAGCACCCGCGCCTCCAGCGAGCCGACCGCCCGGTTGTACGCGGTCACCGCGCCGGTCAGCGACGATCCGAGCTTGCCCACGTGGTCGCCGAGGGTGGCGAGCCGGCCGTACAGCTCCCGGGCGAGGGTGTGCACCGCCACCGCGTTGCGGGCCAGCGCCTCCTGCCGCCACGAGTAGGCCACCGTGCGCAGCAGCGCGACCAGGGTGGCCGGCGTGGCCAGCACGATGTTGCGGGCGAACGCGTGCTCCAGCAGCGTCGGATCGCGTTGGAGGGCGACGTCGAGGAACGGGTCGGCCGGGACGAACAGCACCACGAACTCGGGCGAGCTGTCGAACGCCGACCAGTACGACTTGGCGGCCAGGGCGTCGACGTGCCCGCGCAGGTGTCGGGCGTGCGCGTCGAGGTAGGTGTCCCGGCCGCGCTCGTCGCGGGCCTCCATGGCCGTCAGGTACGCGTCGAAGGGCGCCTTCGCGTCCACCACCACGGACCGGCCGCCGTGCAGGCGTACCACCAGATCCGGGCGGACGACCTGATCGTCGGTGGCGGCGGTCACCTGCTCGGAGAAGTCGCAGTGCTCCAGCATGCCGGCCGCCTCGACGATCCGGCGCAGTTGGTGCTCGCCCCAGCGGCCCCGCACCTGTGGCGCGCGCAGCGCGGCCACCAGTTGCTTGGTCTCGGTGCGCAGCTCACCGGAGACGACGTTCATCGAGCGGACCTGCTCGCGCAGCTCGGCGTACGCGTCAACGCGGTCGTGTTCCAGCTCGGCTACCCGCTGCTCGTAGCGGCGCAGGCTGTCGTGCAACGGCGCCACGGCTCGGGCCACCGCCTCCTGGGACTGCGCCGTCGCCTCGTAGCTCAACGCCCGCATGGACTGCTCCAGCCGCCCCTCGCCCTCGCGGGTGGCCGTCAGGGTGGCGTCGAGCCGGGCGATGTCGGCCGCCGACCGGGACCGGGCCGCGTACCAACCCACCGCCCCGCCGGCACCGAGGCAGACGACCACCACCAGCAACGTCGAGACGTCCATCACCGGAGCTTGCCAGACGGGTGCGACGTGACACCCGGGGGTACGTTCGTTGACATGGAAGCTCTGCTGTGCCTGGTGGTCGTCGCCGCCGCCGTGGTGGGTGCCGGCCTGCTCGCCTACTCCCGGTCCAACGCCCAGCGGCGTGTCGCGCTCGGCGACGCCCGCGCCGAGGCGCAACGGTGGTACGAGCGCCTCGGCGGCCAGTTGATGACCCTGCAGGGTGAGGAGCCCGCCGTCCGGCAGGCGCTCGCCGACGCGGGGGAGCGCTACAACGCGGCCGGCTCGCAGTTGGAGCAGGCGCGGACGCCGAACCAGTTCGCGCTCGCCCGGGAGACCGCGCTGGAGGGGTTGGCGTACATCCGGGCGGCGCGGACGGCGCTGGGCATCGACCCCGGCCCCGAGGTGCCGGCGCTGGCCGCCGCGCGGGGCGTCGGGCAGCTCACCAAGGAGCGCGAGGTCGACGTGCAGGGCCAGACCTTCCGGGCGGGCCCGCAGCCCGGTCGGGACACGCCCTACTACTACCCGGGTGGGCGGTACCAGGGTCGGCCGGTGCCGGCCGGTTGGTACTCGACGCCGTGGTGGAAGACCGCGCTGGGCGCGGGCGCCGGCGTGCTCGGCGGCATGCTGATCGCCGACGCGCTGTTCTCGCCGGCCTTCGCCGATCCGGGGTACGGCTACGACCAGGGCTACCAGGAGGGCTTCGGCGACGGCGCCGACTACGCCGACGACCAGGGCGGCGACGCTGGTGACCAGGGCGGCGACTACGGCGACCAGGGCGGCGACTTCGGTGGTGGCGACCAGGCGGGTGACTTCGGCGGCGGCGACTATGCCGGTGGTGACTTCGGCGGCGGCGGTTTCGGTGGCGGCGACTTCGGTGGTGGTGGCGATTTCGGCGGCGGCGACTTCGGCGGTGGTGACTGGTGACGGGCGCGGAGCGCTGAGCGACATACGAAACGGGCCCCGGTCGACTCGACCGGGGCCCGTTGCCGTGCTGTCTGGTCAGCCGGTGTTGCGCATGCCGGCGGCGATGCCGTTCACGGTGGTGAGCAGCGCCCGTTCCAGGGCCGTGCCGTCGCTGGGAGCGCGTCGACCACCCGGTGCGGTGGCGACCGCCCGGCCCGCCGCGCCGGACTCCCGGTACTGGCGCAGCAGCGCCACCTGGAGGTGGTGCAGCGGCTCCAGGTAGGTGTCGCGCACGGCCAGGGTGCGCTGGAGCACCGGGGAGTTCTCCAGCAGGGCCGGCGAGGCGGTGACGGCCAACACCTCGCGCTTGGTCAGCTCGTACTCCTGCTCGATCTTCTCGAAGATCGGGTGCAGCTTCTTCGGCACCAGCGTCTCGACGTACCGACGGGCGATGCTCAGGTCGGTCTTGGTCAGCATCATCTCGACGTTCGACAGGAACGTGCGGAAGAAGTGCCAGTTGCGGTGCATCTCGGCCAGCACGTCCGCCAACCCGGCCTCGCGGGCGGCGGCCAGGCCGGAGCCGACGCCGAACCAGCCCGGCACGATCTGTCGGGTCTGCGTCCACCCGAACACCCACGGGATGGCCCGCAGCCCGGACAGGCCGGCGCCGGTGTTGGGACGCTTCGCCGGCCGGGAGCCGATGTTCAGCGCGCCGAGCAGTTCGGTGGGGGTGGACGCCCAGAAGTACGCCGGCAGGTCCGGGTCCTCGACGAGCGACCGGTACGACCGGAAGGCCGACTCGGACACCACGTCCATCGTCGCGTCCCAGCGTTCCAGCATCTCGGCCGGCTGCCGGGGCGCGGTGTGCAGCAGCGTCGCCTGGAGCACCGCGGCGAGCGTCAGCTCCAGGTTCTCCCGGGCCAGCGACGGCAGCGTGTACTTGTCGGAGATGACCTCGCCCTGCTCGGTCACCTTGATCGCGCCGTCCAGCGTGCCGTACGGCTGGGCCAGGATCGCCTCGTGGGTGGGGCCACCGCCGCGCCCGACCGTACCGCCGCGACCGTGGAAGAGCCGCAGGTGTACGCCGTGCCGGGCGGCCACGTCACGCAGCGCCCGCTGGGCCCGGTGGATCGACCACTGGCTGGTGGTGATCCCCGCCTCCTTGTTGGAGTCGGAGTAGCCGAGCATGACCTCCTGCACGTCGCCACGGGCCGCGACCAGCGCCCGGTACGCGGGCAGTGAAAGCAGCTCGTCGAGGATCTCGCCGCCGGCGTTCAGCTCGGCCGGGGTCTCCAACAGCGGCACGAAACCGATGCGGGCCCGGCCGCTGTGCACGTCGACCAGCCCGGCCTCGCGGGCGAGCACCACGGCGGCCAGCACGTCGTCGACGCCCAGGGTCATCGAGATGATGTACGACTCGATGACCTCCGCGCCGAACCGGTCCTGCGCCTCGCGGATTGTGCTGAACACGTCGAACGTCTTGCGGGCCGACTCGGTCAGCGGGGTGTCCAGGGTGGACAGCGGTCGCCGGCCGGTCAGCTCGTCGGCGAGCAGCTTGGTGCGCTCCAACCGGCTCAACGCCGGGTAGTCCGGCACCTCGCCGACCGCCTCGTAGAGCTGGGTGAGCACCTCGTGGTGCTTCTCGGCGTGCTCCCGGACGTCCATGGTCGCCAGGTGCAGGCCGAACGCGGACACCGTCCGGATGGTGGAGGCCAGCCGGCCGACGGCCGTGAGCTGCCCCGAGTTGCGGGCCAGCGACGCGCGCAGCAGGTCCAGGTCGGCGATCAGCTCGGCCGAGCCCCGGTAGTCCCGACCCGGCACGTGGGCCGTGCCCTGGCGCAGCCGCTGCCGGGTGTTGGCCAGCTTGGCCTTCACGCAGCGCGCCTTGAGCCGGTAGGGCTCCTCGGCGTTGACCCGGCGGAACCGGGCCGCCACCTCGGGTAGCGCGTCGAGGTCGGCGGCGAGGCTGGCGGAGAGGTCGAGCGACACCCCGCGCAGCCGGCGCGAGACCGAAACCTCGTTGATCAGGTGGTCCATCGCCTTCTCGGTGGCGGCGATGCCGTGCTCGTGCTGGATGGTCAGCACCTCGCGGGTGACCGCCGGGGTGACGAACGGGTTGCCGTCGCGGTCGCCGCCGATCCAGGTGCCGAAGCTCAGTGGGCGGGCCGTCGGCGACGTCTCCACGCCGAGGGTCCGCAGGGTGTCGGCCAGGTCGTCGAGCACCTGCGGCGCGGCCTCGGCGTACAGGTCCCGCAGGTAGTAGATGGCGTTGCGGGCCTCGTCGGTCGGGTCCGGCCGGTCCAGCCGCAGCTCGTCGGTCTGCCACATGAGGTCCAGCAGCTCGGCCAGCCGGCGGTTGGCCGGGCCCTCGTCGCTCGCGCCGTAGAGGATCGCGTTGGCGGTCTCGGTGTCCAACTCGTCGGCGATGGCCCGCAGCTTCGACAGGATCGAGCGGCGGGCCGCCTCGGTGGGGTGGGCGGTGAAGACCGGCCGGACCGCCAGCCGGCGGGCGACGGCGGCGATCTCCTCGGCCGGCACGCCGCGCTCGGCGATCATCTTGGCTGCCTGGTCGAGCCAGCCGCCCTGCACGGCGCGGCGGCGGCGCAGGTCCCGTGCGCGGTGCACCTGCTCGGTGATGTTGGCCAGGTGGAAGTAGGTGGAGAAGGCGCGGGCCAGCTTGGTCCCAGTGGTCACGTCGAGCCCGCCGAGCCGCTGGGCGGCGGCCGGGACGTCGGAGCGTACCTGGGCGCGGATCTCCTCGACGAGGTCGAGGAGCGGGCGGCCCTCCTGGCGGGCCAGGGTCTGGCCGAGGAGGGTGCCGAGCCGGCGGATGTCGGCGCGCAGCGCGGCGTCCGGGCCGTCGTGGTCGTGCTGGTCGGTCACGATGCGCTCCTTACGTGAGTACGAAGGACAGCGCTGTCCGACTCCCTGGATGGTATCCGCGTCTGGCCCTCCGGCAGGAGGGGCTCCGGGCGCGCCGCGTCGTGAGACGGAACACCCCGGAGATCACCTCAGGGTCTTGCGCGGGTGCCTGCCCGGCCTCCCCGCACCACGGTCGCGGCGAGCAGGGCCGCCAGGGCGACCACCGCCCACAGCGCCAGCCCGGTCAGGGGCCAGCCGATCGACCGTCGGTCGAAGTACACCGCCGACTTGACCAGATCGGTGGCGAGTCCGGGCACGTTCCACCGGTGCATGCCGCGCAGCCAGGTGGGCAGGAACTCCGGGGCGTAGATGCCGCCGGAACCCGGATTGCCGAGCACCACCAGCAGCAGGATCACCAGTCCGGTGCCGAGTACGCCCAACCAGCCCTGCACGGCGGCGGCCACCATCGCGGCGGCGAAGGCGGCGAGCATGCCGCTGCCGGCGACGGCCGGCAGGTCGTGGTGCCAGACGTCCAGCACCGGGCCGACGATCACCGCGCCGGCGATGCCGAGCACGACGCTGTAGACGGCGAGCGCGCCGATCCGTACGCCCGCGCGGCGCAGGGTGCGCGGCGTGGTGCCGACGGAGATGCCGAGCGCGGTCGAGGCCAGGTACCCGCCGAGGACGCACCCGATCGCCAGGTAGAACGGGACCAGACCGCGCGGGTCGGTGTCGGCGACCGGCACCTCGTCGGCCACCCGCAGTGGCATCCGGGCCTGTTCGGCGGCGGCGGTGAGGACCTGCACGACGACCTCGGTGGCGGCCGGCGCGCTGGCGCTGGCGGTGGTCAGGACGAACCCGCCGTCGGGGGTGGAGCCGAGTACCCCGTACACCTCGCGGCTGGTCAGACCGTCGTCGGCGGCGCCCGGGTCGGCGTACTCGATGGCCTTGATCGTGTTGGTCCGGTCGCGGACGGCGGTCAGGACCATTCGTGCGACCTGGTCGCCGCTCGCCACGCCGACCGGCACGTCGCGGGGGTGGGGTTGGTGCAGGGCGCCGACGTACGCGGCGATGAACGCGACGGCCAGCGCCAGGGTGCCGAGCAGCAGTCCGGCGGTACGAGGAATCTGGTCGCGTATCCGGACCTCCGGCGACTCGTCCACCAGGCCAGCCTAGGGTGCGGTTTGTTCTGCTTGGGGCTTTTCTGCCGGTGGGCGTCCGATCCTGACCGCCATCCGGCGCAGACGAGCAATTTTCTTCAAGACCTGTTCAAGGTGGCGCGGCGACGATGGTTCTCGTCGGTCCGGAGGTCCCCCGCCCAGGGTGGCCGACCCGGAGCCCGCGGGCCTGTTCGGGGAGGCCCGAAGCCCGGTGCGGACCCGCGCCCAGGGAGGTGCCGTACGCCCCAGGTACGGCACCTCCACCGCGTCCGGTGTCAGGCGCTGACGCTCGGGTCCGACCCGGCGGGGGCGAGCAGTCGACGCAGGCGCGCGGGTGGATGCCCCACCTGCTCGCGGACCACCCGGGTCAGGTGCGCCTGGTCGGCGAAGCCGTACTCGGTGGCGAGCGCGCCCAGCGGACGGCCGTCGGGCTCGGCGAGGGTGTCCAGTACGGCGCGCACCCGAAGGCGGTTGCGGTAGGCGGTCAGGCTGCTGCCGGTCACCCGCTGGAACACCCGGCTGAGGTGGTGCGGTGAGCTGCCCACCTCCCGGGCCACCTCACCCAGGCCGAGGGTGAAGCCGGAGTGGGCCAGCACCTCGCGCGCCCGGTCGGCGAGCCGCCAGTGCGCGGCCAGCGTCGCCGGCCGTCGGCGGACGGCCCGCTCGACCTCGGCGTCCACCTCGTCCGCGGCGAGGTCGCTGTGGTGCAGCAGGCGGGCCAGGAACCGCTGGAGCCGCTCGGCCATCTCGAACCGGTCGAGCCCGCGCCGGAACTCGGCCACCAGCAGCCGGTGCGCCAGGTCCAGCGTGGCGTCCGAGGTGCCCGCCCAGCCGCTCCGGTCCATCCAGCGCTGGGCGTCCGGCCGGTCCGCCAGCACCGACGGATCGATCTCCAGGCAGGTGTACGAGTCGCCGCAGCCGAACGGATGCGCCACGGCCATGTCGTCCCCGGGCCGGGTGAGCAGCACCGAGGTGGCGTCGGAGAGCTCGACCCGCCCGTTGAGCCGACGCCGGTACGCCCCGGACCGGCCCAGCATGATCTTGTGACGGTCCTGGGTGACGGTCTCCGTCCACCCGTGGTTCTCGACGATGCAGCGCACCTGGTAGATCAGCATCCCGTCCGGGTGCCCGAGCACCCGCCAACGGGCCGGGGTGGTGTGCCGACGCGGATCACTACCGAATCCCTCAGCGGGCACAGCATCCCCCGACTCCCGACCTGCTCGGCACCGCACGGCGTTCCGTGACCGTCACGGCCTCAGCTCTTGACCACAGCTCTCGACCACGGCTCTCGGCCCTAGCTCTCGACCTCAGCTCTCGACCACGGCGAAGGCGCGGACCGGGAAGGTGCCCATCCCGGCCACCATCGGCGGCGCCGCGGTGAACCGGAACCCGGTCGGCGGCAGCGCGCCCAGGCCGGTCAGGTGCTCCACGACCGGGATGCCGGCGGCGAGCAGGACGCTGTGCGCGGGGCGTACGCCGTTCGCCGCCGGGCTCATGTCGTCGATGTTGATCGAGTCGATGCCGACCAGGGCCGCGCCCGCGTCGGCCAGTGCCCGCGCGCCGTCCTCGCTCAGGTACGGCGCCTCCGGCGCGGCGTACCGCTCGGCGCCGAAGTGCGCGTCCCACCCGGTGTGCAGCAGCACCGCACGCCCGGCCACCTCGTACGGTGCCAGCAGCAGCCGATCCACGGCTCGGGTGTCGGCCGGTACCCGGACCACCACCCCGGGCAGGTCGGCGAGGCGGTCCAACGACACCCCGGTCAGATCCTCGCGACCGGCCCAGCGGTGGGCGGGGGTGTCCACGTACGTGCCGGTGTTGGCGATCATGTCGATCCGGGCCACGTGGAACTCGGTGCCCGGCGCGTACCGCTCCCGGGACGCCGCGTACGTCAGCCAGTCGGTGACCCGCGGACCCGGCCACCCGGGCAGGGTGGTCATCCCGTCGCTGATGACGTGGCTCAACTCCACCAGCCGGCGACCGCCGCCGGTCGGGGCGACGGCGCGGCCACCCTTGTGCGGTTCCTCGATGATCGTTTTCGCGCTGATCCGGACCTCGGCGACCATGAGCAGCCCGAGATGCCGGACGAAGAGCGCGGCCAGATCGTCATCGGTGATCTCCGGCCCAGGGATGTCCAGCCGGAACCCCTCGGTCCGCAGCCCGCCTCCGTTGGCGAAGCTGACCTCCGCGTCGAACTGCGCCCGCCACTGCTCACCCATCCCCGCACTCGACCACGGCGTCCCGCCCCGGTCAAGATCCGCGCGGACTCGCGCTGTACGCATCGGCTCGCGCTGTACGCATCGGCTCGCGCTGTAGCGCATGCGCACGCGGCAAGTCTGCGGGCGCGGGGCAAGATCGCGGGCGCCGGGCAAGATCCGCGCAACTTCCCCGTTATTGCTGTCTCCGACGCGTCTGAAGCAGCAGTATCCCCGAAGTTGTGAGGATCTTGGGCGCGGGGCGCGGGGCGCGGGGCGCGGGGCGCGGGGCGCGGGGCGCGGGGCGCGGGGCGGAGCGGGGCACGAGGGCACGGGGCACGAGGGCGCGAGGGCGGGCGACGCGAGGGCGTGGGACCTGGGCGGAACGGGGTGGGTGTCGGTGGACGGGGATAGGCTTGTGGGGTGCGCACCCCCCGTCCGACTGGGCGAGGGGCCCGCCGTCGTGTGCGTCGACTCCCCTGGAAGGACTCCCTTGCTCACCGGTCTGTTCTCCGCCGCCCTGGCCGACCCCGGGCTGGCCCGGGCGCGTGACCTGGCGCGCTCCGGTGCCGCCCAGGTCGATGGCCTCGACATCACCGCTCCTGCCGCGCTGCGCCCGTTCGCCGTCGCGGCCGTCGCCGCGGACACCGGCGGGGCCGGGCGACCCGTGCTGGCCGTGACCGCCACCACCCGCGAGGCCGACGACCTGGCCGCCGCGCTCGGCGGGCTGCTGCCGCCGGAGCAGGTGGTGGTCTTCCCCTCCTGGGAGACGCTGCCGCACGAACGGCTCTCCCCCCGATCGGACACGGTGGGCCGACGGCTGGCCGTGCTGCGCCGCCTCGCGCACCCCGAGTCGGCCGACGCGCACGGTCGGACCGGCCCCCTGCGGGTGGTGGTCGCCCCGGTCCGGTCGCTGCTGCAACCGCAGCTCAAGGGCCTCGGTGACCTGGAACCGGTGCAGCTCGCGGCCGGCGAGGAAGCGGACCTTGAGGTGGTCGTCCGCCGACTCACCGACATGGCGTACGCCCGGGTCGACCTGGTCACCAAACGCGGCGAGTTCGCGGTGCGCGGCGGCATCCTGGACGTCTTCCCGCCCACCGACGAGCACCCGTCCCGGGTCGAGTTCTGGGGCGACGAGGTGGAGGAGATCCGCACCTTCGCGGTCGCCGACCAGCGCACCATCGAGCAGGTGCCGCTGCTGTGGGCGCCGCCCTGTCGGGAGCTGCTGCTGACCCCAACAGTGCGCGAGCGGGCCGCCGCGCTCGCCGAGCAGCACCCCGAGCTGGCCGAGATCCTGGACAAGCTGGCCGAGGGTATCCCGGTGGAGGGGATGGAGTCGCTGGCCCCGGTGCTGGTCGGCCCCGACTCGCTGGAGCTGCTGCTGGACGCGATGCCGGCCGGCACCCACGTCCTGCTGTGCGACCCGGAGCGCATTCGCACGAGGGCGCACGATCTGGTGCGTACCTCTGAGGAGTTTTTGCAGGCCTCCTGGGCCGCCGCCGCGGTCGGCGGCCAGGCCCCGGTGGACGTCGGCGCCGCCGCCTTCCGCACCCTGGCCGAGGTACGCGCCACCGCCGGCACGCTCCGCCAGCCCTGGTGGACGCTGTCCCCGTTCGGATTGGTCGAGGCGGAGACCGCCGAGGCGCGGCAGCCCTGGGAGGACGCGCCCGAGCAGGCCAGCGTCACCCCGGACGACGCCATCGCGGTGACCCTCGCCGCCCAGCCCGCCCCGCTCTACCACGGCGAGACCGCGCGGGTCGTCGACGACCTCAAGCGCTGGGCCGGCGAGGGCTGGTCGATCGCGCTGGTCTTTGAGGGGCACGGCCCCGCCCAGCGTGCCGTGGAGGTCCTGCGCGACGCGGGCCTGGGCGCGCGGCTCACCGAGGAGGTGCCCACCGCACCCGCCCCCGGCGACCTGGTCGTCACCTGTGGCGCGCTGACCAGCGGATTCGTCGACGAGGCGTCCCGTTTCGTGCTGCTGACCGGTAACGACGTGACCGGTGGCCGGGGCACCTCGACGCGGGACATGCGCAAGATGCCGAGCCGCCGGCGCAACACGATCGACCCGCTGGAGCTCAAGGCCGGCGACTACGTGGTGCACGAGCAGCACGGCATCGGTCGGTACGTCGAGCTGGTGCAGCGCACCGTCAACGGCGCCAGCAGGGAATACCTGGTCATCGAGTACGCGGCCAGCAAGCGCGGCCAGCCCGGCGACCGGCTGTTCGTCCCCACCGACCAGCTCGACCAGCTCTCCCGTTACGTGGGCGGTGAGCAGCCGACCCTGCACAAGATGGGCGGCTCGGACTGGCAGAAGTCCAAGGCCCGTGCCCGCAAGGCGGTCCGGGAGATCGCCGCGCAGCTCATCCAGCTCTACGCCGCTCGCAAGGCGTCCAAGGGCCACTCGTTCGGCCCGGACACCCCGTGGCAGCGGGAGTTGGAGGACGCCTTCCCGTGGCAGGAGACGCCCGACCAGCTCGCCGCGATCGACGAGGTCAAGCGGGACATGGAGCAGACCGTCCCGATGGACCGGTTGATCTGTGGCGACGTCGGCTACGGCAAGACCGAGATCGCGGTGCGGGCGGCGTTCAAGGCCGTGCAGGACGGTAAGCAGGTGGCGGTGCTCGTGCCGACGACCCTGCTGGTGCAGCAGCACTACAACACGTTCGCCGAGCGGATGAGCCAGTTCCCGGTGCAGATCCGGCAGCTGTCGAGGTTCCAGACCGCCAAGGAGACCGAACGGACGCTGGAAATGGTCGCCGACGGCACCGTCGACATCGTCATCGGCACGCACCGGCTCCTGCAGACGGCGACGCGGTTCAAGCAGCTCGGGCTGGTGATCGTCGACGAGGAGCAGCGGTTCGGTGTCGAGCACAAGGAGCACCTGAAGACGCTGCGCGCCTCGGTGGACGTGCTCAGCATGTCGGCCACCCCGATTCCGCGCACCCTGGAGATGGCGATCACCGGCATCCGGGAGATGTCCACCATCGCCACCCCGCCGGAGGAGCGGCACCCGGTGCTCACCTTCGTGGGCGCGCAGGACGACCGGCAGGTCGCCGCGTCCATCCACCGCGAGCTGCTGCGCGACGGGCAGGTCTTCTACCTGCACAACCGGGTCGAGTCGATCGACCGGGCGGCGCGGCGGCTGCGCGAGCTGGTGCCCGAGGCGCGGGTGGCCGTGGCGCACGGGCAGATGGGCGAGGAGGCCCTGGAGAAGGTCATGGTCGGCTTCTGGGAAAAGGAGTTCGACGTCCTGGTCTGCACGACCATCGTGGAGTCGGGCATCGACATCCCGAACGCCAACACCCTGATCGTCGAGCGGGCCGACCTGCTCGGGCTGGCCCAGCTGCACCAGATCCGGGGTCGGGTCGGCCGGGGCCGGGAGCGGGCGTACGCGTACTTCCTCTACCCGCCGGAGAAGCCGCTCACCGAGCACGCCCACGAGCGGCTGGCCACCATCGCGCAGCACACCGAGCTGGGCGCCGGCATGTACGTGGCCATGAAGGACCTGGAGATCCGGGGTGCCGGCAACCTGCTCGGCGGTGAGCAGTCCGGGCACATCGAGGGCGTCGGCTTCGACCTGTACGTGCGGATGGTCGGCGAGGCGGTCTCCGCGTTCAAGGGCGAGCGCCAGGAGGAGGAGACCGACGTCAAGATCGACCTGCCGGTCGACGCGCACCTGCCGCACGACTACGTGGGCGTGGAACGCCTGCGCCTGGAGATGTACCGCAAGCTCGCCGAGGCGCGCGACGAGGACCGCCTGCGCGAGGTCGTCGCCGAGATGACCGACCGGTACGGCGAGCCGCCCGCCCCCGTGCAGAACCTGGTGGCGGTGGCCCGGTTCCGCCTGCTGGCCCGCCGGTACGGCCTGTCCGACGTGACCATGCAGGGCAAGCACATCCGGTTCGGGCCGCTGCCGCTGCCGGACTCGAAGCAGATGCGGCTCAAGCGCTACCACCCGGACGCGGTCTACAAGCAGGCCACCGACCAGGTCAGCGTGCCCCGGCCGAGCACCCGTCGGATCGGTGGCGAACCGCTGCGCGACCAGGCGTTGCTCGAATGGTGTGCGCAACTGCTCTCTGACGTCCTGGGCGCCCCCGCGCCGCTCGCCGCCGCGCCCGCGTGACGGTCCCGTACGCGGGCGAGGCGCGTACGCGAGCCGGGTTGTGGCCGCGACGTCGGCGCGGTGAGGTGGGGGCCGTCACAGCGTGGGAGAGGGCATGAGAGAGTGACCGGTATGCGTGCTCGCCGTGTGATCGTCGCCGCCAGCGTCGCGGCCCTGGCTGCCCTCTCCCTCGCTGCCTGCGGCAGATCCGCGCCGAGCGTCGCCGCCTATGTCGGTGACACCACCTACTCGGTGGACCGGGTCGACACCCTCTTCGCGGAGGCGCAGGCGAAGTACGAGACGAACGCCCGAGCGGCGTTCGCGCAGCAGAACGGCCCGTCGGCAACTCCCTCGCCCGATCAGCTGCGTTTCAAGGCGACCCGGCAGGACATGCTCAACCTGCTCGTCGGCCTCGACCTCGCCAAGCGAGTGGTCGCGGAGAAGAACATCACGGTCAAGGACCAGATCAAGGCCGACGAGTTGGGTCAGAGCCTCCAGGTCCCCGGCTCCGAGTACGCGAAGCTCGCGGCCGACTGGTACAACCACTTCTCCGCCCTGCAGGCGGGTCTGCCGCCGGCCGAGTTGACCGACGACGAGCGTTCGGCAATCTACGACGCTCTGGTGAAGAGCGGGGTCGCTTCCGCCGGTTGGTCCGTCGAGGAGCAGCGCGAGCGGTTCGGGGCACCGGAGATCGCTCCGCAGGTGAACGCGGTGGTGGCGCTCAGCACGGCCTTCAAGGAAGAGGTCAAGCGGGAGGACGTCACCGTCAATCCGCGCTACTCGTCGTTGGAGATTCCGGCCCTGTTCCAGGTGCCGAACCAGGGCACTGCTCTGTACGACCTGCCCTACCTGGACCGGGCCAGCAGCACGGTCACCGACGTCTCCACCCCGGACGTGTCGCCGTCGCCGTCGAGCCCCAACCCGGACGCCGAGGGTACGGCCAGCTGAGCATGACGGCACAGATCGTCCTGCTGGTCACCTCGCCCCGGCTGCCGGCCGGCCTGCTGACCTCGGCCGCCTGGGACGTCGTACGCCAGCATCCGGTGCTGACCGGCGCGGAGAGCGAGTTGACCACGGCCGTGCGGCAGGCGGGCGCCGAGGTGACCGTCGTGGCCGGCCCGGCCACGCAGGCGTTGCTGGACATGGTCGCGGCGCACGGTACGGCGGTCTGGCTGGCCGGACCGGCCGGGGACGAGTCGTTGGCAAGGGAGTTGGGTCTGCGGCTGGCCCGGGAGCCGGGGCTCGCCGAGATGGAGCTGATGTACGGCTCGTGGGATCCGCCGGGGGCACGGCTGCTCGACGCGGTGGCCGTGCTGGACCGGCTGGCCTCGCCGGGCGGTGACCCGTGGAAGCGGGCGCAGACGCACCGTAGCCTCGCGGGTTACCTGCTGGAGGAGAGCTACGAGGCGTACGACGCGATCAGCGCCGACGACACCGACGCGCTCCGCGAGGAGTTGGGCGACGTGCTGCTCCAGGTGGTGCTGCACGCGCGGCTCGCCGAGGAGCTGCCCGAGGGCGAGCGGTGGAACATCGACGACGTGGCCGGTGGCCTGGTCGACAAGATGATCCGGCGCAATCCGCACGTCTTCGCCGGTGCGGAGGCGGGCACGCTGGAGGAGATCACCGCCAACTGGGAGCGGATCAAGCGGGTCGAGAAGGCGCGCGACTCGGTGTTGGACGGCGTGGCGTTCAGCCAACCCGCCCTGTCCCTGGCCGCGCAGATCCTCGACCGCGCCGACCGCGCCAACCTGACCGTCGAAACCCCGTCCCCCGACACGGGGCTGGACGAGGAGGAGCGCCTAGGCGCCACCCTCCTGACCCTGGTCTCAGAAGCCCGCAGGGCCAACCTCGACCCAGAGGCAGCCCTGCGCCGCGCGACCCTGACCCACGCCGAATCCATCCGCGCCGCCGAACGAGGTTGATCAAGAGGTTCGCGTCAGGATCCGGCTCGTATCTGACGCGAACCTCTTGATCAACACGGCTGGGTGCGGGGTGGTCGGTAGGGTTGTCCGGTGGAAGCGTTTGGGGTACTGGCTGAGCGGGTTGTCGAGGCACTGCTGGAGGCGCGGCCGGGGGTTGCCACCTCGGCTGGCGATCATCGGTTCGACGATCGGCTTCCTGACCTGTCCGCCGACGCGTTGGCCGCCGACCGGGTGATGCTCACCGACGCGGCGAACGCACTCTCCGAACTGGACCCGGACGCGCTCGACGTCGACGAGCAGGTCGACCACGCGCTGCTCACCTCCTTCGTCGACCGGGAGCTGTTCGAGCTCACCGAGATCCGGTCGCACGAGTGGGACCCCCTGTTCCACAACCCCGGCCCGCTGCTGCACCCCCTGCTGGCCCGCCCGTACGCCCCGGCCGAGGTGCGCCTGACCCAGCTCGTCGGTCGGCTCGCCGCCGTACCGGATGCCCTCGCCACCGCACGCGCGACGCTGCGGGACATGCCGCGGATCCACGCGGAGACGGCGGTCGGGCAGTTCACCGGCACGGCCGCGCTCATCCGTGACGAGCTACCGGGCCTGATCGCGCAGGTGCCGGGCGGCTTCGAGCGGGTCGAGTCGGCGGCGACCGCCGCGATCGCCGCGCTGGACGAGTTCGTCGCCTGGCTGCGGGTCCGGTTGGCCGCCGACGCCGGGCCCGGCCGCGACCCGCGCCTGGGCCGCCGCCGCTGGGAGGCGCGGCTCTGGCACACCCTCGACACCGAGCTGGGGGCCGCCGAGATCCAGCGCCGGGCCTGGGCCAACCTGGACCGGGTCACCGAGGAGATCCGCGCGGCGGCCGTCGAGCTGGTCGGTGGTCCGGCCGACGACGAGACGGTACGCCGGGCGCTGGACCTGTTGGCCGCCGAGCACCCGGACGACTCGACGATCGTCGAGCTGGCCGGTGTGACCCTGGACGAGGCGACCGATTTCGTCCGGCTGCACGACCTGGTCACCCTGGTCGACGACCGGTGCGTGATCCAGGAGATGCCGGAGTTCGCGCGGGGCGTCGCGGTGGCGTACTGCGACTCGCCCGGCCCGTTGGAGACCGCGGCGGTGCCGACGTTCTACTGCATCGCGCCCACCCCGGCGGACTGGTCGGCGCAGCGTGTCGACTCCTTCTACCGCGAGTACAACGATCACATGGTTCGTAACCTGACCGTGCACGAGGCGATGCCCGGCCACTTCCTCCAGCTCGCCCACGCCCGGCGGCACGTCGGCGGCACGCGGGTGCGGGCGTTGGCCCGCTCCGGCCCGTTCGTCGAAGGCTGGGCCGTGTACGCCGAGGAGCTGATGGCCGGTCTCGGCTTCGGCGGTCTGCCGGTGCGGATGCAGCAGCTCAAGATGCAGCTCCGCATGACCATCAACGCGCTGCTCGACCAGTTGGTGCACGCCGAGGAGCTGCCCGAGGCCGAGGCCATGGCGTTGATGACCGGTCGTGGCTTCCAGGAGGAGGGGGAGGCCGCCGGCAAGTGGCGCCGGTCCCTGCTCACCTCGACGCAGCTCTCCACGTACTTCGTCGGGTACAGCGAGGTGGCCGAGATCGCCGCCGCCCGCCCGCAGGGGGTGTCGGCGCGCGACTGGCACGACGCGATGCTCGCCCACGACTGCCCGCCGCCGCGCCACCTGCGCGCCCTGCTCGGCGTCTGACGCCCGCCGGGCCGTCGGACGGTCACCCGTCGCGCCGGCACAGCCAGCAGGAGCCGGGGGTACGACGTCAGGAGCCGCCGGGGCGGTTGTCGACGACGCCTGCTCCGGCGGGCGGGTCGAACGCGTCCTTCTCGACCGACTCGGAGTAGTCGCTCAACGCCAGCTCCATTGGTTTGCCGTCGACCGAGCCGAGGAAGCTGCCGAGCACACCCTCGGTGGTCACGCAGGCGCTGAAGTCGCCGTCCGAGCGCTGTACCTCGACGCAGGCGGCGTGGTGCCCGGCGACGGTGGTGTCGCTCTGCTTGATCACCGCCTGCGGGTCGAGGGCGGCGGCGGTCAGCAGGCCGACCACCACGGGCGGGGTGACGAGACCCTGCTGGTTCGCCTCGTCGAACAGGGCCACGGTGGGCTTGCTGCCGGGGGTGGGTGGCGGAACGAGCGTGCACGCCATCCGACCGCCGGTCGCTGTGCAGCGGGTGACGGCGTCGGGGGTGACGGTGAGCCGCCCACCCGGGTAGGTGTAGGCGGAGCGGGCCGGGTCCTGCGCCTGGACGATCGCGGCGGTCTGGCCGCCGGGCAGTTGGTAGTCGGCCGTGTAGGTCAACTCCAGTGCCCGGTCGAGGCGGGCGGCGAGGTCGTTGACGAGATCCGAGCGACCCATGGCGCTGCCGGCGTCCTCGAATGTCTGACAGCCGGTGACCGTGAGCGACGCGATGACCGACACGGCGAGCATGCGGAGGGTGGTCGTGGCGGCGGGCATGGCGACCAGCCTGGTGGATCTAGTCCGCGCAGCGCAAACCCGTTGCCGGTTGACGCCCGGAAATACGGGAATGTCCGTCACTGCGGGGCGACTCGGGTGTGCGGGCGACGCCGTGCCCGATCTCGTCGCCCGATACGCTGCGTTCAACACCTGCCTCAGCCGCACCGTCGCGGCCCACCCACGGACCGGATCACAACAACGAGGAGCGACTCAGTGGCAACCATCGAGGGAATCGTCGCGCGGGAGATTCTCGACTCGCGGGGCAACCCGACGGTCGAGGTCGAGATCGGCCTGGACGACGGCACGGTGGCCCGCGCCGCGGTGCCCTCCGGCGCCTCCACCGGCGCGTTCGAGGCGATCGAGCTGCGCGACGGTGACGCCGACCGTTACCAGGGCAAGGGCGTGGAGAAGGCGGTCTCCAACGTCGAAGACAAGATCGTCGACCAGCTCATCGGCTACGAGGCCAGCGAGCAGCGGCTCATCGACCAGAAGATGCTCGACATCGACGGCACCGACAGCAAGTCGGAGCTGGGCGCGAACGCCATCCTCGGGGTCTCCCTCGCGGTGGCGAAGGCCGCCGCCAGCAGCGCCGAGCTGAGCCTCTTCCGCTACCTGGGCGGCCCGAACGCGCACCTGCTGCCGGTGCCGATGATGAACATCCTCAACGGTGGCGCGCACGCCGACTCCAACGTCGACGTCCAGGAGTTCATGATCGCGCCGATCGGCGCGCCCACCTTCCGCGAGGCGCTGCGCTCCGGCGCGGAGGTCTACCACGCGCTGAAGTCGGTGCTCAAGAAGAAGGGCCTGTCGACCGGGCTCGGTGACGAGGGTGGCTTCGCGCCGAACCTGCCCACCAACGCGGCTGCCCTGGACCTGATCGCCGAGGCGGTCGAGAAGGCCGGCTACCGGCTCGGCACCGACATCGTGTTCGCGCTCGACGTGGCGGCCACCGAGTTCTTCGAGAACGGCACCTACACCTTCGAGGGCGCCGCGAAGTCCGCCGAGGACATGAGCACCTACTACACCAAGCTCGCCGACGAGTACCCGATCGTGTCGATCGAGGACCCGCTGGCCGAGGACGACTGGTCCGGCTGGCAGACGCTGACCGCGTCGATCGGCGACCGGGTGCAGATCGTCGGTGACGACCTGTTCGTGACCAACCCGCAGCGCATCGCCCGTGGCATCGCGGAGAAGGCCGCCAACGCCGTCCTCGTGAAGGTCAACCAGATCGGTTCGCTGACCGAGACCCTGGACGCGGTGGACCTGGCCCACCGGGCCGGCTTCAAGTGCATGATGAGCCACCGCTCCGGCGAGACCGAGGACACCACCATCGCCGACCTGGCGGTCGCCACCGGCTGTGGTCAGATCAAGACCGGCGCTCCGGCCCGCTCGGACCGGGTCGCCAAGTACAACCAGCTGCTCCGGATCGAGGAGGAGCTGGCCGACGCGGCGCGCTACGCGGGCGCGGGTGCTTTCCCGCGTTACCGTTCGGCCTGAGTGGGGTTGCCGGGAGGCCCCAGGTGGGGCCTCCCGGCGCACGTACGCGACAGACGTAGCCTCGGGGGAGGGGTGTGACGATGCAGCGCCGCACACCGGGTGGTCAACGGCCCGCCCGCCGACCGGGTCAGGCTGGCCGGCCGGGTGCCGGGCGGGCCGCCCGCGGGTCGCTCCGGGACGCCGGCGTACGCGCCGAACCGCGCGGCGCCGCCGGTCGCGCACCGGGCACGGTCCGGGGCGCCGAGGGTGGACGCTCCGCGAGTCGTCCGGCCGCCGCCCGGCGTACCGCCGCCGGTGGCGGTGCCGTCAAGCGGCTCGCCGCACCCCATCCCCGTCGCTTCACCGGGCGGGCCACCGTCCTGTTCGCGGTGCTGATCGCGCTCGCCCTGGCGTACACCTACCCGGTGCGGGTCTACCTCGACCAGCAGGCCGACATCGAACGGATGGAGGCCGCGCAGACGGCGCAGGAGAAGGAGATCGCCCGACTCGCCGCCGAGGCCGCCAAGTGGCAGGACGACGAGTTCATCGAGACCAAGGCCCGGGAGCGGTTCTTCATGGGCCGGCCGGGCGAGAAGATGATGGTGGTCATGAACGACGCCGAGGGCGCGGCCCGCGACGCCGGCAAGCCGGCCGGTTCGGGTGCCCCGGCCGGGCCTTCGACCTGGTACGACACCCTCTGGTCGAGCGTGCGCGCGGCGGACAGCCAGCAGCCGGGCAAGTGATCCACCGACCAGCACACCAGGAGAGACGAGCACCGTGACTGTCGTACCCCCGTCGGAGTCGGCGGCGGATTCCGTACCCCTGCCGCAGCGGGAACCGGCGACCGAGGCCGACCTGGCCGCGGTGGCCGCGCAGCTCGGCCGCCCGCCCCGGGGCACCCGGGCGGTGGCCCACCGCTGCCCGTGCGGCCTGCCCGACGTGGTGGAGACGACGCCCCGCCTCGCCGACGGCACCCCGTTCCCGACGTTGTTCTACCTGACCTGCCCCCGGGCCACCGCGGCGTGCAGCCGGCTGGAGTCGGCGGGGCTGATGCGGGAGATGGCCGACCGGTTGGCGACCGATCCGGAGCTGGCCGCCCACTACCGGGCGGCGCACGAGGATTACCTCGCCCGCCGGGACGCGATCGGTGAGGTGCCGGAGATCGCCGGCATCTCGGCCGGTGGGATGCCGGGCCGGGTGAAGTGCCTGCACGTGCACCTCGGCCACGCCCTGGGCGCCGGCCCCGGCGTGAACCCGTTCGGCGACGAGACGTTGGCGCTGGTCGAGCCCTGGTGGACGGCGGGGCCGTGCGTGGACGTGCCCGACAGCGAATGACCACCCAGGCCGAGGGGCAGATCCTGCTGCGGCGTGCCCGCACCGGGGACGTGCGGGGTATCCGTCGGCTGGTCGACACGTACACCAACGACCGGCGGCTGCTGAGCAAGGCCACCGTGACCCTGTACGAGCACGTGCAGGAGTTCCGGGTCGCGGTCCGGGCCGACGACGGCGTCGTGGTGGGCTGCGGGGCGCTGCACGTGATGTGGGAGGACCTGGCCGAGATCCGTACGGTGGCCGTGGATCCGTCCTGTCGAGGTCAGCACATCGGGCACCGGCTGGTCGGCGAGCTGATCGCCGCGGCCCGGGAGCTGGGTGTGGCACGGATCTTCGTGCTGACCTTCGAGACCCAGTTCTTCGGCTCGTTCGGTTTCCGCGAGATCGACGGCGCGCCGGTGCCGCAGCCGGTCTACGAGCAGCTGCTGCGCTCGTACGACGAGGGTGTCGCGGAATTCCTGGACCTGGAGCGGGTCAAGCCCAACACGTTGGGCAACACCCGGATGCTGCTGCGGTTGTAGTCACCGTCGACCCCGAGCTGTCGACGCCGAGATGTCGGCGTCGAGATGTCGGGCGCCGACCGCTCGGTTGAGCGTGATGCCGGTGAGTCATCAAGATGACTCACCGGCATCACGCTCATCGGAGACTGGCTCCCCGGCGTCGGTGGCGGGCTGTCGTAGGGTTGCCGGGTGACGACGCGTGTGGCGGCCATCGACTGCGGGACCAACTCGATCCGACTGCTGGTCGCCGACCTGCCGGAGGAGTCGGCCGGGCCGCAGGCCCCGCTGACCGACGTGACCCGGCGGATGGAGATCGTCCGGCTGGGTCAGGGGGTGGACCGGACGGGCCGGCTCGCCCCGGAGGCCATCGAGCGGACCCGGGTGGCGCTCGCGTCGTACGCCGCCGACATCGAGAAGTTGGGCGCCCAGCGGGTGCGCATGTGCGCGACCTCCGCCTCGCGGGACGCTGCCAACGCCGCCGACTTCACCGAGATGGTGCGGCAGACCCTCGGCGTCGCGCCCGAGGTGGTGAGCGGCGACGAGGAGGCCCGGCTGTCGTTCACGGGGGCGGTGCGCGGGCTGCCGGCCGACGCCGAGGAGCCGTTCCTCGTCGTCGACATCGGCGGCGGCTCGACCGAGTTCGTGGTCGGTGACCGGGCCGGTGTGCGGTCGGCGATCTCGGTGGACATCGGCTGCGTCCGGATGACCGAACGGCACCTGGCGGGTGACCCGCCGACGCCGGAGCAGGTCGCGGCGGCGGAGGCCGACGTCGCCGCCGTCGTGGACCGGGCGCTCGCGGCGGTGCCCGGCCGCGAGGCGGCCACCCTCATCGGCCTCGCCGGTTCGGTCACCACCGTGGTCGCCATCGCTCAGAACCTTCAGGAGTACGACCCGGAGCGCATCCACCACGCCCGGGTGTCGTACGAGGCGGTGGCGCGGGTGACTGCGGACCTGCTGGAGCGGACCAGCGCGCAGCGGCTGGAGATCCCGGTGATGCATCCGGGACGGGCCGACGTGATCGGTGCGGGGGCGCTGGTGCTGCGCGTGATCATGGAGCGGGCCGGCATGCCCTCGGTGGTGGCGTCCGAGCACGACATCCTCGACGGCATCGCCTGGAGCCTCCAACCCGTCTGATGCTGATCGACACCCACACATCGGCGAGTCGTTGACGCTACTTCGCATTGCACACTAGTGTGCAATGCGTGGACACCACACAATTGTTGAAGGGCGTGCTCGATCTGGCCGTCCTGGCCGTCCTGCGCGAAGAGGACGGTTACGGCTACGACATCCTGCGCCGGCTCCGCGAGGCCGGCCTGGAGGAGATCGGCGACGCCTCGGTCTACGGCACCCTGCGCCGTCTCTTCGCCGCCGGTCTGCTCACCACCTACGTCGTGCCGAGCGAGACCGGGCCGCACCGCAAGTACTACTCGCTCAACGCCGCCGGGCGTGACCAGTTGACCCGCTCCGGCAAGCTCTGGCGCTCGTTCGCCACCACCATGGACACGCTGCTCGACGATCGGGGGCTGGCGGCATGACCGTCATGGAGCAGGAGATCACCGACTACGTGGCGCGGGTCCGGGCCGCACTGGCCGACCTGCCGCCGGATCGCCGCACCGAGCTGACCGAGGACCTCGCCGACCACCTCACGGAGGTCGCCGCCGAGGCCGAGGGCACCCTCGTCGAGCGGCTGGGCGAGCCGGAGGCGTACGCCGCCGAGCTGCGCGCCGCTGCCGGCGTCGGTGTCGGCGGCGGTCGCAACCTGGACCACCGGGTCGCCGCCGCCGTGGTCCGGGTCCGCAGCCGCCTGCGCGCGCTCGACTCCCGGCTCGGCCCACCCCTGGGGTACGCGACGGCGAGCGAATTCCTCCGTCTGCTGCGCCCCGCCTGGTGGGTGCTGCGCGGCTACCTGGCGGCGATGCTGCTCACCGTGATCAGCACCGGCGGCAGCTTCGGGGTGCTGCCCCGCTTCGGTGGGGAGTTGCTCGCCGGTCTGATCATGCTGGTGGGCTTCGTGCTCGCCTCGATCTGGCTCGGCCGCCGTTCGGCCCAGCTCACCCGCTGGCCGCGCTCGGCGGTGCAGGTCGGCAGCGCGGTGCTCGTCGTCTTCGCGCTCTCCGCTCTCATGCAGGCCGAGGACCGGATGCGGTACGGCGACTACGGCATCGATCCGACGTCGATCAACGACCCGTACAGCCAGGTGCGGGACGTCTTCGTCTACGACAGCGAGGGTCGGCTGGTGGAGAACGCCCGGCTCTTCGACCAGAACGGCAATCCGATCCGGCTGGGCTACCCGGACTGTGAAGGCCGCGTCGACGAGTACGGCAACCCGCTGCTGCGGCCGTACCCGTACTGCCCGGACCGGCCGCCGTTCGGGCCCCGGGGTCCGCGACTGCCCGAGGCGTCGACCAGCACGCCGTCGGCCAGCGAGTCACCCACCGGCACGCCGACCCCGACCGTGACGCCGGCAAGCCCGAGCGCAGCGCCGGCAAGCCCGAGCGCGACGCCGAGTGACGAGCCGACCCCGACCCCGACGAGCTGAGGGGCGATGTGAACCAGATCATGCACGCGATGCTGGGAAATAGCTGAACGGACGAGGCGAGCGGGACGGCACCGGAAATCAATGATCGTTACGGTGTCGTCTGCTCATTCATCCCTCGGAAGGAACCCCCGTGTCAGAGCAGGTCGCACCGCCCCCCGCGTCCGACGCAGCGCCGGCCCAGCCGGCCGCCGAGACGCCGGCCCAGCCGGCCGTCGGCACGCCGGCCCAGCCGGCCGTCGAGACGCCGCCGCCGGCCGAGCCGGAGGGTAAGTCCGGCGGTAAGAAGGCGCTCGGCATCATCGGCGCGATCGTCATCTTCCTCGTCATCGCCGGCCTGAAGTTCGGCCTCGGCACGGCCATCGGCAACTTCGTGAACAAGGACGAGACCGCTGACGCGAAGGCCGGCGACTGCATCGCCGAGCTGCCCGAGATCAAGGGGGACAAGGAGGAGAAGGTCGACGGCGCCAAGGTCGTCGAGTGCACCTCCACCGACGCCGCATACAACGTGGTCGGTCGGCTCGACGGGCAGACCGAGACCCAGGCCAAGTCCGAGACCACCTGCAACGAGTTCTTCAAGGAAGGCCAGGAGGGGTACGTCTTCTACAGCATCGAGTCGGGCAAGAAGGGCTACGTGCTCTGCCTGACCAAGAAGGCCTGATAACACGCCTGAAGCACCGATGACGGCGGCGGGGAACATTCCCCGCCGCCGTCGGCGTACCCGCAGTCAACGCCCGGCGAACGGGAGGTAAATGCCACTGTTCCGACGTCTTCCCGGCCGGGGTCACGGCGTGGCAGGCTACCGGCACGTAGGACCACTGGGCGACCAGCCAACGATGACTGACCGCTAGGAGGACGGCCGATGGGCGACATGGTGAGCTACCGCAGCAACGGGGGCACGAGCGAGGGGTATCTCGCGATACCCGCGAGCGGCACGGCCAGCCCGGCCGTCATCGTCCTGCAGGAGTCGTGGGGCCTGGTCCCGCACATCCGGTCGGTCGCGGACCGGTTCGCCGAGGCCGGCTTCGTCGCCCTCGTCCCGAACTTCCGGCACGACACGGAGACCAACCAGGCGGCCGAGGCGCAGCACGAGTTGGCGACGCGAGTGGCCGAGGCGGCGAAGGACGTCGCGGACGCCGCCGACTACCTCGCCGGGCGTCCCGAGGTCACCGGCAAGGTCGGCGCGGTCGGGTTCGGCGCCGGTGGCAGCCTGGCTCTCAAGTCGGCGACCCGCTCCGAGCGGATCGTGGCCACCGCGGGCTTCTATCCCGCCCTGTCGGGGGAGTCGATGCGTTCCGACTGGGTCGACTACGCCGGCAAGGCGGCCATCGTCCACTGCTCCGATCAGGACGGCACCTCCACCGACGAGGGTGTGCAGGCCGTACGTCGCGCCGTCGAAGAGGCCGGCGGCACCTGCCAGCTCTACGACTACCCGGGCACCTCGCACGGGTTCTTCGACGACGACCGGCCGGAGGCGTTCGACCAGCGCGCCGCCTCCAGCGCGTGGGCGCGCACCCTCGAACTCTTCCGGGCCAAGCTTGGCTGAGTCCCGTACCCCCGATCAGGTCGTCGCCCGTGCCGCGCGGGCGGCGGACCTGGCCGATCTCGACGCCGCGGTCAGCGACTGTTTCGCCTGCCCCCGGCTGGTCGGGTGGCGGGAGGAGGTGGCCCGCACCCGGCGGGCGGCCTTCCGCGACCAGGAGTACTGGGGTCGGCCGGTGCCCGGATTCGGGCCCGGCGACGCGCGCATCGCCATCCTGGGCCTCGCGCCCGCCGCGCACGGCGGCAACCGCACGGGCCGGATCTTCACCGGCGACCGCTCGGGCGACGTGCTCTTCGCGGCCCTGCACCGGGCCGGCCTGGCCAACCAGCCGACCAGCGTCGCCGCCGACGACGGGCTCACCCTGCGGGACACCCGGATCTTCTCGGCCGTCCGCTGCGCGCCGCCGGACAACAAGCCCACCCCGGACGAACGGGACACCTGCGCGCCCTGGCTGCACCGTGAGGTCACGCTGATCCGACCCACCCTGCGCGTCGTGGTCGCGCTGGGCGCGTTCGCCTGGGCCGCGTGGTGGCCGGTGCTCCGCCACGTGTACGGGCAGCGCCCGCCCAGCCCGCGACCGGCGTTCGGCCATGGGGCACACTGGTCCGGCGCGGCCGTGCCGGAGTTGCTCGGTTGCTACCACGTCAGCCAGCAGAACACCTTCACCGGGCGGCTGACACCGGGGATGTTGGACGACGTCTTCGGCCGGGCCAAGCAGCTGGCCGAAGTGGACTGAGGACGCGTGGGGTGGTGGCGATGACGACCGGAACACGCCCGCCCGCGCCGTCGCCGCCCGCCGGATCGGGTGTGGTCCGCCCGGTGCTCGGCCTGCTGCGCCGTTGGTGGCCGGTGGGTGTGGTGGCGGCCCTGCTCGCGGCGGCCGCGCTCGCGTCCGCCCACTCGTCGATCGGCGCGAGCCGGATCCCGCCGGCCGCCTCGAACGTGCCGTGGGTACCGGAATACCCGACGGACGTGCCGTCGCCGTCGATCCCCGTCGAACCGAGGGACGCCGGCGAGGCCACCCAGGCGCACATCCCGCAGTGGATCGCGACTGTGGCGATGGCCCTGCTCGGGCTGGCGATCCTCGCGGTGCTCGGCTACCTGACCTGGATCCTGCTGCGTGGCGCGCTGCGTCGTACCTCGCGGGTCCTACCGGCGCAGCGGGCCCGGCGTACGGCCGAGGGCACGGCCCGCGAGGTGGTCGCCGCCCTGGACGCCGGCCTGGTGGAGCTGGACGACCAGTCCACCGATCCGCGGGTCGCGGTCATCGCCTGCTGGGTACGTCTGGAGGAGGCCGCCTCCGCCGCCGGTGTGCCCCGGCATCTCGGCGACACACCGACCGACCTGGTCACCCGGTTGCTGCGGGGCGACGAGTCGACAGGTGTCCCGGCGATCGTCAGCGCCGACGTGCTGGCCGAGTTCGCGCACGTCTACCGCGAGGCCCGGTACGCCACGCGTGAGGTCGGCGCGGGCACCCGCGACCAGGCCCGTGCCGCGCTGCGGCGGTTGCGTGGCGAACTCACCATCGTGACGACTGGCCCGCCCGAGGTGCCGGCATGAGTGGCAGCGCCAGCATCGACGACCTGCTCACCTTCGAGGAGGAGCGGCCGAGGCACGACGACGGGCGGTCCGGTGGCCGGGCCGGGCGGGTGTTCCGGGCCCTTCTCGGCAACGCGGCCCTGGTCGCCGTCCTCGTCGTCGGTCTGCGGGCGGTCGGCCTGCAGATCTCCCTGGCGATCCTGATCGCCGGGGTGTTCGCCGTGTCCGCGGTACGCCGGGTCGCCGCCGCGCTCGCACCGCCACCCGCGGCGAGGTCCCGCACCCGGCTCGCCCAGGACGACGACGGCACCTGGAACTGGGGTGCCCGGGACGCGCTGCGCGCCGCGATCAACGGCTGGGAACTGCCGCTGGACTGGTCCACCACGCGACCCGAACGCTTCACCGGGGTGATCCTGCCCCGGCTCGCGGAACTGGCCGACGAGCGGCTTCGCCTGAAGCACTCCGTGACCCGTGAGTCGGATCCGGTCCGCGCCCGCGCCCTGCTGGGCGACCGGCTGTGGACGTTCCTGGAAACCCCGCCCCGACGCCCCCCGTCGCCGCGCGATCTCGCGGTGATCGTCGCCGAACTGGAGAAGATCTGATGAACGACGTGGACCGGAGCATGCCCGCCACCGAGGTCGGTCGCCTGGCGCGGGCCGTCCTGGACGCGGTCGGCACCGTCGTGGTCGGCAAGCGCGACGCGTTGGAACTGGTCCTCGCCGGCATCCTGGCGGGTGGGCACGTGCTCCTGGAGGATCTGCCCGGCCTCGGCAAGACGCTGACCGCGCGCTCCTTCGCGCAGGCGCTCGGGCTGGACTTCCGCCGCCTCCAGTTCACCCCCGACCTGCTCCCCGCCGACGTCACCGGCTCCTTCCTCTACGACCAGCGCAACGGCGACTTCACCTTCCGGGCCGGGCCGGTCTTCACCAACCTGCTCCTCGCCGACGAGATCAACCGGACGCCGCCGAAGACCCAGTCCGCGCTGCTCGAGGCCATGCAGGAGAAGCAGGTCTCGGTCGAGGGCGTCACGTACAAACTGGACGAGCCGTTCCACGTGCTGGCGACCGCCAACCCCATCGAGTACGAGGGCACGTACCCGCTGCCCGAGGCGCAGCTCGACCGGTTCCTGCTCCGGGTCTCCTTCGGCTACCCCCACCAGGAGGAGGAGTGGGAGGTGCTGCGCCGCCGGATGGGCCGCCGCCGCGAGGAGGCGGACATCAAACCGGTGGTGGACGCCGCCACCCTGCGGGCCATGCAGGCCGCCCTGGAGGACGTGGTGGTGGAGGACTCGATCGGCCGGTACATCGTGGCGCTCACGGCGGCCACCCGGGAACACCCGTCGGTGCTGGTCGGCGCCTCGCCGCGTGGCTCGTTGGCGTTGCTGCTGCTGTCCCGGGTACGCGCGGTGTTCGACGGCCGGGACTACGTGGTGCCGGAGGACGTCAAGGCGGTCGCCGCCCCCGCGCTCGCCCACCGGATCACCCTGCGCCCCGAGATGTGGCTGCGCCGCGTCGACCCGGCGTTCGTGGTCGGAGAGGTGTTGGAGGGGACGCCGGCTCCGGCCAGCGGCGCCCTGCCCAGCTACGCCGCCGGCGGGCCCCGGCACTGATGACCGGTCCGACCGCGTCCGCGCCGCGATCCACCGAGCCGGAATCGAGCGCCGGCTGGGCGCCCACCCCCGCGCTCGGCCGCGCCGTGCTGCTCGCCGGCCTGTTGCTGGTGGCGGGGGTGCTGCTGGGACGGGTCGACCTCGTCGTGCTGGCGGCGCCGCTCGCGCTGGGTACCGCGTACGCGCTGCGTCGCCGGCCCACCGCGCTGCCGCAGGTCTGGATCACCAGTGCCGAGGACGGACCGCTGGTCGAGGGCGGTGAGGTGGCGGCGGCGGTGAGTGTCGGCAACCCGGACACGGTCGACTACGACCTTGTGGTGGTTCGGTCGCGGGTCTCGCCGTGGCTGCGGATCGCCCGTGCCGGTTTCGCCGGTGTCGAACCCGTCGCCGCGCCGCCAGCCACCGCCACCTCGCCCGCCCCCGGCCGGGGACGCTCGGCCGCCGACCGGCCGTTCGTGACCTCGGTGCCCAGCGGCGCGGCGGTGGACCTGGAACTGGCCGGGCGGGCTCTGCGGTGGGGTCGGCACCCCGTCGGCCCGGCCGGGGCGCGGGTCGCCGCGGCGGGCGGCCTGCTGGTGTCCCGGGCGGTGATCACCGAACCGGTCGGGGTACGGGTCTACCCGCGTACCGAGCCGTTCGAGGCGGTGGAGGCGATGCCCCGCGCCGCCGGTCTGGTGGGCGCGCACCACTCCCGCCGTCCCGGAGAGGGCGGTGAGCTGGCCGGAGTGCGGGTCTTCGCCCCGGGCGACCGACTCCGCCGCGTCGACTGGCGGGTGTCGCTGCGCGCCCGGCAGTTGCACGTCGCGGCGACGCTGTCCGACCGCGACGCCGAGGTGGTGGTGCTGCTCGACCTGCTCGCCGAGGCGGGCCGTTCCGGCGGTGTGGACGGCGCCGCGTCCGTACTGGACACCACCGTGCGGGCCACCGCCGCGATCGCCGAGCACTACCTGCACCGGGGCGACCGGGTGTCGCTGCTCGAGTACGGGCCGGGCGCCCGCCGACTGCGCCCCGGCGCCGGCCGCCGGCAGTACCTGACGGTGCTGGAATGGCTGCTCGACGTACGCGCCGAGGCGGCTCAGCACGAGCCATACGACCAGGTCTTCGGTCCGCAGTTGCTCTCCTCGGACGCGCTGGTGGTGGTCCTCACCCCGCTGCTGGACGAGCGGTCGGCGCAGATGCTGGCACGGCTGGCGCGCGCCGGCCGCTTCGTGGTGGCGGTCGACACGTTGCCGGCCGACCTGACTCCGCCGAAGGACCGGGGGTGGGCCGAGGTGGCGTACCGCCTGTGGCGACTGGACCGGGAGACGATGATCGGGCAACTCCGGGAGCACGGTGTGCCCGTGGTGCGCTGGGCCGGCGCGGGCAGCCTGGACCAGGTGTTGCGGGACGTGGCCCGGCTGGCGACGGCCCCAAGGGTGGGTGCCCGGTGAGCGCGAGGAGTGAGCCGGG
>NZ_JBFAMS010000013.1:0-100711 GCF_040656575.1 Micromonospora sp. NPDC049801 | reverse complement strand
GGGTTTGCGAGCCCCGCAGTCGCGAACGACAGGAGCACGGTGAGCGCGAGGAGTGAGCCGGGTTTGCGAGCCCCGCAGTCGCGAACGACAGGAGCACGGTGAGCGCGAGGAGTGAGCCGGGTTTGCGAGCCCCGCAGTCGCGAACGACAGGAGCATGGTGAACGCGATCGGGGAGCGGGTTCGGGCCGCTCAGGACGCCGTGACCCGGATCAGCGCCATACCGCTGCTGGTACGGGTCGCCATCTTCGTCACGACGCTGGCCGGTTTCGCGGTGGCGTTTCCCGGCGAGGTGTTGACCGGTCGGCCGCTGCTGTTCCTGGCGGTCGCCGCGCTACTGCCGGCCGTGGGTCCGCGCCGGTTGTGGCCGACGTTCGCGGCGCTGGTGATGGCGGGTGGCTGGCTGCTCGCGACCGACGGGTACGGCCGGCCGGTGGCGTTGTGGCGGTTGCTCGCCGTCGCCGCGCTGCTGTACCTGGGGCACTCCCTGTGCGCGCTGGCGGCACTGCTGCCGTACGACGGGGTGGTGGACTCCGGACTGATCAGCCGGTGGTTGTCGCGGGTGGCCGCGGTGCTCCTGGGTACGGCCGTGCTGGGGGTGCTGCTGTTGCGGGTGGCGGGTCTTGGTGGCGAGACCGGTCACCAGTGGGTCACCGTGCTCGGGCTGCTGGTGGCGGTGGGTGTCGCCGCGTTGCTGGGTTGGCTGCTGCGGCGTAGGTGAACCGGTGTTGCAACAGGGTTACGCAGGTCACAGGGGTTGTGTTCCGTCACAGATGGGGGGCGCGAGCGGGATTACCTGAGCAGGGCGGGGAAAGATAGATGACGTGAATCCGAAGCGGATCCTTGTGGTGGGTGCCGGGCACGTCGGTCTCTACGCCGCCCTGCGCCTGTCGAAGAAGCTCAGCTCCCGTGAGGCTGAGGTCATCGTCGTGGACCCCCAGCCCCACATGACCTATCAGCCGTTCCTCCCCGAGGCCGCGGCGGGGAACATCTCCCCCCGGCACGCCGTGGTGCCGCTGCGCCGCGAGCTGCGCCGGTGCACGGTGGTGGCGGGGACCGTGACGCGTGTCGAGCACGACCGCAAGGTGGCGACCGTGCAGCCGATCGCCGGCCCGGCCCGGGAGATCGCGTACGACCACGTGATCGTGGCCCCGGGGTCGGTGTCCCGGACGCTGCCGATTCCGGGCCTGCACGAGCAGGGCATCGGGTTCAAGACCATCGGCGAGGCGATCTACCTCCGCAACCACGTGCTGGACCGGCTGGACATCGCGGCCGCGACCCCGGACGCGGAGGTCCGCCGTTCGGCGTTGACCTTCACGTTCGTCGGCGGTGGGTACGCCGGCATCGAGGCGCTCGCCGAGATGGAGGACATGGCCCGGGACGCCCTGCGCTACTACCCGGAGCTGAAGCCGGAGGACATGCGCTGGGTGCTCGTCGAGGCGACCCAGCGGGTGCTCCCCGAGGTCGACCGGGACATGGGCGCCTACACGGTGCAGCAGCTCACGAAGCGCAACATGGACATCCGGCTGGACACCCGCCTGGAGTCCTGTGTCGACGGGGTCGTGAAGCTCTCCGACGGGGACAGCTTCCGGTCCGACACGATCGTGTGGACGGCGGGCGTGAAGCCGTCGCCGATGCTGGACGCGACGGACTTCCCGCGCGACGATCGTCGGCGGGTCACCTGCATCCCCACCCTGCAGGTGGTCGACGGTGACCGGGTGATCGAGGGCGCGTGGAGCGCGGGTGACTGCGCCGCCGTGCCGGACCTGACCAAGGAGCCGGGCAACTTCTGCTCGCCGAGCGCGCAGCACGCGGTGCGTCAGGCGGCGCGGATGGCCGACAACATCGTCGCGGTGATCCGGGGTCGCGAGCCGGTCGACTACAAGCACAAGCACGCCGGCAGCGTGGCCAGCCTCGGCCTGCACAAGGGCGTCGCCCAGGTGTACGGCATCAAGATGACGGGTTGGCCGGCCTGGTTCATGCACCGGACGTACCACATGAGCCGGATCCCCTCGTTCAACCGTAAGGTCCGGGTCGTGGTGGACTGGTCGCTGGCGTTCTTCCTCAAGCGTGAGGTGGTCGCGCTGGGCCAGTTGCACGACCCGCGCGAGGAGTTCGTCGAGGCGTCCCAGCCGGTCGGCGCTCCGCGCGTCTGACTTAGCTGTAAGGAAGGGCACCTTCTTATCGTTTCCGGTATAGAAGGGGGCCCTTTCTTTCACCCGGCCGGCATCGGCTCACCTCGGCGGCGTCGGCGCGCTGCGGTAGCGTCAGACTCGCCAGATCCAGGCGTCGGCGATGCGGGTGGCGGGGCCGTACAACTGTTCCAGGGTTGCCCGCAGGCTGTCGGCGTGCGGGGCGTCATCGGTCAGTGCCACGCAGGACGCGCCCCAGAAGTCCGCGTCCTTCGCGGCCTGCCGGCGCTGCTCGTCACCGATGGCCGGTTGGTCGCCGCGGCGGGCGACGTCGGCCAGCAGGGCCGAGGTGGGCTGCTTGAAGGTGCCCATGGCGGCGGTGCCACCGCGCCCGTAGGGGCCGATGAAGAACCCCTCGGGCAGGCCGAAGCCGGCGTTGGCGGCGGCCGCCCAGCGCATCGGCCACGGCTCCTTGGGGGTGGGCAGCGGCACCGGGACCAGCACACCACCGGGCTCGACGCACTGCCGCCAGTGTCCGCCGGTGACGAACTCCGGCAGGGCGGGCCGCCCGGCGGTCGGCAGCGGGGTCGGGAAGATCGGCAGGAGAGCCGCGACGACGGCGAGCGGCACCAGCCGACGCGCCCGCCCGGTGCTGGCCAGTGCCCGGTCGACGGCGAGGGCCAGCACCGTCGCGACGATCGGCAGCAGTGCCAGCCCGAACCGCATCGGCAACGCGCCGTCCACCACCGGCAGGCCGGAAAGCAGGGCGTACGGGCCGGGCAGCGCGGTGCGGGTGCCGCCGAGCACCACCTCCGGGCCGAGCGAGAGGGCGCCCATCACGAGGGCCGCCGCCACACACGCCAGGATCAGCCGGCGTCGCCCGGCCCAGATCGCGCAGACGGCGGTGACGAGCAGCAGCGGCCAGCCGAGGAAGGTGTTGTACTCGGCCGGCCCGGTGGTGAGTCGCGACGCCTCGTCGCTGCCGGCCACCGACAGCGGTGAGACCGCCCACCAGCTGCTCAGGTCGGCCGAGAAGTAGGCCGGGCTGAACATCCCGTCGGCGACACCCTGCGGCCCGGCGAACTGGAACCACAGCGGGTAGCCGAGCACCAGCATCGCCAGACCGGCGGCGATCGCCAGTCCGCCAGCGAACCCGGGCAGCGCTCTCCGGGCGAGGTTCCGGTCCGCGAGGGCGTAGGCGATCGCCATCACCAGCAGCGTGACGGCGCTGAGGAAGAGCACCTCCTCGCCGATGAAGACCTGTGCGGTCACGGCGACCGCCAGCCCGGCTGCGGAGCTGATCATCTGCCGTCGGTCCGGGCCGGTGGGCCGACCACGACCCTCGCCGGGGTCAGACGCCCGCAGCAGCCGTACCACCAGCCAGACGATCACCGGCACCAGCCACTGCGCCGTCATGTGCAGGTGGCTGTTGGTCTGCGAGACCATGCCGGGGCCGAAGCCGCACAGACCGCCGCCGAGCGCGGCGGCGAGCCGGCGGACGCGCATCGTCCGGTGGAACAGCAGGTACCAGGCGAGGGCGGTGCCGGCCAGGTTGGCGGCGGCGAGCAGCGCGAAGGAGGTGGGCGCACCGAACAGCAGGGTGACCGGGGCGCAGAGCACACCGAGCGCGATGATCGTGGTGTTGGCCATCAGGTTGACGCCGTCCGGGGCGTTGAGCCGGTCGGTGAGCAGGTGGAAGTCACCGAGCAGCGCTCGTGCGTCGACGGCCAGGAACCATTCGTAGAGCGTCTGGTCCTCGGGGTTGAGCGCCAACGTGCGCCCGCCCGGGTCGGGCCACAGCCCGTGGGTCAGCCAGCCGGCCAGCGCCACCCACACGAGGGCGACCAGTAGATCCGTCCGGTGGCGGCGGGCGGCCGTGCGCAGCCGTCCGGCCCGGCTCGCGCGCTCTGCCGGATCGGCGAGGCGGACCGCCTGGTCAGGGGCGGCGTCGGGGGCCGTGGGGGCTGCGCTGCTCACGGCATCGACCCTAATGTGGCCAAGCCGGCGGGGTACGCCGGGTCGCCGCCGACCGGCTACGGTGACACTGCACCGTGCGTGTCGACGCGCGGGTGCCACCCGCCCGGGTGGTGGAACGGCAGACACGGCCGCCTTAAAAGCGGCTGCCGAAAGGCGTGCGGGTTCGACCCCCGCCCCGGGCACCATCCGGCACGGCCTCGCGTTCCCATTCGTGATCACCAGGAGTGGGTCGGGCAGTTTACTCTTGGTGGGCACGTTCACGTGCAAACGACCCCCTGAGGGAGGCCAGACAGTGAAGACCTCGAACCCGGTGCTCGCCCGGCTCGGCCAGGCGGCCGAGCGGGAGCGCTCCGCCGGGTACGCACCGACCGGGCCGTACGGACAGCCCGGCATTCCGCAGCAGTACCCGTCCCAGACCGGCTACCCGGCCGCACCGCCCACCGTGGCGCCCATGACCGTCGACGACGTGGTCGTCAAGACGGTCGCCCTGCTCGGCATCCTCGGCGTCACCGCTGCGGCCGCCTGGGTGCTCGTGCCCGACTCGCTCCTCGGCGCCGCCTGGATCGGCGCGGCGGTGGTCGGCCTGGTGCTGGGCTTGATCATCTCGTTCTCCCGGATGGCCAACCCGGCGCTGGTCATCGCGTACGCGGTGGTCGAGGGCGTCTTCGTCGGCATGGTCAGCAAGGCGTTCGAGACCTTCTACGACGGCATCGTGCTTCAGGCCGCCGTGGCGAGCTTCGGCATCTTCTTCGTGATGACGATGGTCTACAAGGCGAAGATCATCCGGGCCACCCCGATGTTCGTGAAGATCGTGTCGACGGCCATCATCGGCCTCGCCGCGGTGATGCTGATCAACCTGGTGCTGGCGCTGTTCGGCGTCAACACCGGGCTGCGGGACGGCAGCCCGCTCGCGATCGGCTTCAGCCTCGTCTGCATCGTGGTCGCGTCGCTGAGCTTCGTGCTCAGCTTCAAGGAGATCGAGGACGGCGTCCGGATGGGCCTGCCCCAGCGCTACTCCTGGGTGGCCGCGTTCGGCATCCTGGTCAGCCTGGTCTGGCTCTACATCGAGATCCTGCGCCTGCTGAGCTACTTTCAGGGCGACGACTGACCTCGTCCGCACCGCTGACCGGCGCCCGCTCCCGCTTCCCGTGGGGGCGGGCGCCGTCGTCCGCGCCGTTTCGCCGCCACCGCCGGGCCGTCCGGGGGAGAGTGAATCTCCTGGGGTACGGGCGAAGGAGGCGACGGTGCGCAGCGACAACCCGGTGCTCAACCGGCTGGACGAGACCGGCCGGTTGGAGTCCCGGGTGGTCAGCTCCCGCGACGTCGAGCCGATGACGGTCGACGACGTCGTGGTGCGTACCGTCGGATTGCTCCTGCTCACCGGCGCGACCGCCGCGGTGTCCTGGGCGGTGGTGCCCGACGCGGTGTGGTTGGGCGCGGCCCTGGCCGGCACCGCCCTGGCCTCGATCGTGCTGGTCCTGGTCATCTCGCTGCGGGGGATCACCAATCCGGTGCCGATCATCGGCTACGCGCTGCTCCAGGGGCTGCTGCTCGGGGTGGCCAGCCGGGCCTTCGAACAGGTCTACCCGGGGATCGTCGTGCAGGCGGTGGCCGGCACCTTCGGTGTGTTCCTCGGCATGGCCGCGCTGTACCGGGCCCGGGTGATCCGCGCGACCCCCCGACTGGCCCGGCTGGTGATCGGCACGCTGCTCGGCATCGCCGTGCTGAGCGTGGTCAACCTCGTGTCGTACCTGATCTCCGGGCGGCCAGGGCTGGCGGTCTACAGCGTCAGCGGGGAGGTCGGCTGGCTGCCGTACGCCTTCTCGGTGGTGGCGATCATCGCGGGCGCGTTCAGCTTCATCCTCGACTTCGACCTGGTCGAGCGTTCGGTGCGCGACGGCCGACCGCGCCGGTACGCGTGGCTGAGCGCGTTCGGTCTGCTGACCGGCCTGGTGTTCCTCTACTGGCAGTTGCTGCGGTTGCTCAGCTACCTGCGTCGCTGACCGGCCGTCCGCCGTCCGACTCGCTTTACCGAATGTCCGGGGTGTCCGGGGCGCGGGGATGCCCCGGTTTCCAGAAAGTCGAGTTGATCACGGCTGCTCCGGCCGGTTGTGCGGCGTGGGTCGACCGTAGACTCGGCGCGGTGAGCGTAGCGGAGTTGGAGCAGGCCGTGCGGTTGCTGGTCGGCCAGGTCGGGCACTGGGAACAGCCGCGCTGGGCCGCGACCGCGACCACCGGCAACGTGCCCCGCGCCGACCTGGTGCACCGTCTGGTGCAGGAGGTCGCCAACCTCGCGGCCGACGCCGAGGGGCAACCACGGCGAACCGTGCCCCGGCTCGACAACGACCTGGCCCTGCCCGACCAACTGCGGGTGGTGACGGCCGACCTGCTCGCCGCCGGGGCCGACGCCGAGGTGCTGACGCGGGCCGCCGCCGAGGTGACGGCGACCCGCAACGCGCTGTGAGTAGCGGCGCGCCCGGTGCCGCGCGCCCGGCGACCCAATGCGGCTCGCCGGCTGCCCCCGGGCAGCCCGCAGCCGGGCGCCCGGCGCGCTCAAACCGTCAGCTGAGCCGCTCGAGCACCATGGCCATGCCCTGACCGCCACCGACGCACATGGTCTCCAGACCGATCGTCTTGTCGTGCCATTCGAGGGCGTTGAGCAGGGTGCCGGTGATTCGGGCGCCGGTCATGCCGAACGGGTGCCCGACGGCGATCGCGCCGCCCATCACGTTCAGCTTCTCCTCCGGGATGCCCAACTGGCGGTAGGAGGGGATGACCTGAGCGGCGAACGCCTCGTTGATCTCGACCAGGTCGACGTCGTCGATGGTCATGCCCGCCCGGCGCAGCGCCTGCCGAGACGCCTCAACCGGCCCGAGGCCCATGATCTCCGGCGACAGCGCGGTGACGCCGGTGGAGACGATCCGGGCCAGCGGGGTCACGCCCAGCTCCTCGGCCCGCTGGGCGCTCATCACCACGACGGCGGCGGCCCCGTCGTTGAGGGGACAGCAGTTGCCCGCGGTGATCCGGCCGTCGGGGCGGAACACCGGCTTCAGCCCGGCGACCGCGTCGAGGGTGACGCCGGGTCGGGGACCGTCGTCGGTGCTCACCACAGTGCCGTCCGGCGTGGTGACCGGTGTGATCTCCCGGGCCCAGAAGCCGTCCGCGATGGCCTTCTCGGCGAGGTTCTGGCTGCGTACCCCGAACTCGTCCATGTCGGCGCGGGTCACGTCGTACACCTGGGCCAGGTTCTCCGCGGTCTGCCCCATGGTCAGGTAGATGTCCGGCAGGTCGCCGCTGTCGCGCGGGTCGGTCCACACCTCGGCGCCGCCCTGGGCGCGGCGCTTCGAGCGCTCGGCCGCGGACGCGAAGCGCGGGTTCTCCCAGCCGCCGCCGACCAGCGCCTGCGCCTCCGGCGGCAGACCGTCGGAGCTGCCGCGGGCGTACCGGGAGACCATCTCGACCCCGGCGGAGACGAACACGTCGCCCTCGCCGGCGCGGATCGCGTGCAGGGCCATCCGGGTGGTCTGCAACGACGAGGCGCAGTAGCGGGTCAGCGTCGCGCCGGGCACGGTGTCCAGGCCGAGCAGGGTGGCCACCACCCGGGCCATGTTGAAGCCCTGCTCGCCGCCGGGCAGGCCGCACCCGAGGTAGATGTCGTCGATGGTGCTCGCGTCGAGCTGGGGGATCTTGTCCAGGGCGGTCCGGACGATGGTCGCGGCGAGGTCGTCGGAGCGGACATCGCGCAGGGACCCCTTGTGGGCCCGGCCGATGGGGGAGCGGGCGGTAGCGACGATGACGGCATCGCGGGGCGACTCAATCGGCATGGGCCAACGTTAACCCGCCGGTAACATGGCGCGGAAGAAGCGGGGGCGGCGGGAAATGTCACCCTCGCCGGGCGTGCGTCACCGCCGGGAGGCGACCGCCGCGGCGGCCACGATGGCCGGTAGCAGGGCGTGCGCCCACACCCGGTAGCCGTCGGCCGACGGGTGGAAACCGTCGTGGCACAGCGTGCCCGCGTCGGCTCGGAACACCGGACCGGTCTCGGTGGCCAGGTCGACTACCGTCCCGCCCGCCTCCAGCACCGCCGTGGTCTGCGCGCGGGCCATCCGCCGACCGGACCAGCCGACGAGCTGACGCAGCGGCGGCGCGATGGCGTGTACGGCCCCGAGGTCGGGGCAGGTGCCCACCACCACCTCGACGCGTGCCTCCCGCAGCCGGTGCACCGCCGCCCCCAGGTACGCGGACGCGTCGCCGGGCCGGCGCAGCCCGGTGGCGTCGTTCGCGCCGATCAGGATCAGCGCCACGTCGGGTCGCTCGCCGAGCAGGGCCCGGGCGACCTGGGTGGTCAGGTCGGTGGAGCGGGACCCCGAGACGCCGACGCTGGACAGGTGCACCCGACGGCCGGACGGCCCCTCGGCGAGGAGGTTGGCCAACTGCCCGCCGATGGTGTCCTCGAGGCGGTCGACGCCGACACCCAGTGCCGACGAGTCACCGAGCAGCACCAGGCGCAGCGGTGCGGCTTCGGCCCGGCCGATCGTGGCGCGCAGCGCCAGCCCCAGCTCCGGCTGGGCGTAGCGCCGGTGGCGCGCGACGAACGCTTCGCCGGCCAGGACGGCGGCGCCGCCCACCGTGCCGGCCAGCAGCGAGAGCGCCGCCGCCCGACCCAGCCGGCCGGGGAAGCCGGCGGTCACGTCCCGCTCGCTGCGCTCGTTCATGCCAGTCCCTCCACTGTCGAGGTGTCCGCGGAGCCTGCCTGCGGCACCGCGTGCACACCGAAGAACGCCCGGCGACGCAGCTGCGCCCACCGGCCGGCCGGCCCTCGGTCGCGGCCCCGGACCTGGGCGCCGCTGACTTCGGTGCCGGCGTGCCGGGCCGCCTCCTGCGCGGCCTCTGGCAGCGACCGTACGCCCTCGCCCCGCGCCGGTGTAACCCGTCGTTCGTGCCCCGCACCGAGCGCGGACAACATCGTCGGCAGCAGGGCGGCGGCGGCCATGGCGTACCCCTCGGCGGAGGGGTGGAACCGGTCCCAGGCGAACATCCGCAGCGGCTCGGCCGCGAACCGCGGGCCGAGCAGGTCGCCCAGGGACACCGTCCAACCGCCCGCCTCAACCACGGCCACCGTCTGCGCGGCGGCGAGCTGGCGACTCCACCGGTGCGCCAGCCAGCGCAGCGGTGGCTGGATCGGCCGGATCGCGCCGAGGTCGGGGCAGGTGCCGACGACCACCTCGCAGCCGGCGGCGCGCAGCGAGCGGACCGCCTCGACCAGGTAACGCACGGCCAGGCCGCGCGGGGTGCGGTTGGTGATGTCATTGCCGCCGATGAGGATCACCGCGATGTCCGGGGAGCAGTCGAGCGCCGCCTCCACCTGGTGACGTAGGGCCGCGGAGATGGCCCCGACCACCGCGAACCGGCGCAGCAGCACCGGCCGGTGCAGCCGCCGGGAGAGGCCGGTGGCGAGCAGCGCTCCGGGTGTCTCCCGGCGGCGGTGGACCCCGTAGCCGGCCGCCGACGAGTCACCGAGCACGACCATGGTGAGCGCGGGGCCGGGGAACTTCGCGCCGTACATCCCGTCGCAGCGCGGCGGGGGCGCCTCGGCCATCGGAATGGTGCGCCGGGCCTGGCGGGCCTGGCCGAGCAGCACGCCGCCGGTCGCCATCGCGGCCGCCGCGGTGGCGCCCGTGCCGATCGCCGCCAGTCGGGCGATCCGCCAGGCCTGCCGCCGGCGCGGACCAACGGGTACGACAGAACCAGCCACCCCCATATGGCGACATTATCGCGCCGGCCCGACACACCGCTGTCGTCGTCACGGCTCGCGGATGCCTGGAAACCGACGCGACGGGGTACCTGTCCGGTGGAGGCCGGCCGACTTGCGCCGACCCGCCACGCTGATCCGGCGGAGAGGAGCGCGACGATGGGGAAGACACTGAAGCGCAGCGCGGCGTTCGCGGCCCTGGCGCGGGCACTGATGGCGGGGGCGCGGGGCGGACCGTCGCTGGGCGCCCGGCTGGCGGCGCTGCCCCGGATGATCCGGGCCACCACCAGAGGCGAGTACGACGGTGGCCTCCGGCTGGCCCTCATGACGGCGGCCACGGCGTACATCGTCTCGCCCATCGACTTCCTGCCCGAGATCCCGCTGGCGATCTTCGGGCTGGCCGACGACGCCGTCATGGTCACCTGGCTGGCGGGCAGCGTGCTCTCCGAGACCGACCGCTTCCTGGAGTGGGAGGCCCGGCGCAGCTCGGTCATCCCCGGGGGTCTGGTGCACTGACGGCACGTACGCTGGGCGGCGAGGATACGTCTGCCCGGCCGCCGTCGCCGGCGCCGCAACGAAGGGCACACCGTGCAGTACTACGACAACGTCGTCGACATGATCGGCAACACTCCGCTGGTCCGCCTGCGGAGCGTCACCGAGGGCATCCAGGCCACCGTGCTCGCCAAGGTGGAGTACGTCAACCCGGGCGGCTCGGTGAAGGACCGCATCGCGCTGCGCATGGTCGAGGACGCCGAGGCGGCCGGTCTGCTCAAGCCCGGCGGCACCATCGTCGAGCCGACCAGCGGCAACACCGGCGTCGGGTTGGCCCTGGTGGCGCAGCTCAAGGGCTACCGGTGCGTCTTCGTCTGCCCCGACAAGGTCAGCCAGGACAAGCAGGACGTGCTGCGGGCGTACGGCGCCGAGGTGGTGGTCTGCCCGACGGCGGTCGCCCCGGAGGACCCGCGCTCGTACTACAACGTCTCGGACCGACTGACCCGCGAGATTCCCGGCGCGTGGAAGCCCGACCAGTACAGCAACCCGGCGAACCCGCGCTCGCACTACGAGACCACCGGCCCGGAGCTGTGGAAGCAGACCGAGGGCGGGCTCACCCACTTCGTGGCGGGCGTCGGCACCGGCGGCACGATCTCCGGCATCGGCCGGTACCTCAAGGAGGCCTCCGACGGCCGGGTGAAGATCGTGGGCGCCGACCCGGAGGGTTCGGTCTACTCCGGCGGCACCGGCCGGCCGTACCTGGTGGAGGGCGTCGGCGAGGACTTCTGGCCCGAGACGTACGACCGGGGCGTCGCCGATGAGATCATCGAGGTGTCCGACAAGGCGTCGTTCGAGATGACCCGGCGGCTGGCCCGCGAGGAGGGGCTGCTGGTCGGCGGCTCCTGCGGGATGGCAGTGGTGGCCGCGCTGGAGGTGGCGCGTAGGGCTGCCCCGGACGACGTCGTGGTGGTGCTGCTGCCCGATGGCGGCCGGGGCTACCTTTCGAAGATCTTCAACGACTCGTGGATGGCCCGGTACGGCTTCCTCGACAACTCCGGCGCCGAGCCCACCGTGGCCGACGCGCTGGCCAGCAAGCCGGGCGGGCTGCCCGAGTTGGTGCACGTGCACCCGACCGAGACGGTCCGCGACGCGATCGACTACATGCGTGAGTACGGTGTCTCGCAGTTGCCGGTGCTCAAGGCCGAGCCGCCCGTCGTGACCGGCGAGGTCGCCGGCTCGATCGCCGAGCGGGACCTGCTCGACGCGCTGTTCACCGGCCAGGCTCACCTGCACGACACCATCGAGCGGCACATGGGTGACCCGCTGCCGATGATCGGTGGCGGCCAGCCGGTCAGCGAGGCCGTGGGCCTGCTGGAGAAGTCCGACGCCGCCCTGGTCCTGGTCGACGGCAAGCCCAAGGGCGTCCTGACCCGCCAGGACCTCCTGTCCCACCTGGGCGCCCACTAACCGCCCACCCCACCCACCCACCCACCCCACCGCGTCGATCATGGACTTGTGGTGGTGAGCAAAGGGGGCAGAAATGCCTAAATTGCCCACCACAAGTCCATGATCGACGGGGGAGGTGGAGGCCGGGGGAGGCGGGGGCCGGGGGAGGCGGGGGCCGGGGGAGGTGGGGCCGGGGAGGGGAGGGGGAGGGGTTAGAGGGTGCGGGTGTAGCGGAGTTGGGTTGTGGGGGCCGTGCCCATCTTCTCTTCGCGTTCGGCCCCCGTCGGGGTCCAGCCGCCGCGCTCATAGAACGCGCGGGCGTGGGCGTTCTCCCGCAGCACCCAGAGCACCGCGCGACGCCAACCGCGGTCACGCATGGCGTCGAGCGCGTCCACCATCAACGCGCGGCCGGTGCCCCGCCCCTGCTCGGCCGGGTCCAGGTGGATCGCGTTGAGCAGCCCGGTCGTCGGATCGTCCTCGTCGTCCGGCCCCAGGTAGCTGAACCCGACGAGCCCGCCGACGCGTTCCGCCACGATCAGCCGGTGGGTGTCACGCTCCCAGCTCCACCGCTCGACCCAGTACCGTCCCATCGCCTCCCCGGTCGGTTTGGCCAGCGCCTCGGCCGGCAGGAACGAGGAGTACGCGGCGACCCGGGACCGTTGGTGCAGGGCACCGACCCCCATCAGGTCGTGATCGGTGGCGGGGCGGAGCGTGACAGTCACCCGGCCGAGGCTACCCGGCGCGGCGGGACCTGCACGGTGGTCAGATCCTCGGCGACAATCAGATCGCCGTCGAAGTGCGCGCGAGCCTCGTCATGGAACCGGCGCGGGTCGGGATAGCGCTGGGAGAAGTGCGTCAGCACCAGCGTGCGTACCCCCGACTCGGTCGCCACCCGCGCGGCCTGGGCCGCGGTCAGGTGGCCGACCTCGGCGGCCAGCGCGGCCTCCGACTCCAGGAACGTCGACTCGATGACCAGCAGGTCGGCGTGCTCGGCCAGGGCGTACACGCCGTCGCAGAGGCCGGTGTCCATCACGAAGGCGAATCGCTGCCCCGGTCGGGGCTCGCTCACCTCGTCCCGGGTGACGCGACGCCCGTCGAGGTCCAGGTGGCCGACGCGGATCAGCTCGCCGACGGCCGGGCCGGCGATGCCGTACGCGGCCAGCTTCTCCGGCAGCATCCGGCAGCCGTCCGGCTCGACGAGCCGATAGCCGTACGTCTCGATGGGGTGTCGCAGCCGGCGGGCCTCCAGCGTCCCGCAGCGCAGGGCGATCCGCTGCCCGTCGGTCTCGATCGGCGTTACCGCCAGCTCGGCGCTCTCGTAGAAGGAGGTGGCGTGCCGCAGCCGGGCGAAGTACTCGGCGCCGCCGGCCGGGAAGTGCACGGCGACCGGGTGCGGGACCCGGTCCAGTGAGAGTCGCTGGATCGTGCCGGGCAGACCGAGGCAGTGGTCGCCGTGGAAGTGCGTGACGCAGATCCGGGTCAGGTCGCTGGCGGTGACGGTGGTGTGCAGGAGTTGGCGCTGACTGCCCTCGCCCGGGTCGAAGAGGATCACCTCGTCGTCCCAGCGCAGCACGTAACCGTTGTGGTTGCGCTGCCGGGTGGGGGTCTGGCTGGCCGTCCCGAGAATCACCAGCTCGCGCATCGACACGCTGATCTCCCACCGAGATGAAGCGACCCCCGGGGCGCTCCACGCTGTCGCGTGGGCCGGCTGGACTAAGCCGGCACCCCGGGGGTCGGGTGGCTGTCGTGGTTTTCGCCGCACCGCTGCCACACGGTCTCGACGGTCGTACTGGTTGCCCGCCTCGCGGCGGACGATCACTGTCGAGGACAGCGGCTAGCGGACAGCCACCTCACGAGTCCGATTGCTATACAAGTCTGGACCACCTCCTTTCACGTGTACGGCCACGTTATCGAGTTCCCGCCGGGCTCGGCAACGGATTTCGATCACAGGGCCAAACGGGAATGCCCGGCCGCCTCGTCGGCAGCCGGGCATCGCGTTCACGCAGGTGGGTCAGCCGGCGGTACGGGCCACGCCGACCGGGCAGCTCAGGCCGTTCGGGCCGTGGTTGCAGTACCCGTTCGGGTTCTTGGTCGGCGCCAGGTACTGCTGGTGGTAGTCCTCGGCGAAGAAGTAGCTGCCGAGCGGGGCGATCTCGGTGGTGATCTCACCCTTGCCGGCCCGGGTCACGATCGGCTGGAAGGCGTCCCGCGACGACTCCGCGATGGCCCGCTGCTCGTCGGTGGTCGTGTAGATCGCCGACCGGTACTGGGTGCCCACGTCGTTGCCCTGGCGCATGCCCTGGGTCGGGTCGTGGTTCTCCCAGAAGACCTTCAGCAGGTCCTCGTACGTGATCTTGCTGGGGTCGTACACCACCTGGACGACCTCGGCGTGCCCGGTGCGGCCGGAACACGTCTCCTCGTACGTCGGGTTGGTGGTGAAGCCGCCCGCGTAGCCGGCGGAGGTCGTGTACACGCCGGGCAGCGTCCAGAACAGCCGCTCGGCGCCCCAGAAGCAGCCCATGCCGAAGACGGCCACCTGGAGGCCCTCCGGGAACGGACCCTTCAGCGGGGTGCCCAGAACCTCGTGGCGGTCGGCGACCGGCATCGAGATCGGGCGGCCCGGCAGGGCCTGCTCGGGCGTGATCATCTCGGCGTTCATACGGCGCAGGAACACGGTGGGACTCCTCTCATGCGTCTCCCAGCGTGTAACACCGGTGGGTTCTGCTTCCTTACCCGCGCCACTGTGACTCAGGCCCCGCCGTCGAGGGCGGTGGCGATCCGGTCGGCGTAGGTCTGTGCCTCGGCGTCGTCGCTGTACCGGGTGCGCGGCCAGAAGAAGCCACGCAGCCCGTCACCCTTGGTGCGGGGGACCACGTGGGTGTGCAGATGGGGGACGGACTGGGACACCCGGTTGTTCATCGCCACGAACGTCCCACCGGCCCCCAGGCCGGCCTCCACCGCCACGGCCAGCCGCTGGACCAGCGCGAAGTAGCCGGGTAGCAGGTCGGCCGGCAATTCGGCCAGGGTCACCAGGTGCGTCCGGGGCACCACCAGCACGTGCCCCGCGAAGACCGGGCGGGTGTCCAGGAACGCCACCCCGTCCGGCTCGTCGGCGACCCGGAACGCCGGAACGTCACCCGACACGATCCCGCAGAACACGCACCCGTCCATCGCGCCAGGCTATAGCGCCGATCTGCGCTGACGTGCCCCCCACGTACGCATCGACTGTGGTACTCATTTACGGGTCTGGATCAAGAACATGGGGGGAACGCACGTGCACAGCAAGAGAGGCACGACCCTGGCACTGGCCGTACTGGCCGCCGGGTTGCTCACCGCCGGTCTCCCGGGCCCCGCCCAGGCCGCACCCGCGCCGACGGCCACCCCGCTGTCGTTGCCGGCGGTGGCCGACGTGGTCTCGGCCGGTGACCGGGTCTTCGTCAGCGGCGGGCCGTCCTCGACCGACGTCGTGGTGGCCAGCGCGACGGGTGCGGTCGTGGGCACCCTGTCCGGCCTGCCCGGTCCGACCGACCTGTTGCTCAGCGCCGACCGGCAGACCCTCTACGTGGCGCTGCCGACCGCTAATGCCATCGCCGCCTTCGACACCGGCACGCTCGTCGAGTCGGCCCGGTACGACACCGGCGCGGGCGAGTGCCCGTCGTCGCTGGCGCTGACCGGGCGGTACCTGTGGTTCGGGTACGGCTGCGGAGGCTGGGACGGCAACATCGGCCGGATCGACCTGGGCCGCCAGCCGGCGCGGGTGACCACGGGTCTGGACACCGGTAGCGGCTTCTACGGCGCTCCGCTGCTGACCGCCGCCAGCCAGAACCGTTCGGTGCTGTTGGCCGGGCAGCCCGGCCTGAGCCCCGCGTCGGTATACACGTACACGATCGGCACCGGTGGTGCGCTGAGCGCGCCGGGCACCAACGAGTTCATGGCGATTGGCAGCAACCTGCGCGACATCGCCCTCGACCCGACCGGCGCGACCGTGTTCACCGCGTCCGGCGCCCCGTACGAGGTGCAGGCGTTCCCGTTCGCCGACATCACCACCCCGTCGGCGACCTTCCGCACCGGCGCGTACCCCAATGCGGTCGAGGTCTCGCGCGACGGCACCCGGATCGCCGGCGGCGCGGACGCCTCCTACGACCCGGACGTGTTCGTCTTCTCCACGGGCGGCACCGAGCTGGCCCACTTCGAGCTGGGCGACGAGCTCAGCCCCGGCGCGCTGGCCTGGGCCCCGAACGGCGCCCGGCTCTACGCGGTCTCCTACGACTGGACCGGAACCCGCCCGGTCACCCTGCACGTCCTGCCCGTCCCGGCCGCCTGAGGGCCGTTCCCGACGCTGAACCGGAGCGTGGGGTCGGACCGGATGGGTCCGGCCCCCGCCCGGGGCGCGGGTTCCGTGCCGGGTCGCCGGGACGGGGCACTAGCCTCACCAGAATGAGTCACGGCTTCGAGACGCTCGCCATTCACGCCGGTCAGGACCCCGAGGCCCGGACCGGCGCGGTGATCCCGCCGATCTACCAGACCAGCACGTACGCCCAGGACGCCGTCGGCGCGCCTCGGCTCGGCTACGAGTACAGCCGCTCCGGCAACCCGACCCGCGACGCCCTCCAGGAGTGCCTGGCCGCGTTGGAGAGCGGGCCGGTGGGTCTCGCCTTCGCCAGTGGCCTGGCCGCCGAGGACACCCTGCTGCGGGCGGTGTGCCAGCCGGGCGACCACGTGATCATTCCGGACGACGCGTACGGCGGCACCTACCGGCTCTTCGCCCGGGTGGCCCAGCGCTGGGGGCTGGAGTTCACGCCGGCCAAGGTCTCCGACCCGGCCGCGGTCCGGGCCGCCGTGCAGCCCGGACGGACGAAGATCATCTGGGTGGAGACGCCGACGAACCCGCTGCTCGGCATCGCCGACATCGCCGTCCTGGCCGGTGTGGCGCACGACGCCGGCGCGCTGCTGGTGGTCGACAACACCTTCGCCTCGCCGTACCTTCAGCAGCCGATCGCCTTCGGCGCGGACGTGGTGGTGCACTCCACCACCAAGTACATCGGCGGGCACTCCGACGTGGTCGGTGGCGCGCTCGTCGTCGCCGACGCCGCGCTCGGCGAGGAGCTGCGCTACCACCAGAACGCGATGGGCGCGATCAACGGCCCGTTCGACGCGTGGCTCACCCTGCGCGGCATCAAGACCCTCGGGGTACGCATGGACCGGCACTGCGACAACGCCGAGCGCCTCGCCGCCTACCTCGACGGGCACGCCAAGGTGTCCGAGGTGATCTACCCCGGGCTGCCTTCGCACCCTGGTCACGAGGTGGCGGCCAAGCAGATGCGCCGGTTCGGCGGCATGATCTCGTTCCGGGCCGCCGGCGGCGAGGACCACGCCGTCGAGATCTGCAACCGGGCCAAGCTCTTCGTGCTCGCCGAGTCGCTGGGCGGCGTCGAATCGCTGATCGAACACCCGGGTCGGATGACACATGCAAGTGCTGCCGGCTCGCCGCTTGAAGTTCCCGGCGATCTCGTGCGACTGTCTGTCGGCATCGAGACGGTCGACGACCTGCTCGCCGATCTGGAGCAGGCGCTGGGCTGACCGCTGGGGAGGACGGCCGTGCAGGACATCATGGCGACCTGGGTCGGGGCGACCGCCAAGCAGATCGCCCGGGGCGTACGGCGGGGTGACGTCTCGGCCACCCAGGTCGTTGCCGACCACCTCGAGTACATCGCCTCGGCCGACCGCGAACTGGCCGCGTTCCGCGCCGTTCGCGGCGGCGAGGCGATCACCGAGGCGGAGAAGGTCGACGAGCAGGAGGACCTGGCCAACCTCCCCCTGGCCGGGGTGCCGGTGGCCGTCAAGGAGAACACTCCGGTCGCGGGCCTGCCCACCTGGAACGGGTCGGCCGCCGCGCGGACCGAGGTCGCGGAGGCCGACCACGAGGTCGTCCGGCGGCTGCGGGGCGCCGGCGCGGTGATCCTCGGGGTCACCCGGATGCCGGAGCTGGGACTCTGGGCGCTCACCGACGACGACAGCGCGGTGACGCGCAACCCGTGGGACAGCACGCGTACCCCCGGCGGTTCCTCGGGCGGCGCGGCCGCCGCGGTCGCCGCCGGCCTGGTGCCGATCGCGCACGGCAACGACGGCCTCGGCTCGATCCGCATCCCGGCGGCCTGCTGCGGCCTGGTCGGCCTCAAACCCGGCCGCGGTGTGGTGCCCTGCCAGCTCGGCGCGGACGACTGGTTCGGTCTCACCGAGCACGGGATGCTTGCCAGCACGGTCGCCGACGCCGCCGTCGGCTTCTCGGTGCTCGCCGGCCGACGCCCGGAGAAGCTGGTCCCGCCGCAACGGCTGCGCGTCGGTGTCTCGCTGCGCTCTCCGGTACGCGGAGTCTCGCCGGACGCGCCCAACCGGGACGCGGTGGCCGCGGCCGGCCGGCTGCTCGCCGCCGCCGGCCACGACACCGTGCCGGCCGATCCGGTCTACCCCACGGCCCTGGGCCTGCAGGGCCTCGCCACCTGGTTCGCCGCGGCAGCCGCCGACGTCCGGGCCGCCGGGCTGGACCGGCGCGGTCTGCAACGCCGTACCCGGCGGCACGTCGCGCTGGGCGAGTGGGCACAGCGGCGCGGCTACGTCCGGGAGGCCGACCGGGTCGCCTGGCGGCAGCGGTCCGTCGACTTCTTCACCGACCACTCCGTCGACCTGCTGCTCACGCCCGCCCTGGCGAGCGCGCCGCCGGAGGCCGGCCGCTGGTCGGAGCGGTCCTGGCGGGCGAACCTGTCGGCCAACATCAGGTACGCCCCGTACGCCGCGCCGTGGAACGTCGCCGGCCTGCCGGCGATCGTCGTACCGGTGGGACGCCGCCCGGACGGCCTGCCGGTCGCCGTGCAGATCGTCGGTCCGCCCGGCTCGGAGCTGCTGCTGCTCGGCGTGGCCGGTCAGTTCGAGATGACCGCCCCGTGGGTGCGCCACGCGCCCGGCTATCCCCTCGTCGGAACGGGGTCGCCGGCCAGCGCATGATCGTCTAGCGTGTGCGCGCACCATCGCGCGACCCACGGGGGACACCAATGCGCTGCCAGACCTGCGGAGACGCCACGTCCTCCGAGCACAACGAATGCCCGCGTTGCTACACGCCGCTCGGCCAGCCGGCGGTCACGCCGGGGCTGCCGACCTACCGCGTACGGGGGATCGGGCTGGCGGCCAGCGTCGCGGTCGGCGCGACCGCCGTGCTCTACCTGGTGGTGGCGCTGTCCCCGCTGATCGGGATGGCGCTGGCCCGGCGGGCCATGGCCGACGACGACCCGGACCTGCTCCTCGGTGTGGTGATCATCAACGTCCTGGTGGCGCTGACCATGGCCGTGGTCTACCTCACCGCCGCCGTCCTGGTGATCATCTGGACCTGGCGGGCGCGCAAGAACACCGACGCCTTCCCCGGCGCACTGCCCACCCTCGGAGCGGGCTGGGCGATCGCCGGCTGGCTGGTGCCGTTCGCGAACTTCGTGGTGCCGGCCCGGGTCGTGGCGAACATCGCTCGGGACAGCCTCTGGCGGCGGTTCACGCCCACCCTCGTGAGCGTCTGGTGGTGCTCCTGGCTGGTGTTCAGCATCGGCGAGCGGCTGAGCAGCCGCCTCGACGACAGGGCGTACGCGAAGCTGCCGGAGACCCCGTTCAACGACGCCGGCTACCAGGCGTACGTCGACCACTACCGGGACTCGTTGCTTCGCAACGCCCTGCCGGCGCTGGGCTGCGCGGTCGCGGCGGTGACGCTGATCCTGCTGATCCACCGGATCTCCGCCGCCCAGGAGGCCCGGATCGCCCGCGCCGCCCCGGCGTGGCCGACCGCCCCGGTCTGGCCAGCACAAGCCTGGCCGCCGGCCCCGGTCACGTCGGCAGGCCAGCCCGCCCCGGCGGCCCCGGCGGCCGTGGCGCCCTCGGCGGCCGTGGCGCCCTCGGCGGCCGTGGCGCCCTCGGAGACGCCGGGGGCCGCGCCCACGTCGTGATCCACTCCAGATCGCCGATGTGGCGCTGTCCGGGCGACCCGACAGCCCCACGTCGGCGATCTGGAGTGGATCAACGCGGGGGCGGCCCGCAAGTCGGGCGATCGGGGCGTCCGAGGACCGCCGACGCGGGTGGTCGCGTCGCGTACCCCGGTGTCGCCGCCGAGGCCGCCGGGCCCGGATGGCACGATCGGGGCATGACGGAACTGGTCGGCCTCGACGACGTACGGGCTGCGCGGAAACTGCTCGCCGACGTCGTCCGGACCACCCCGCTGGAGCCCTCCCGGCCGCTGAGCGCGGCACTGGGCGGGCCGACGTGGCTCAAGTGCGAGAACGTGCAGCGCGCCGGCTCGTACAAGGTGCGCGGCGCGTACGTGCGGATCTCCCGGCTGTCGGCGGGCGAGCGTGCGCGTGGCGTGGTCGCGGCGAGCGCCGGTAACCACGCCCAGGGCGTCGCGCTCGCCGCCGGGTTGGTCGGCACGCACGCGACGGTCTTCATGCCGGTCAACGCGCCGCTGCCGAAGGTCGCCGCCACCAAGGGGTACGGCGCGCAGGTCGAGCTGGCCGGCAACACCGTCGACGAGTCGCTGGTGGCCGCGCAGACGTACGCGGAGCGGACCGGTGCGGTGCTCATTCACCCGTTCGACCACCGGGACGTGATCGCCGGGCAGGGCACGGTGGCGTTGGAGATCCTCGAACAGTGTCCCGACGTGCGGACGATCATCACGGGCGTGGGCGGCGGCGGCCTGATCTCGGGCATGGCGGTGGCCGCCAAGGCGCTCCGCCCGGACGTACGCATCATCGGGGTGCAGGCGGCGGGCGCGGCGGCCTTCCCGCCCTCCCTGGTGGCCGGAGAGCCGGTCCGGCTGCCGGCGTTCGCCACCATCGCGGACGGCATCGCGGTCGGACGGCCGGGGGAGATCACCTTCAACCATGTCCGCAAGCTCGTCGACGAGATCGTCACGGTCTCCGAGGAGGACATCTCGCGGGCCCTGCTGATGCTGCTGGAGCGGGGCAAGCAGGTCGTCGAACCGGCCGGGGCGGTCGGCGTGGCCGCGCTCCTGGCCGGCGTGGTGGAGGTGGAGACGCCGGTGGTGGCGGTCCTCTCCGGCGGCAACATCGACCCCCTGCTGATGATGCGGGTGATCGAGCACGGTCTCGCCGCGGCCGGCCGCTACCTGCGGGTGACCGTGCGCTGTTCGGATCGGCCCGGGCAGCTCGCGTCACTGCTCAGTCAGATCGCCGAGCACCGGGCCAACGTGGTGGACGTGGAACACCAGCGGGCCAACCCGCACCTCGGCCTCGGCGAGGTGGAGGTGGCGCTGTCGGTGGAGACCCGTGGTGTGGAGCACTCCGACACGTTGATCAGCGCGCTGCGGGCCAGTGGCTATCAGGTGGTGTTCGCCGCCGAGGCGTGACAGGCGGTGCCACGCCCCGGCGGCGTTACACCGTAGGGGGGTTGCCGCTCAGCCGGAGAACGGCTCGAAGCTGACCACGGTCACCTTGATGTCGGCGCCACTCGGTGCCGTGTAGGTGCAGGTCTGACCGGCGCGACCACCCAGGATCGCCTTGCCCAGGGCCGACTCGGGGCTGTAGACCGTCAGGTCGGTAGTGGCGGCGATCTCCCGCGAGCCGAGCAGGAAGGTCTCGGTGTCGTCGGTGTCGTCGTCGAAGTAGATCGTCACCACCATGCCGGGTGACACCGCGTCGGCCGTCGGCGCGGCGCCGACCTTGGCGGTGCGCAGCAGCTCCTGCAGGTAGCGGATGCGACCCTCAGCCTTGCCCTGCTCCTCACGGGCGGCGTGGTAGCCGCCGTTCTCCCGCAGGTCGCCCTCTTCGCGGCGGGCGTTGATCTCGGCCGCGATCGCCGGCCGGTTGGCGATGTGCTCGTCGAGCTCGGCCTGGAGGCGGTCGTACGCGTCCTGGGACAGCCAGGTGGCGGGCGCCTCGTTGCCAGTGGACACAGGCGTTCTCCTCGGTTGTGCGTGGCTGGCTGACAGGTGAACTACCAAGTTACCAGTGCGGTACGACACAGCGTGTCGGCGATCACCGCCGGTGTCCGGATCCGGCACCCGCGCTCGATGCCGGGCGACGGCCGTTACCGGGTGATGTCTCCGCAGTTCAGGACGGCGCTCGGCAGCGCAGCACCTCGCCGATGAACGGTCGGGCGCTGGTGTTCAGCCGGTGCCGGGCGCCGACGTGCCGCTCACCCGGGCCGGCGGTCACCGTGACCTCGTCGCGGCCCACCTCGACGCCGGCGCGGTCCCGGGCGCGCAGGACGCAGACGGCCGAGCCGCCCTCCGGCACACGTACCCGGAAGTCGACCACCACCTGGTTGTCCGTGATGTCGGTGTACGTGATCACCTGGGCGTCGTAGACCGGATCGCCGTACTGCCGGTAGAGCCGCAGTGAGATCAGGCTCAGCCCCACCACCAGCACCAGGAGCACCAGGGCGGCCAGCAGCGTACGACGCCGGCCTCCGCCGGGTGCCCGGCGTCGGCCGTAGCGCCCGGCCGGGAAGACCGGCGCGCCCGGTGAAATTGTGGCGTGCGTCTCGGTCACCGGCGGGTATCTCCTGGCGTTGTTGTCGGCGGCATCGGCAAGAATGGCAGGAGTCCATCCTCCCAGCCCGGCCGAATGCCAGGAACGGCAGGTCGGGTCCCGCAGGTGCCGACCGGCGGCGGGGCGGGGGAGGTTCCTGGCAGGTCAGCCGGTCGAGCCCGGTCGGGTCCACCGGCCGACACAGACGAGGAGCGCCGTAAGTTGGCAGAGCAGCTGCGTCTCATGGCCGTCCACGCGCACCCGGACGACGAGTCGAGCAAGGGTGCGGCGACGATGGCGAAGTACGTCGCCCAGGGGGTCGACGTGCTGGTGGTGACGTGCACCGGCGGTGAGCGCGGCAGCGTGCTCAATCCCAAGCTCGACCGGCCCGACGTCTGGGCCAACATCGCGGACATCCGGCGGGCCGAGATGGACGCCGCGCGGGCGATCCTCGGCGTCGACCAGGCCTGGCTCGGGTTCGTCGACAGCGGCCTGCCCGAGGGCGACCCGCTGCCGCCGCTCCCCGAGGGCTGCTTCGCCCTCCAGGAGGTCGAGGTGGCCGCCGGCCCGCTGGTCCGGCTGATGCGGGAGTTCCGTCCGCACGTGGTGACCACGTACGACGAGGAGGGTGGCTACCCCCACCCCGACCACATCATGTGCCACAAGGTGAGCGTGGCCGCCTTCGAGGCCGCCGGTGATGCGGAGCGCTACCCCGAGCTGGGCGCCCCCTGGCAGCCGCTGAAGCTCTACTACGACATCGGCTTCTCCAAGGCCAAGATCATGGCGCTGCACGAGGCGGTGCTGGCCACGGGCGCCGAGTCGCCGTACGAGGACTGGCTCAAGCGCTGGGACGAGCGTCCGGACAAGGGCCCACGGATCACCACCCGGGTCGACTGCGCCGAATACTTCCCCGTGCGGGACGACGCGTTGCGCGCCCACGCCACCCAGGTCGACCCGGACGGCTTCTGGTTCCACGTGCCCATGGAGATGCAGCAGCAGGCCTGGCCGACGGAGGATTTCGAGCTGGTACGCACCATGGTGGAGAGCCCGCTGCCCGAGTCCGACCTCTTCGCCGGAGTGCGGGAGACGGCGCACGCGCGCTGATCCCGGCCAGGGCTACCCTGGTAGGCAATCGCACATCGGAGGACGACCATGCTGACCGCTGCCCAGGTGCTCGCGGAGAACAACTTCGGGGACACCCGCACGGGTGGTCTGGCCGGCCCGATGGGCCTCCTCCTCATCCTGCTGCTGGCTACCGCCACCATCCTGCTGATCCGCAACATGAACGCCCGACTGCGGCGTCTGCCCGACCGGTTCCCGCAGCCGGGGCCGGCGGTCGATCCGACCAGGGCCGACGCTTCAGTCGTCGATCCGACAGACGGGACCGGCGCGCATGATTCATCCACGCACGCTCCCAATGGGCACCAGCAGCAGCGGAACGGGTAGTCCGCGCGTGATTCACGCCGAACCGGGTGGCGGACCCCTGTTGCGACCACCCGGTTTGGCTTAGCCTTCCGCCGGGGGACCAAAAGTCCCCGAGACGTGCGCGGGAGGGGGCGCCGATGGCCAGCACAGCACCGGCTGCCCGCCGTACCGTTGGTCGGTCGGCTGACGGGGAAGGTCGATGACCTCCGCTCCGGCCGGCGACCCGTTCGACCGGCTCGGGGTGCACGGCATGCCGGTCCGGCTGCGCGTGCTGACGGTCGCGGTGACGCTGACCGCGCTGGTCGCCGCCGTGGTCGGGTTGACGCTTCCGTCCGGGCTGCCGGCCGACGACCCGCTGGGTGGTCCGGCCCGCTTCGGCATCGCGGTCGGTGTCCTGGCCCTGGCCCAACTCGCCCGGCTCCGGTTCCGCGGGACCGCCGGCATGGTCAGCATCACCTGGGGTGAAGCGGCCCTGATCGTCTGCCTCTATCTCGCTCCGGCCGGCTGGCTGCCGTCGGCCACGCTGATCGGCGCCGGGCTGGCCTGGACGGGGTTGTCCCTGCACAGCGACCGTCGCCCGCCGCTGGAGATCGTCCGGATCGCCGCGTCGCTGGCCGCCGCGTCGGCGCTGGCCGTGTCCGTCACCACCGCGTTGGGGCACCCCCTGCTCACCCCGCCCACTCCGGTGCTGGCGCTTGCCGTGATCGCCGGGTCGGTGACGTACCTGATGGTGACGGGTTGGCTCGGCGCGGTGAGCCTGAGCCTGCGGCACGGGCTGCCGATCGGGCCGCCGCTGCTGGCCGCGCTGCGCGGCAAGTTGCTGATGTTCGTCGGCAACGTGGCGGTCGGCCTGGTCGTGATCGCGCTGCTGGAGCTGGACCCGCGCTGGTTGCTGCTGCTCCCGCCGCTGCTCTGGCTGCTGCAACAGACCTACCGTTACCGCCTGCGGGCGGACCAGGAACGTCGGACGTGGCGCGCCTTCGCCGAGGCCACCGCCGCTCTCAACCAGCTCGACGAGCGGGGCGTCGCCAGCGCGGCGGTGACGGGCGCGCTGGCGCTGTTCAACGCCGAGTTGGTCGATGTCGAGGTGGCCCGGCCCGACGGCAGGTGGCGTCGCTACCGGGGGGACGCCGGGGGCCAGTTGCTCGACCGGGAGGTCGGCCCGCCCGACAAGTCGGAGCCCGACGAGTACGAGTTGGTCCGCCCCCTGTCGGTGGGCGCCGTGCCGGTCGGTCGGCTTCGGGTCCGGTTCCCCCGCTCCGCCCCGCCCACGACCCGCGAACGGGACGCGGTGGCCGCGTTCGGTGACGCGCTCGCCGCCGCGCTGCACGACGCCGCGACCCACCGCGAGCTGCGCCTGGTCACCGCCCGATCGTCGTACGAGGCGGTGCACGACGCGCTCACCGGGCTGGCGAACCGTACGGCCATGCTCGGCAAGGGCGACCAGTCGTTGCGGCAGCTCGCACACGACCACCCGGTGGCCCTGCTGCTGTTGGACATCAACCAGTTCAAAGAGGTCAACGACACCCTCGGGCACGCGGCCGGCGACCAGTTGCTGCGGCTGACGGCCAATCGACTCAGCGCGTTGGCCCGCCCGGGTGACCTACTCGGCCGGCTCGGCGGCGACGAGTTCGCGCTGCTGCTCACCTCGGTTCCCGTGCTGGGTGACCGGGCCGCGCCGATGGCACACGCGCTGCGTCAGGCTCGTGAGATCGCCGAGCGGCTGGCTGCGCCGACCGAGGTGGCCGGGGTGCGGATGTCCATCGAGGTCTCGGTGGGCGTGGTCGTGGCCGACGCCGGCACCGCCGATCTGACCGAGCTGCTGCGCCGCGCGGACATCGCCATGTACCAGGCCAAGGAGGGTGGCGGCAGCGTCGCCGCCTACGACAGCACCCGGGACGCGGCCAGCACCGACCAGCTCGCCCTGCTCGCCGAACTGCGCGAGGCGCTGAAGGTCGACGATCAGTTGGTGTTGGCGTTGCAGCCGGCGGTCGACCTGGCGACCGGCGCGCCCACCGGGGTGGAGGCGCTGATCCGCTGGCAGCACCCCCGGCGCGGCTGGCTGGGCCCGGCCGACTTCATCCGCCCGGTGGAGAACAGCGAACAGCTCGGCACGTTCACCCGGTACGTGCTCGACAAGGCGCTCGGGGTGGCCGCCGGGTGGGCCCGCGAGGGGCTGGACGTCCCGATCTCGGTCAACCTGTCCGCGCGTAGCCTGCTCGACCCCCGCCTCCCGGCGGAGATCGGCGACGCGCTGCGCCGCCACCAGGTGCCACCCCGCCGACTGGTCCTGGAGATCACCGAGACGGTGGTGATGAGCGAGCTGGAGATCATCGACGAGGTGCTCGCCAACCTCCGGTCGATGGGCGTACAGCTCGCGGTGGACGACTTCGGCACCGGCTTCTCCTCGTTGACGTTCCTGACCCGGATCGCCGTGGACGAGTTGAAGGTGGACCGCTCCTTCGTGATCCGGATGGCCGACTCGCCGGAGGCCGCGGCGATCGTCCGGACCACCGTCGGGCTCGCCCACGAGTTGGGGCTGCGGGTGGTCGCGGAGGGCGTGGAGACGGCCGAACAGCGGCTGGCCCTGGCCGAGCTGGGCTGCACGTCCGCGCAGGGCTACCACTTCTTCAAGCCGATGCCGGCCGACAAGATCGGTGCGGTGCTGGGCACGCTGCGCGACTCGGCCGAGTCGAACGTCTTCCGGCTGCGCGCCGACGGCGCCTCCTGACCGCTCGGCGCTCCCGTCAAGCGGGTCGCCGCAGCAACTCCCACATGACCGGCACCGGCAGCGCCGGATGGGCGCAGGCCGCCCGGAGCACGTCCCGTTCGACGTCGCCTCGGGCCAGCTCCGCCAATGCCTCCGGTCGGGTGTTCCGGTGCTCGGCGATGACGAGCCGGGTGACGTGGTCGGCACCGTCGAGCAGCCGGGCCAGCAGCTCGCCCGACGCGCTCCAGTTCTCTGCCAGAAGATGGGGCTTGACGGGCAGCCGGCTCAGCACGTCGGGCGGGGTCCGCGAGTTGCTCGCGAGCGCCGCACCGATGCCCCGGACGGGCGTCTCGGCGAGTCGGCGCAGGATCTCGGGATGCCCACAGTGCCGGGCGAGCCAGCGGCGGACCATGGGGTTGCGGTCCTGGGCCAGGAGAGCGGCGGTCTCCTCCGACAGCGACCAGTTGGCGGCGGCGGCAGCGCGTACGCGTGCTGATCGGGACCCCGCGCACTGCGTCAGGAGGGTCTGGAGCGCTTCCTTCGCGTCTTCAACCGGCCACGGCCTCGGACCGGGCTCGCAACCCGACTTCCACCTACCGAGCAGGTCCTGGAGTTGCTCGACGGAGAGCCGGTCGGCAACTGCCTCCAACCGCTCCAGGTTGGGCAGCGGCCGGAAGCTGTCCTTCGTGAATCGTTCGACAGCCGTACGGGCCACCGTCTCGTCGACATCGCGGGTCAGCGTCGTCAGGGTCTCCGTCGACGTGGCGGAGTGCAGCGCGACCGCTCGGCGGACCTCGGGATCGCTGTCCCGGGCGAGAACCGCCAGCAGGGGGCTGGAGACGTGCTCCGACCAGGTCAGCGCGCGACGGACGGCGACGACCGGGTCCTCGGACAGCGCCACCATCGCCGCTACGGACAGGCGTCCCCACTGGGCGGCCCTCGCGCGGGCCTCCGGGTCGGCGCTGACGGCCAGCTCCTCGCCCAGCCAGTCTCCGGCCTGTTCGATGGCTTCCGCCCGGATGGCGGGGACCTCGTCGTGCGCCAGGATCTCGGCGATCTCGGCTGAGAACTCGCGTTGGCCGATCCCATCGCGTACGGCCGGGTCGGGGTCGCGGGCCAGCTTGGCCTGGATTTCCGGGCTGACATTGGTGAGGAAGGCGATACTTCGTCGCACCTGGGGGTGGGGATCGTCGGCGAGCGCGGCCACGGTCTCCGGTGGGCACGCCTTCAGCCAGGGGACCTCGGACCGCAGCCGGTGGTCGGACGAGGCGCGGAAGGCCGCGATCGCGTCGGGCGGGAAGTCGCCCTCGAAAAGGAGGCGTTGCAACAGATGCGGGTCGCCGGTCTCGACCGTCACCGCCACCAGCGCCGCGACGACGTCAGGAATCTCCTGCGCCAGCGGCGAGTTCCCTTGCAGGCGCTCGGCGAGGACGAGTCGTGGCAGCCGACCGCCGTCCCGAACCAGGGCGAGCAGGACGTCGGTCGGGGCGGCCGGGTTCATCGCGAGTCCGGCGAGCCGGTTCTGGTCGCGGGTGTTGTCCGGGCCGGGCAGTTCGAGCCGCCAGCGCGCCCCCTCGCAGCAGCCCGTCCGGATGACCGTGGGCTCCGCCCAATTCCCCGTCTCGGACATCCGAGCACCATAGCGACACCGCAGCCGAACCGCGCTCCCTCTCTCTGTGCGAGGCTGGAACGGTGAATCGACTCGCCGACGCGACCTCCCCGTACCTGCTCCAGCACGCCGACAACCCGGTCGACTGGTGGCCCTGGTGCGACGAGGCGTTCGCCGAGGCGAAACGACGCGACGTGCCGGTGCTCATCTCGGTGGGCTACGCGGCCTGCCACTGGTGCCACGTCATGGCGCACGAGTCGTTCGAGAACGAGCAGGTCGGTGCGCTCTTGAACGACAACTTCGTGTCGATCAAGGTGGACCGCGAGGAGCGCCCCGACGTCGACGCCGTCTACATGACCGCCACCCAGGCGATGACCGGTCAGGGCGGCTGGCCGATGACGGTCTTCGCCACCCCGGACGGCACCCCGTTCTTCTGCGGCACCTACTTCCCGCGCGCCAACTTCACCCGCCTGCTCCAGTCGGTCACCACCGCCTGGCGGGACCAGCGAGACGAGGTGCTGCGCCAGGGCGCCGCCGTGGTCGAGGCGATCGGTGGCGCGCAGGCCGTGGGCGGCCCCACCGCGCCGCTGGACGGCCCACTGCTCGACGCCGCGGCCGGCAACCTGGCGGGTGAGTACGACGAGACGAACGGCGGGTTCGGGGGCGCCCCGAAGTTTCCACCGCACATGAACCTGCTCTTCCTGCTGCGCCACCACCAGCGCACCGGCGACCCGCGCAGCCTGGAGATCGTGCGGCACACCGCCGAGGCGATGGCCCGGGGCGGCATCTACGACCAGCTCGCCGGCGGTTTCGCCCGGTACTCGGTGGACGCGCACTGGACGGTGCCGCACTTCGAGAAGATGCTCTACGACAATGCGCTGCTGCTGCGCGTCTACACGCAGCTCTGGCGGCTGACCGGCGATCCGTTGGCGCGTCGGGTCGCCCGGGACACCGCCCGGTTCCTCGCCGACGAGCTGCACCGTCCGGGGGAGGGGTTCGCGTCCGCGCTGGACGCCGACACCGACGGCGTCGAGGGGCTCACCTACGCCTGGACGCCCGCGCAGCTCGTCGAGGCGCTGGGCGAGGACGATGGCCGCTTCGCCGCCGACCTGTTCGCGGTCACCGAGGACGGCACCTTTGAACACGGCACGAGCGTGCTCAAGCTCGCTCGGGACGTGGACGACGCCGCGCCCGAGGTCCGTACCCGCTGGCAGGGGGTGGTCGGGCAACTGCTCGCGGCCCGCGACATCCGGCCCCAGCCGGCCCGCGACGACAAGGTGGTGGCCGCGTGGAACGGCCTGGCGATCACCGCGATCGTCGAGTTCCTCCAGGTAGCCGCGCTGGCCCTGGAGAAGCGGGACGAGGGCGCCAACCTGTTGGAGGGCGTCACCATCGTCGCCGACGGCGCGATGCGGGACGCCGCCGAGCACCTGGCCAGCGTGCACGTCGTCGACGGCCGGCTGCGCCGGGTCTCCCGCGACGGCAGGGTCGGCGATCCGGCCGGGGTGCTGGAGGACTACGGCTGCGTGGCCGAGGCGTTCTGCGCCCTGCACCAGCTCACCGGCGAGGGGCGCTGGCTGACCCTGGCCGGCCAGCTGCTGGACACCGCCCTGGAACGCTTCGCCGCTCCCGGCGGCGCCTACTACGACACGGCCGACGACGCGGAGCGGTTGGTCGCCCGGCCGGCCGATCCGACCGACAACGCCACCCCGTCGGGGCGGTCGGCGCTGGTCGCCGGGCTGGTCGCGTACGCCGCGCTGACCGGACAGACCCGCTACCGCGAGGCCGCCGAGGCCGCGCTCGCCACCGTTGCGCCGATCGTCGGGCGGCACGCCCGCTTCGCCGGGTACGCGGCCACGGTCGGCGAGGCGCTGCTGTCCGGTCCGTACGAGATCGCGGTGGTGACCCACGATCCGGCCGGCGATCCGCTGGTGGCCGCCGCCCACCGGTACGCCCCGCCCGGAGCGGTGGTGGTCGCCGGCCTCCCGGACCAGCCCGGAGTGCCGTTGCTCGCCGACCGGCCGTTGGTCGACGGGCGGTCCGCCGCTTACGTCTGCCGGGGTTTCGTCTGCCAGCGGCCGGTCACCTCCGTCGACGAGCTGGTCGCCGAGCTGGGCTGAGTCGGGCACCGGTAGGCTGGCCGCGCTATGGATTCCCGTACCGGTCTGCCTGTTGTCGGCATGGTGGGTGGCGGCCAGTTGGCCCGGATGACCCATCAGGCCGCGATCGCCCTCGGCCAGTCACTGCGTGTGCTCGCGAGCGCCCCCGACGACGGCGCGGCGCTGGTCGCCGCCGACGTCCAGTACGGGGACCACACCGACCTGGCCGCCCTGCGCACCTTCGCCAAGGGCTGCGACGTGGTCACCTTCGACCACGAGCACGTGCCCAACGAGCACATCCGCACGCTGGCGGCCGAAGGGGTGACCCTGTACCCGCCGGCGGACGCGCTGCTGCACGCCCAGGACAAGCAGGTCATGCGGGAACGCCTCACCGAGCTGGGTGCGCCCAACCCGGTCTGGCGGCCGGTCGGCGACCCCGCCGACCTGGTCGGGTTCGGCGAGCAGGTCGGCTGGCCGGTGGTGCTCAAGGCGGCTCGGGGCGGCTACGACGGTCGGGGCGTCTGGATGGTGGACGACGCCACCCAGGCCGCCGAGCTGGCCGCGACACTGCTCGCGGGTGGCACCCGGCTGATCGTCGAGGAGCGGGTGCCGCTGCGCCGCGAACTCGCCGTGCAGGTGGCCCGCTCGCCGTTCGGCCAGGTGGCCGCGTACCCGGTGGTCGAGACGGTCCAGCGGGACGGCATCAACGTCGAGGTGCTGGCCCCGGCGCCCGGTCTCGACGAGGAGCTGGCAGTCTCCGCCCAGCAGCTCGCCATCGACCTGGCCACCGCGCTCGGTGTGGTCGGGCTGCTCGCCGTGGAACTCTTCGAGGTGCGCGACGACGCCGGTCGACCCGCGATCGTGGTCAACGAGCTGGCGATGCGTCCGCACAACTCGGGGCACTGGACCATCGAGGGTGCCCGGACCTCGCAGTTCGAGCAGCACGTGCGGGCGGTGCTGGACTACCCGATGGGCGACACCGCGCTGACCGCGCCGGTCGTCGTGTCGGCGAACGTCCTCGGCGGCGAACCGGACGGGATGTCGGTCGACGAGCGGCTGCACCACCTCTTCGCCGCCGAGCCGGGGGCGAAGGTGCACCTCTACGGCAAGCAGGTACGCCCCGGTCGCAAGATCGGGCACGTCACCGTGCTCGGTGACGACCTGGACGACGTACGGGCACGGGCGGCGCGGGCCGTGCGTTGGCTCCAGGTGGGGCACGAGTGACCCGGGTGGCCGCGAACCAAGGAGGACTCCGGTGACCACGGTTGGGCTGATCATGGGCAGCGACTCGGACTGGCCGACCATGCGGGCCGCCGCCGAGGTGCTCGACGACTTCGAGGTGTCGTACGAGGTGCGGGTCATCTCGGCACACCGGACCCCGGTCGCGATGATCGATTACGGGCGTGAGGCGGCCGACCGAGGGCTGAAGGTGATCATCGCCGGTGCCGGTGGCGCCGCCGCGCTGCCGGGCATGGTCGCCTCGGTGACCCCGTTGCCGGTGATCGGCGTGCCGGTGCCGCTGAAGCACCTCGACGGCATGGACTCGCTGCTGTCCATCGTGCAGATGCCGGCGGGGATTCCGGTGGCCACCGTGTCGATCGGCAACGCCCGCAACGCCGGCCTGCTGGCCGTTCGGATCCTCGGCGCGTCCGACGAGACGCTGCGCACCCGGATGGCCACCTACCAGCAGGACCTGGAGAACCTCATCAAGACCAAGGACGCGGCCCTCCAAGCCACCCTGCCCTAACCCGCACCCCGGGCACCCCGGGCCCGCCCACCCCCGCGATCTTGCACCTTCGATGGTCGCTAAGCGGCATTTGTCCAACTATACGGCGACAGAAAGTGCAAGATCGCCGAAAGCCCCCGACGGAAGCCCGCCGAAAGCCCCGGCGGGCTCGGCACGCTCACCGTGCCCACTCACCCACGCCGCCGTGACCCTCCGGTTTCACCTCATGCCGCGTAGCGCGGTCTGGAGGCGTTCCTGGGCGCGACGACGGCGTTCGTTGCTGGCCCCGAGGACGAGCAGCAGGATGCCCACGGGGATCAGCACCAGCCACGGACCGAGGCTGAACAGCGCGTGGATGGCGGCGATCGCGGTGACCGACGCGCCGACGATCACCGGTGCCTGCTGCCGGCTGGACGAGCCGAAGATCAGCACCGCCACCGCACCGAGCAGCAGCAGCATCTGCCGCAGTGTGCTGGACTCGGTGGCGAGCACGATCGCCAGGGTCGGCAGGAATGCGGCGACCAGCGCCGGCCCGTACGCCACCCAGCTGCTCAGGTCCGGCCGGTGGCGCAGTTCCAGCACGCCGACCAGCAGGGCCAGCGCGGCGAACGGCAGCGTGTACGCCTCGGGCAGCGCCACGTCGGCGACGCGCATGAGGATCCACCAGGCGGTTATCTCGCAGAACACCACCGCCCAGAAGAGGATCCGGCGCTCCACGGGCCGCCGGCCGGGCCGGGTCGCCGCCACTCCGAGGACGGCGCCCCAGGCGGCCAGCAGGGCGGCGATGTGTCGTGGCGAGTCGAAGGCGAGCGCCAGCGCGATCAGGGCCGCGGCGTACCCGGTCCACTGCACGGTGGCCGCCTCGCGCTGTGCCTCGGGGCGGCGCAGCTGGGGCAGGGTCGCCGCGAGCACCTGGAGGACCGCGCCGACGGCGAGCACCCCGAACGCGGACCAGACCGGGGCCAGCCCGGCGATCAGGCCGGCGGTGAGCACGAAGAGCTGAGCCATGACCGAGGCGAACAGCCAGCCGAGGATCCGGGCGCGCTGGGTGGTGCCGAACAGGGCCGCCACCACGCCCACGCCCACCGCGCCGCCGAGGGTGAACAGGGTCAGTTGCTCCTCGGCCAGGCTGCCGGCCAGGCCGGCGCCACCGGCGGCCAGACCGATGACGAACACGAGCACCCGGGCCAGCCGCAACGAACGGGCCGGCTCGACGAGCGGCGGTGGCGGGGTCAGGGCGAGACCGAGCATGGAGATGGTGAACACGGACAGCGCGGCGAGCGTGCTCGCCGGCCACCTGCTGCCCAGCGCGATGGGCGCGATCAACAGCGTGACGGCCGCGCCGGGGAGCACCACCGGTACGGCACGGGACCGCCGTCCGCCGCTGAAACCGGTGGCGGCCAGGGCCGCCGTCGCGGTGAGCAGCAGCGCGGTCAGCACGTGGGTCGGATTGACCAGGTCCGGCGGTGGGGTGAGCAGTTCCGGCGGCGGACCCTGCCAGATCCGGTTCAACGTGCGCTGCGGCTCGACCAGGGCGAAGACCAGCGCGGGCGCGATCGAGACGAGGGCCAGGGCGGTCGGCAGGGCGGCGGCCGCGAGCGCGCCGGCCGAGGGGCTGACCCGCCACCGCCGCCGATCCGGGTCGTCCGGCAGCCGGCGCAGCGCGCCGTCGAGCAGCACCGCCCAGCGTCGGACCGGCTGGGCGGCGGCGGTGGGCGGTACGGTCGCCGCACGGATCAGCTCGGCGAGGACACCGAGCAGCGCGGCGGCGGCCGCGTAGACCCCGACGGGCAGGCCGGTCGGGATGGCGGCGAGGGCGCTGATGCTCGCCCCGCCGACCACGGCCACACTGACCCAGGGCAGGTACTGCGGCACGTACCGGCGTACGGCGGCCACACCGGCCAGACCGAGGCTCGACGCGGCCAGCGCGGCGGTCAGCACCACCTGCGCCGAGTGCTGGAACTCGACGGCCAGCGCCGCCACCGCGCCCGGCAACGCCAGCAGCGCGGCACCGGCCGCCGCGCCGCCGATCTGCGCCAGGTGCGGCGGCATGCCCTCGGTCTCCAGGTCGGTCACCTGGGGCCGGGCGAGGACGCGGGCCAGCGTGGCGACGACGACACCGATCAGCGCGATGCTGCCCAGCGCGAGCGCGGTGGTCCACGGGCGGACCAGACCGGCGCCGGCCCCGTGCAGCGCGACCACCCCGGCCACGGTGGCCCGGGACAGCCCGGCCCGGGGCTCCTCGGTGGCCACCGCCGCCATCCCGAAGACGGTGGCGACCATGGCCCCGACCAGCACCGGCGACCACCAGGGCAGATCGAACGCGGCCGGCGCGCCGATGGTGGCGAGCACCACGGCCACGCCGGACGCGTCCCAGCGCCAGGGCGGTGGCAGCAGGACGCCGGCGGCGACGGCCAGCAGCAGCAGCGCGATCGGCGCCTGCCAGGTCGAGCCGCCGGTCGGCGCCGCCGGCCAGTTGCTCAGGTCGCCGTTCCAGATCGGTCCGGGCGTGGCCAGCACGCCCACGCCGCCGCGCAGCGCCGTCCAACCGGCGAGCACCCCGATGAGTACGCCGCCGACGGCGATGCCGAGGATCGGGCCGCGTCGCCACTCCTCGGGCATGGCGCGGGCGGCCACGGCGACGACCAGGACCAGGCCGGCGGCCACCGCCAACTGCCCACCCGGGGCGAGGACCGCCGCGATCCGCACCATCGTGGCGATCAGTGCGGTGGTCACCGCCGCGGCGGCCAGGTCCGAGCCGTCCAGGGTGAGGTCGGAGCGGCGGCCGGCGTCGATCGAGGGGGCCAGGAAGAGCAGCACCGCGGCGATCAGCAGGAGCGCCCCGACCCACGCGTCGGCGACGGTGGCGCCGGGCGCGCCGAAGGCGGCGGCGGTGACGACGAGCGCGCCCATCCCGGTGCCGACCGACAGGGGCACCGGGATGCGCCGCTGGGAGACCTGCACCATCGCGGCGTACCCGAGGGTCACGCAGACGGCCAGGAAGCTCGCCGCGAGCACCGGGACGGTCGCCTCGCGCAGGCTGGCCGGGGTGGGAGTGTCGTCGACGGGGACGGTGGCGGCCACGAACGCGGCCACCGCGCCGGGCAGCGCGAAGGCCGCGCCTCCGGCGGCCCAGGCGGTGACCGTCTCGGCGGCGGCCGAGGCGATCCGGACCCGGGGCGCCAACGCGACCAGCGCGCCGGCCGCGAAGAGGGCGAGCAGGACCGCGGCCGTGAGCGCGGGCCGGGACAGGCCGGCGCCCGCGCCGAACAGGCCCACCACGGCGGCGCCGACTCCGTGGGCCAGGGCGGCCCGGGGGGTACGCGCGGAGAGGCCGATGGCACCGATGCCGATCGCGGTGATCACCATCGGCCAGGGGGCGGCCGCCCAACCGAGGCCGAACGACGCCGGCACGGCGAGCGCCGTCAGCGCGGCTCCGGCGACCGCGAACTCGCGGCGGATCTCCGGTGGCAGGGCCAGCATCGCGGCAATGGTGAGCAGGAACGCGGCGGCGGCGAGCTGCCACGTGGTCGGGCCGACGGCGGCGGCCAGCTCGGCGGCGTGCCGGTCCAGGTCGGCGTCCCAGGCGGGCAGTGCTGCCCGGACGGGGGCGACGCCGGCCCGCAGGGCGCCTCCGGCGACCATCAGCCCGCTGACGGTGAGCGCTACCGCCGAGGCGATCTGTGGGCCGCGGCGGGCGGCCTCGGGGATCGCGCGTACCGCGAGGCCGGTCGCCGTGATCACCGCCGCGATCAGCAGCAACGCCTGGCCGGGCAGGGCGACGGAGGCGACCCGGCCGAACGCGCCGATCACGGCCAGGGTGACGATGCCGGCCGCCACGTCGGGCAGCGGTGGGCGGCGCAGCACCAACGCGCCGGCCAGCCCGACGGCGGCGGCCAGCAGCAGCACCAGCCCGGCGCCGGTCGCTGTCGGCACGGCCTGTGCCCGCAGCAGCGCGGTGACCGCGTACGCCAGGGCGACCGCGACGGCCACCGCGTGCAGCGACCAGGTCAGCTCGCGCAGTCCGGGCACCGGGCGGACGGAGGGGGTGTCGTCGGCGCCCGCGCCAACGTCGACCACCTCGCCGGCCTCCTCCGGGTCGCCCTCCGGTCGGGCCTCGGCGTCGCGCTGGTGCGGCGTCGTCGACGGCCGAGCCGGCTGCGGCAGGTCCTGCCCGGGGGCGCGCTCCACCACGATCGGCGAGCGGGCCAACCAGAGGTCGAGCAGGGCCACCAGGGTCAGCACCAGCGCCCAGCCACCCGGCCCGGTGATCCGGTCGTACGCGAGCAGCGGCAGGACCGGCTGCGCGGCGACCACGGTCGCGAAGCGGGGTGCGCGCAGACCCGTCCAGGCGGCGTAGCCGACGGACACGGCGGCGGTGGCCGCGAAGATCAACCCGGCGAAGACGGCGCCCGAGGTGCCGTTGCCGATCCGGTCCACCGCCCAGAGCGCATAGCCGGCCAGCGGCACGAGCAGCAGACCCACCGCCGAGATCGTCTCCGCGGTGGAGGTGAGCCCGCGTCGCGCCAGCGCCGGCGGGGCGAGCAGCATCAGCGCGGTGGCGAGCAGCAGGACGCCGAGGCGGGCCAGCGCGTCCATCGAGCTGGTCGCCACCGCGGCGAAGACCACCGCGGCCACAGCGAGCAGCAGCGCGCCCAGCCCGAGCGGGATGTTCTGCACCTCCCGGCTGGACGCCTCCGGCGGGTGTTCGGGATCGTCGGCGTCCAGCCAGGACGGCCGGGGCGGGGGCGGCGGCGGGTCCTCCGGAACGGGCGGAGTGCCCTGGCGTGGAACCCGTGGCGGCGGTGCGCCGGTGCCGGTGCCGGGGCTGGCCGTCGGCGGACGGCGACCGGGGCGGCGGCGCAGCACCCGGCGGGGTCGGGTCGCCTGCTTGATCCGTTCCTCACCGGCGTGGGCGAGGATGTCCCGCTGGAAGAGCGCGGCCTGCATCTTGGCGGCGATCTGCCGCTGCTCGCTGGCGATTGCGGCGTCGCGCCTCTTCATCTCCGCGATCGAGCGCTCGATGTCCGCCAGATGCTCGACCCACTGCGGCTGGTCGGCCCCGCAATGGGGGCAGTGCACGGCCGGCTTGATCTCCCGGCCGCACGAGGAGCACTGAAAGGTCGCCACGACACCCCTCCACCCGCACTGTGGACTCCCACTGTCGCAGCATGCCCAAAGCTGGCGCGGATTTCGACACTTGTCGGCGGGTCCGGGGCAAACACATCACCGGCCGGCCGCCAAGGGTGCGTCGCGGCCGGCCGGTGAGTGGTGGATCGTCAGGGACGGCCCATGCCCCGGTACTCCCAGCCGGCCATGGTCCACAGTGCCGAGTCGAGGCAGTTGCGCCCGTCGACGACCTTGCGGCCGCGGACCAGCTCGCCCAGGGCGACCGGGTCGGCGTTGCGGAAGTCCGCCCACTCGGTGAGGACGCAGACCAGGTCGGCGTCGGCGACCGCCTCGTTGATCCCGGGCTCGTAGGTCAGCTCGGGCACCGCGCGGCGGGCGTTCTCGGTGCCCTGCGGGTCGTACACGTGGACGTCGGCCCCGGCCTTCTGCAGCAGTGCGGCGACGGCGAGCGCCGGGGCGTCGCGGACGTCGTCGGTGTTGGGCTTGAAGGTCGCGCCCAGCACGGCGATCCGGGTGCCGGAGAAGTCCGGACCGGCCGGCCCGGAGCGGCGGCCGAGCAGGTCCGCCGCGAGCTGGAGCACGCGGGTCCGGCGACGCAGGTTGATCAGGTCGACCTCGTGCAGGAAGCGCAGTGCCTCGCCCGCGCCCAGCTCCTGTGCGCGGGCCTGGAAGGCGCGGATGTCCTTGGGCAGGCAGGCGCCGCCGAAGCCGAGGCCGGCCTGGAGGAAACGGTTGCCGATGCGGGGGTCGTAGCCGATGGCCCGAGCGAGCTGGGTGACATCGCCGCCGCTGGCCTCGCAGACCTCGGCCATGGCGTTGATGAAGGAGATCTTGGTGGCCAGGAAGGCGTTCGCCGCGACCTTGACCAGCTCGGCCGTGGCGAAGTCGGTGACCACCAGGGGCACCTCGCGGTCCTCGGTGGCGGCCAGGTCGAAGACGCCCTTGTGCGCGGCGTAGAGCATGCCGTTGGCCCACTCGCTCTTGACGCCGACCACGATCCGGTTGGGTCGCAGCACGTCGTCGACGGCGAAGCCCTCCTGGAGGAACTCGGGGCTCCACGCCACCTCGACGCCCAGGTCGTCCGGGGTGTGCTTGCCGACGAGCTGCTCGACCCACTCGGCGGTGCCCACCGGCACGGTCGACTTGCCCACGATCAGCGCCTTGCGGGTCAGGTGCTGGGCGAGACCGGTCACCGACGCCTCGACGTACGACAGGTCGGCGCCCATCCCGTCGGCCCGCTGCGGGGTGCCGACGCAGATGAAGTGCACGTCACCGAAGTCGGCGGTCTCCGCGATGTCGGTCGAGAACCGCAGCCGGCCGGCGGCGAGGTTGCGCTTGAGCAGCTCGTCCAGGCCGGGCTCGTGGATCGGCACCTCGCCGGCGTTCAGCATCGCGATCTTGTCCGCGTCGACGTCGAAGCCGAGCACCTCGTAGCCCAGCTCGGCGTAGCAGATGGCGTACGTCGCACCGAGGTAACCGGTCCCCAGGAACGTCACCCGCGGCCGAGACGCGCCCGAGGGCGGCGTCACCGCGGCGATGGCGGGGGTCGGCTGGATGGTGGGGTAGGGGATCGTCACGCCTGTCTTCTCCGCTCGCACTGGCGGCGCGTCGTCGCGTCGCATTCTGCTGCGGCGCCTGGGCGGGCACCGGAGGGGTGGCTCACTGTCTGCCTTCCATCATCGCCCAGCGGCGCGGGTGCTCCGTCATGCCCATACCTACGCGCCGGTAACATCACCTGAACTGCAGTCGCTATCCTTCAGTCTGCGCGGTCGGCGGTCAGGGGAGGCCACAGACTGCGCATGATAGCGGTGAAGGGGAGGGGCCGACATGGCCGCAGGGGAGTCGTTCGACGTCTACCGGTTGCCCGAGGAGCACGAGGCGATCCGGGAGGCGGTCCGGGAGGTCTGCGCCGCCAAGGTGGCGCCGCACGCCGCCGAGGCCGACGAGACCGGGGAGTTCCCGAAGGCGTCCTACGACGCGCTGCGGGCCGCCGACTTCCACGCCCCGCACATCCCCGAGGAGTACGGCGGCGCGGGCGCGGACGCCCTGGCCACCGCCATCGTGATCGAGGAGGTGGCGCGCGCCTGCGCGTCCTCCTCACTGATCCCGGCGGTGAACAAGCTCGGCACGATGCCGCTGCTGCTGGCCGGCTCCGACGAGATCAAGCGCCGCTACCTGACGCCGGTCGCGGCGGGCGATGCCATGTTCTCGTACTGCCTCTCCGAGCCGGAGGCCGGCAGCGACGCCGCGTCGATGACCACCCGCGCGGTGCGTGACGGGGATCACTGGGTGCTCAACGGTGTGAAGCGGTGGATCACCAACGCCGGCGTCTCCGAGTTCTACACCGTCTTCGCCGTCACCGACCCCGCCGCCCGCTCCCGGGGCATTTCGGCGTTTGTGGTCGAGAAGTCCGATCTGGGGGTGAGCTTCGGCGCGCCGGAGAAGAAGCTCGGCATCAAGGGCTCGCCGACCCGCGAGGTCTACCTGGACAACGTGCGGATCCCCGCCGACCGGATGATCGGCGCGGAGGGCACCGGCTTCGCCACCGCCATGAAGACCCTGGACCACACCCGGGTCACCATCGCCGCGCAGGCCGTCGGGATCGCGCAGGGCGCGCTCGACTACGCCAAGGGGTACGTCGCCGAGCGCCGGCAGTTCGGCAAGGCGGTCGCCGAGTTCCAGGGCATCCAGTTCATGCTCGCCGACATGGGCATGAAGCTGGAGGCGGCCCGGCAGCTCACGTACGCCGCCGCCGGCAAGTCCGAGCGGGGCGACGCCGACCTGACCTACTTCGGCGCGGCGGCGAAGTGCTTCGCCTCCGATGCCGCCATGGAGATCACCACCGACGCGGTGCAGTTGCTCGGCGGCTACGGCTACACGCGGGACTACCCGGTCGAGCGGATGATGCGGGACGCCAAGATCACCCAGATCTACGAGGGCACCAACCAGGTCCAGCGGATCGTCATGGCGCGGCAACTCCTCGCCAACGTCGTCTAGGACCTGCCTCGGGTCCCTGGCCGGCCTGTCCGCGCCCCGGCCTGTCCGCGCGCCGGCCTGTCCGCGCCCCGGCCTGTCTGCGCCCCGACCGCCGCGCCCCGACCGCCGTGCCCGGACGCGGCGGTCGGTGGCGCTGCCGATCCGTCCCGCGACGGTCGCCGGTGCGGCCCGTCATCCGATCGCCGTTCGCAACGCGGCGCCCAGCCCGGCCGTCTCGATCTCGGCGGAGTCCAGCAGGGCCCGGTGCGGGTTGCCGACCGGGGTCGGCTTGCCGACGGCGTAGCCCTGGGCGAAGTCCACCCCGTAGTCGCGCAGCAGGCGCAGGGTGGCCTCGCTCTGGACGAACTCGGCGGCGGTCCGGATCCCCAGCCCCCGGCACATGTCGACGAAGGACTGGACGATCACCTGGTCGGGACGGGACTCCTCGATCTTGCTGATGAAGTCGCCGTCGATCTTTACCAGGTCGATCGGGAAGTACTTCAGGTGCGTGAATGTGCCGTATCCGGAGCCGAAGTCGTCCAGGGCCAGCCGACAGCCGATGTCCCGGATCCCGCAGGCGAAGTCGATCGCCTGCGTCAGGTTACCGATCAACGCCGTCTCGGTGATCTCGAAGGTGACCTGGGAGGGGTCGATGACGTGCCGCTTCATGACCTCGTGGACATGCTCCAACAGGTGCGGATCGCCGAGCGACCGGCCCGAGACGTTCACCTGGTAGTGCGAGGTTCGTGGTCCGTGGGCGATCAGCTCCATGGTGTGGTCGATGACCCAGCGGTCTATCGGCCAGATCTCGTCGACCCGTTCGGCGACGTCCAGGAACGCCGACGGCGGTACCGGCTGGCCCGTGCCGTCGAGGACGCGGAGCAGGATCTCCTGGCGGGTGATCTGGTTGAGGCTGAGGTCGAGAATCGGCTGGGCGTAGAGCGTGAAACTGTTGCCGGCGACCGCCGCCCGGATTCGGCTCCGGCAGGTCTCCTGCCGGTCCTCGGGACGGGCCGGCTGTCGCAGCACGGTCAGTGGCACCTGCTCTCGCTTGGCCTGTCGCCACGCGCTCTCCGCGTCCACCAGCAGGTCGAAGCCGCTACTGTCGTCGCCGTCCTGGTACCGGACGAGACCGCCCCAGGCGTCGAGGCGTACCCGTTCCCGGTCCTGGCCGACGACGAACGCGTGACTGCGCAGGCTGTCGATGATGCTCTCCGCGATGGTCGTGGCCGACCGCATCGTGGTGTTCTGTAGCAGCACGCCGAACTCGCCCGGGCCGACGAGCCCGCACACGGCGGTCCGGCGGGCCACGTTCTTCACCACACCGGCTATCGCGGCGGCGAGCCGATCCTGGGTCGCGTGGTCGTGCCCGGAGATCGGTAGGTTCAGTGGCTCGGCGGCCACCACGAGCAGGGCCCCCGACCCGCCGCGTTGGGTCCGGTCAACCTCGTCGGCGAAGCGCGGGCGGGTCAGCAGGCCGGTGGCCGGGTCGCGGCTGATCAGTTCGGTGCGTGCGGTCTCGCACCGGCGGGCGAGCCGGTCCCGCTCCTGGCGGGCCAGCTCCAGGTCGGTGACGTCCTGACCGGTGCCGATGATGCCGTGCGGCCGGTCGAACCGGTCGATCAGGACCTCGATGTAGCAGTGCACGTACCTGGTCGCCCCGTCCGGTCGGACCACCCGATACGTCGTCTCCTTGACCGTCTGCTCCCGCCACGCCAGGTGGATGGTCCGACGAACGGCGTGCGCGTCCTCGGGATGGACCAGCTCGAACAGCAGATCGGCGGAGGGTCGGATCGTGCCGGGGGCACAGCCGAGGATCAGTGACATCTCGTCGGACCAGGAGATCTCTCCGGTGGCGGAGATCCAGGTGATGGTGCCCAACTTCGCCAGCTGTGCCGCGCGGGCGATCCGGGCGGCTTCGTCGGCGTCGGCGTCGGCGTTCAGCGGGTCGTGCGGGTCGACATCCACGACGAGATCCCGCCCGGCCGTCACGGCGTGGGCGTAGGCCTGCTGGATCTGCCGGCTGGCGCGTCGGGCGCGCGCGCGTTCGAGGGGAGTGGGAGCACGTTCGGCCGCGAGTGCCAGGACGTCGTCGAGGTTCACGATGACCTCCCCGTGGGCTTGTTGAAACCGGCCTGTTCCGCGAGGCGCTGCAGATGCTGACGCGCCTGCTGCTTGTAGGCGCGAACGGTGGTGTGGGCGAGACCCAGCATCCTGGCGATGTCGAGGTCCCGCCAGCCGTCGAAGAAGAGGACGAACACCTCCGCCTGCCGGGGCGGCAGTTGCTGCAGCCACGCGACGAGCAACTCGTCCGCCTCCCGAGGGTCGGTCGGCTGGGTGAGGAACTCGGGGGGCACCTCGTCCAGGTTCGTCGTGGTAGTGCTGGTCCGGCTTCGCCGGCTCTGCTGCCCCTGGAGCTTGTGCCGTGCCGTCTTGAGCACCCAGGCCAGGGGCTTCTCGAAGGTGCGGATCTGCGCCCACTTGGCCCGAGTGGTGATGAATGTCTCCTGGACCGCCTCGTCGACGAGGTCCCGATTGGCGCAGCGGGCCCGCAGGAAGCGCTCGACCCGCAGGAAGTTGTCGTCGCAGAAGGCCGTGAAGGACGCCTCCAGCTCGGCCGGGGTGGGTTCGGGCGAGCGGGTTGCGGCGCGGGCCGCGGCAGAACTGTTCCGGTTCACGCCGCCTCCTTGTCGCTGGTCTGTCGAGGTCCACGTAGCTCCACGACGCGGTGCCCGTCACGGTCGCGCTCGTCGACCGTGATGTTCTCGTGGCGACCGCTGACCAGGGTGATCAAGCCCGCCGCCCGGGCCGCTGTCCGTGCGGACAGCTCCCGCTCCGCGTGGAGCCGGGTGCGGTGCCGGAGGTAGGCGCGGACCAGCCCGATCACCGCCCCGGCCACCAGTCCCAGAACCACTGCGGTCGAGCTGTCGGGAACAAGCCCTCGCAATTGATCGATCATCCTCGCCTCACGCATCCGTAGTGGCCTTTCCGCATATAACTCTCTGTGGAAGGGCGGAATGTAGATGGGGATGCTCGTGGAATCTGTACGCATGATCGACTCATGGCTCTGAGCTGTATCTATTCCACCGTTCGGCCACAATAGAGGGTCCGTTCGGGCGCGTGACGGCGGAAACGCGAATATAGCGCTCTGTAGTCGAGCTGCGGCTGATGGTGCTCGACCGGAAATGGGAATTGCATTAAGCGAAAATCGCGACTCGGTTAATCCCGATGCCTTCCCCGACTCGGGGCGACTACCCGGTCGAGCGGATGATGCGGGACGCCAAGATCACCCAGAGCTACGAGAGCGCCAACCAGGTGCAGCGGGTCGTCATGGCGCGGCACCTCCTGAAGGGCTGACAGCGCCGATCAGCCGGCCCGGCGATGCGGTACGCGGTTGTTCGGCGTTGTGCGGGATTGATTGATCGGTGCCGTCGTCAGAGGCGATCAACTTCGCTCTTCCGTAGAAGTTGACGGCGGGACGGCTCTCAACCAACCCCGTCCCGGAGGAGTGGAAGTCATGATGCTGCGCAAGGCGTTCGGAGCGCTGCTGGCGTTGCTGACCTTCGGCACGGTGCTGGTCGTCACGGCAGCCCCGTCGCAGGCGGCGGTGGCCTGCTCGGGCACGGTCACCTACAGCTACGCGTACCCGCCGAGCAAGCCCGTTGCCGAGCTGGTCATCTACTACAACAGCACCAACGGCGGCACGAACAGCGCCTGCATGTACCACCGCGGCGCGGCGTACGGCTCCTCGGCGCGGACCTCCGTGCAGATCGCCCGGTGCGCGGAGACCTCCGGCACCGGCTCGTGCACCGCCACCGCGATCTCCACCAAGGACAACGCCGACTACCTGTACTACGCCGGTCCGCGCGGAGTGACCGGCACGGCGAACAACTGCGTCGACGCGTACGGCGAGATGGACTGGGCCGGCACCACCTACTGGATCCACTCCGGTCGCCAGGGCTGTTGAGTTCGGTGACGCCGAACCGGTGGCCCGGTGGGATCCGTCCCGCCGGGCCACCGGTGGTGTCCGTCCGCGTACGCCCCCGTCAGGGGTAGAGGCAGGCGGTACGGCGGGCGGCGAGCCTCTGGTCGGCGGCGAGCGGCAGGGCCTCGGCGGTGCTGGAGCCGTCGGGGCGGGCCACCCGCACGTCGAGCACGTCGGTCGGCGCGCCACCGCCGAGACAGGCGACCGCGGCCACCGGGATTTCGGCAGTGGATCCGGGTTGCCCGGACCGGCGGTCGAGCTTCCAGACGAGGTCGAACGGCGGGGCGGCCAATCCGGTCATTCCGATCTGGTGCCAGCGGCGCTCCGCCGGCAGCGCGGGGTCGTCCGCGTAGTAGGCGGCGAAGCCGACGATCTCCACGTGCGTGCCGGTCGCGCTCAGCCGCCACCCACCCGGGCCGGTCACATCGGGGGCGATCGCCAGGGCGATCGCGGCCGGCCCGGGTCGGTCGCCCCGGCAGCGGGACGGTTCCAAGCCCGGGGGTGGGTTGCCGTGCACCACCCCGGAGGCGATCAGTCCACCGTCGGCCAGGGTGAACCAGCGGATGTCGGGGGTCTGGGAGGTGGAGTCGGCGATCCGCTCACCCAGGCAGTAGCCGGTGAGCCCGATCACGCAGCCGGGCTGAATGGTGTAGAGGATGCCCTGGTCGCGGCGGGGCTCGCCCCGGACATGCACGCCACTGCCGTAGGTGACGGCGGTGAAGGCGGCGTCCGTGGTGGTCGCCGGGCAGGCTGTGGTGGTTGTCGTGCCAGCCGCCGTCGCCCCGCTGGCCGGCCATTTCAGCTGGGTCATCGGCACCACGGCGACCGTACCGGCGAGGCTGGCGACCGCCACCGCCGCCAGCACCAGTCGCCGTCGGAGTTTCCGGTGCCGCGGGGGGCTCGCGGGCCGATCGTGGGTCGGTCCGGCTGCGCCGCTGGCGCCGGTTGGCTCACCGGTAGCCGGGGCGGGTGCATCCCCGGCAGGCACAGTGGACGGTGACTCGGCGAGAGGCGTCGCGATCGGCCCGGCCGGCGTCGAGTCCGGTGTCGCTGCCCTCGCCGGGTCTGCTGGTGCGCCGGCCGAACCGGCGGCCCGCAGCTCCTCGTCCAGTTCAAGCCAGCGCTGCCTCCACTGGGCGGTGTCCCCGCCGCAGGCCCCGACGTACGCGAGCAGCACGTCGAGGCTGGGTTGCCGGATTCCGCTGGCCGCGGCGGAGAGGGTCGAGGCGCTGTAGCCGGCGATCTCGGCCAATCGCCGGTAGGTGGGGTTGCCGGCTTCGACACGTAACTTTCGTAGCTCATGGGCGAAAGACGACAACGGTCCAGCGGTCGGATCTACGGGCCGCTCGTGCCGAGCCATGCCGCTCCCTTGTCTCGGTAAGTCGTCCAAAGTAGGGAATGATATTGAATTCCTCGATCGGCAGACGACGGCTACCAGGGTGCGGGGGTGGCCTGGGGACCGGGGCCTGATCGACCCGGTGCGGGCCCGCTCCCCCGGGTACGTGAGCGCCGCGCGGGAATCTTGATCCACCTCCATGGCGTTGCAGCCGGGAGAGTCACCCCGCCCCGGCCTCGTCGACCTCGATGACGGCGCTTCCGCACCCGGAGAGAGATCAAGTTGGCGAAGCCCACCCCCGAGCAGGACGCGCTGCCCGGCGACCTGATGACCAACCGCCAACGCACGCAACTCGTGCTCGTGCTCGGTGCGTTGATCGCCATCGGCCCCCTGACCATCGACATGTACCTGCCGGCGCTGCCGGCCATCACGACCGGCCTGCAGACCACCGAGACCGCCGTGCAGTTGACGCTCACCGGCACGTTGATCGGCCTCGCGCTGGGCCAGTTGCTGATCGGGCCGGTCTCCGACGTGGTCGGCCGACGCCTGCCACTGCTCGCCGGCCTCGCCGCGCACATCGTGGCGTCCGTACTGTGCGTCGTCGCGCCCAACATCGCCGTGCTCGGCGCACTACGCGTCCTGCAGGGCCTCGGCGTCGCCGCCGCCACCGTGGTCGCCACGGCCGTCGTCCGCGACCTGTTCAGCGGCGCGTCGTTCGCGCGGATCTTCTCCCGGTTGATGCTGGTCATGGGTCTCGCCCCGGTCCTCGCGCCGACGCTGGGCAGCGGGCTGCTGCGCTGGACCGAGTGGCGCGGCGTGTTCGCGGCGTTGGCCGTACTGGGCGCGTTGCTGATCGTCGTCGCGGCCATGAAGCTGCCGGAGACCCTCGACGTGTCACGCCGCCGGCACGGTGGTGTCGCGGCGACCCTGCGGGACTACCGAGGACTGGTGAGCGATCGGGCCTTCGTCGGTCTGGTGCTGGTCGCCGGGCTGGCCATGGCGTCGCTGTTCGCGTACGTCTCCGGGTCGTCCTTCGTCCTCCAGCGGGAGTACGGCCTCGACGAGCAGCAGTTCGGCCTGGCCTTCGGCGCCGGCGCGGTGGGCCTGATCGGGGCCACCCAGTTCAACGTCCGGCTGCTGCGGCGCTACACGCCACAGCAGATCCTCGTCCTGGCCCTGGTCGCCGGGACGGCGGCCGGCCTGCTGCTGGTGCTGTTCGCCGCCACCGGCATCGGGGGCCTGGGCACCCTGCTCGCGTCGCTGTGGCTGGTGTTGGCCGCGGCCGGTCTGGCCCTGCCGAACGCGCCGGCGCTGGCGATGAGCCGGCACAGCGAGGCGGCGGGCACGGCAGCGGCGCTGCTCGGCGCCGTCCAGTTCGGCGTCGGCGCGCTGTCCGCGCCCCTTGCCGGCCTGTTCGGGACGGGGAGCGTACCGATGGCGATCGTCATCGCGGGCGGCATGGCCGCGGCGCTGGCGGTCATGGTCCTGGTCGTGCCCCGCGCCACCCTCGGCGCGGTCGACCCGGACCTGGCCGTCGCCGTGCACTAGTCGCGCTCGCGCGGGTCTGGTCGGGCGGGCCGGGTTTCCGGCCCGCCCGACGGTCAGCGGATCTCGGTGGTGTCCTCGGGCCGCGACTGACCGCGCGGCGGCGCGGACCACGGCGATTCGCCGCCCACCCGGCGCGGCAGCGGCTCGGTCGGCGTCGGATCGGCCGGGTAGCCCAGGGTCAGCGGCGCGGTTTCGCGCTCCGCCGGTTCGGACGACGACCAGTCGGTCAGCGTGAAGTCGTCGCCGCGCGGTGCGTCCACCGGGGCCGGGGCGGCGGCCGGCACGGTCACCGGCTGCGGCCACCGCCGCCAGCGTTGACCGCTGAACGTCGCCATCAGCAGCAGCAGACCGATCAGGAAGAGCGTGCCGTTCTCGACCGGCAGCCGCAGCGGCAGCGGGTCACCGAACACCTTCCACTCGTGCGGGATGGCGTCGCGCACCTCGAACGGTGCCACGAACATCCCGATGTACGGGGTGACCAGCAGCAGCCCGGCCAGCAGTGGCCCCGCCGGCGAGAAACGCAGTGTGCCGAGCAGCCCGAGCAGGACACCGCCGACACCGAGGTACACGGCCGGTTCGATCAGGTTGGCGGTGTTGAAGGTGCCGATCTCCACCCAGCGGTCGACCGTCCGGCTCGACCCGTCCTGCCCGAGCGTGACAAGCACCCACGTGATGGGTGCCACCACCAACCCGGCGAGGAAGCTCCAGAGATGTCGCATCCGCGCACCGTACCGTTTCCGGCATGACCGAGCACCTCTCCGCCGCTCCGACCGGCAAGCCGACGTCGTACTCCCGGGTCACCCTCAGCAAGATCATGACTGCGGTGGACGTCAACCTCTACGGAACCGTCCACGGCGGGGTCCTGATGAAGTTCGTCGACGACGTGGCCGGTGCCGCTGCCGCCCGGCACAGCGGCGGGACGGCGGTCACCGCGGCGATCGACGAGATCGTCTTCTCCGAGGCCGTCCGGGTCGGTGACCTGGTGCACGCGCACGCCCAGGTCAACTGGACCGGGCAGACCTCGATGGAGGTGGGGGTGCGGGTGGTCGCCGAGCGGTGGGACTCGGCCGAGGACGCGCCGGTCCGGGTCGCCACGGCGTACCTGGTCTTCGTCGGGGTGGACGTCGGCGGCGCGCCGCGCACGGTCCGCCCGGTGCTGCCGGAGACGCCGGACGACGAACGCCGGTACCGGGAGGCGGAGATCCGCCGCGAGCACCGCCTGGCCCGCCGACGGGCCATCCAGGCGCACCGGGCCGGCTGAGCTCGAAGGAAGGGCCCCTTCCTAACGCTAAGCGTTAGGAAGGGGCCCTTCCTTCACCCACATGGGTTGGCGCGGTGGAGTGTGGGCCGGGCACGCGTCGATCGGCCCACCCGGTGCGCAGAATGGCGCTTCGAGGTAGGGCAAGATGGCGCCACGGCCCATGCACAGTGTCGTGCGGCCGGGGGGAGGGTGGAGCAGTGGGTGACGTGCTGTGGACGCCGCCGGCGGACGTGCTCGAGCGGTCCCGGATCGGCGGCTACCTGCGCTGGCTGCGGGAGCACCGCGGGCTGGACTTCGCCGACTACGACGCGCTGTGGCGCTGGTCCGTCACCGACCTGGACGGGTTCTGGCGCTCGATCTGGGACCACTTCGAGGTCATCGCGCACACCCCGCCGACGGCCACCCTGGCCGAGCGGACCATGCCCGGCGCCCACTGGTTCCCCGACGCCACCCTCAACTACGCCGAGAACGTGCTGCGCATGCCGGGCCGCGCCGACGACGACCCGGTCGTCATCGCGCACAGCCAGACCCGACCGCCGGTCACCCTCACCGCCGCCGAGCTGCGCGAGCAGGTCCGCCGGGTGTCGGCCGGTCTGCGCCGGCTCGGCGTCACCGCCGGGGACCGGGTGGCGGCGTACGCGCCGAACATCTCCGAGACGTACGTCCTGCTGCTCGCCACCGCCAGCCTGGGCGCGGTCTTCTCGTCCTGCGCGCCCGAGTTCGGCACCCGCAGCGTCACCGACCGGTGGCAGCAGATCGAGCCGACGGTGCTGGTCGCCGTGGACGGCTACCGGTACGGCGACAAGCCCGTCGACCGGCGGGCCGAGGTCAAGGCCATCCGGGCCGCCCTTCCGTCGGTACGGCACACCGTCGGCATCGCGTACCTCGACCCGAACGGCCCGACGCCCGACGGCGTCCTCGACTGGGCGGACCTGGCCGCGCCCACCGACGAGCCGTTGACGTTCACGCCGGTCCCGTTCGACCACCCGCTGTACGTGCTCTACTCCTCAGGCACCACCGGGCTGCCCAAGCCGATCGTCCACGGCCACGGCGGCATCCTGCTGGAACATCTGAAGATGCTCGCCCTGCACCACGACCTCGGCCCGTCCGACCGGTTCTTCTGGTTCACCACCACCGGCTGGATGATGTGGAACTTCCTGGTCTCCGGGCCGGCGGTGGGCGCGGCCATCGTGCTCTTCGACGGCAACCCCGGCCACCCCGACCTCGGCGGGCTGTGGCGACTGGCCGCCGAGACCGGCACCACCTACTTCGGCACCTCGGCGCCGTACCTGCTGGCCTGCCGCAAGGCCGGCGTGGTGCCGCGCGAGATCGCGGACCTGTCCGCGCTGCGCGGCGTCGGTTCCACCGGCGCGCCGCTGCCCGCCGAGGGCTTCCAATGGGTGTACGACACGGTCGGCGACCAGGTGCAGCTCCAGTCGCTGTCCGGCGGCACCGACGTGTGCACGGGCTTCGTCGGCGGAGTGCCGCTGCTGCCCGTGTACGCCGGAGAGATCGCCTGCCGTGCGTTGGGCGCCAAGGTGGAGGCCCGCTCGGCCGACGGCACCCCGGTGATCGGTGAACTGGGCGAGTTGGTGATCACCGAGCCGATGCCGAGCATGCCGGTGGGCTTCTGGAACGACCCGGACGGCGTCCGCTACTCCGAGGCGTACTTCTCGGTCTACCCCGGTGTGTGGCGGCACGGCGACTGGATCACCATCAACGACCGAGGCGGCTGCGTGATCACCGGACGCTCCGACGCCACCCTCAACCGCGGCGGCGTACGACTCGGCACCGCCGAGTTCTACTCGGTGGTCGAAGGGCTCGACGAGGTCGTCGACTCGGTCGTCGTGCACCTGGAGGACGACGAGGGCGGCGCAGGTGAGCTGCTGCTCTTCGTCGTGCTGGCCGACGGCCTGGAACTGGACGACGCGCTGCGCACGAAGATCAGCCGTGAGCTGCGTACGGCGCTCTCCCCCCGGCACGTCCCCGACGAGATCCACCAGGTGCGCGCGGTACCCCGAACCCTCTCGGCCAAGAAGCTTGAGGTACCGGTCAAGAAGATCCTCACCGGCACCCCGGTCGACGACGCAGCGGCGAAGGGTGCCCTGGCCAACCCCGAGTCCCTGACCGCCTTCGCCACCTTCGCCCAGTCCCGCCCCCACCCCTGACCCGGGGCTCCGGACGCCCGACCCCCGCCCCCACATCGCCCCCACCCCCACAGGCCCCGGCTCCGCGCAGGGCTCCCGCCCCCGCACGCGTCGATCATGGAGTTGTGGTGCCCCGTAAGGGGTGCATATCCCTGCCATTCGGCCACCACGACTCCATGATCGACCCGGCCTGGCCCTGGAGCCCCGCGATCTTGCACTTTCTGTCGCCGCCTAAGGGGCATTCCACGCGTATCGGCAACCGAAACTGCAAGATCGCGGGTGCGGGTGCGGGTGCGGGGGGTGTGGGGGCGGGGTGCGGGTGCAGGCTACGGGAGGGAGTGGGTGACCTTTTCGCTGGACAGTCGGGTAGCCAGACGGGTTGGGTCCAGGTTGGCGCAGAGGACCACCGTGGCGGCCCGGGTCAGCGGCGCGAGGAGCCAGTCGACCGGGTCGGGGTAGCGGGCGGCGTCGACCAGGAGACGCGCGCCCCGCTCGATGCCCAGCTCGCCGGCGCGGGCCTCGGCTCGGCTCAGCAGGTGCGCGTCGGTGGGGCCCGGACCCGGCTGTGGGGTGAAGTGGTCGCCGTGCCCGCGTACCTCGACCACATAGTCGGCGAAACCGGGCGGCGCCTGCCGCAGTGGGGCGGCGAGCGGGGCGAGGCCCAGGGCGTAGCGCTCGTCCGCCGGCCAGGACTGCGCCTCGTCGAACCGGTCGGCGGCGGCGAAGAGGACGTCCACGTTTCCCGGCGTGTCGAGGACGCTCAGCTTGGCCGACCAGCAGCCCAGCAGCACGGCGGCGGTCTGCCAGTGCGGAGGGAGCAGGACGCCGGCCGGTGTGCCCGGCGCGAGGCCGACCTCGTCGACGAGGAGATTGGCGGTCTTCGACACCCAGTTCGCCAGGGTCGCGCCGGAGAGTTCGGTGCGGTCTCCGGTGGAGTCGTCGTACCAGGTCAGCAGCGGTCGAGTCGGGTCGGTCGCGATCGCGTCGGCGAAGACCCGGGCAATGTTGTCGGCCATCGGCGCGAACGATACGCCTCCGCGCCCCGTACTCGATGACGATGACAAGTCGGCGTACGGTCGGGTCGCAGTCAGCGTCCGCCCCGTACTCCGGCGTAGGCTTTACCCCCGGAGTGTTGTTCCCCACAGACCCACCCGCAAGGAGTCGCCCCGTGACCGCCGGTCGCCCGCCCCGCGTGCTCATCGACGCCACGAGTGTCCCCGCCGACCGTGGTGGTGTCGGTCGATACGTCGACGGTCTGCTCGGCGCCCTCGGCAAGGTGTGCGGGTCGGGGGTGGAGCTGGCCGTGGTGAGCCTCCGCACCGACCAGGAGCGTTACACCCGGATGCTGCCCGGCGCGGAGATCATCCCCGCCCCGGCGGCGGTGGCGCACCGCCCGGCCCGCCTCGCCTGGGAGCAGACCGGCCTGCCGCTGCTCGCCCAGCAGGTCGGCGCGCACGTGCTGCACTCGCCCTTCTACACCTGCCCGCTGCGGGCCGGGTGCCCGGTGACGGTCACCGTGCACGACGCGACGTTCTTCACCGAGCCGGAGCACTACGACAAGTCTCGCCGGACGTTCTTCCGCAGCGCCATCAAGACGTCGATGCGCCGCGCCGACCGGGTGATCGTGCCCAGCAAGGCCACCCGTGACGAGTTGATCCGGCTGCTCGACGCCGACCCGACCCGCATCGACGTGGCCTACCACGGCGTCGACCACGCCGCCTTCCACGCGCCGAGCGAGGATGAGAAGGCCCGCGTACGTGCTCGGCTGGGGCTGGGCAACAGCAGCTACGTCGCCTTCCTCGGCGCCAAGGAGCCGCGCAAGAACGTACCCAATCTGATCCGGGGTTGGGCTCGCGCGGTGTCCGAGCGGACCGACCCGCCGGCGCTGGTGATCGCCGGCGGGCAGGGGCACGACGACGACATCGACCGCGCGGTGGCCGAGGTGCCGTCGCACCTGCGCCTGCTGCGTCCCGGTTATCTGCGGTACGCCGACCTGCCCGGCTTCCTCGGCGGTGCGCTGGTCGCCGCCTACCCGTCGTACGGCGAGGGGTTCGGCCTGCCGATCCTGGAGGCGATGGCGTGCGCCGCCCCGGTGCTGACCACGCCCCGCCTGTCGCTGCCCGAGGTGGGTGGCGACGCGGTCGCGTACACCTCGGAGGACCCGGACCAGATCGCCACCGACCTGGCCGCCCTGCTGGACGACGAGCAGCGCCGGTTGTCGCTGGCGAAGGCCGGCTTCGACCGGGCCAAGGAGTTCACCTGGGAGTCCAGCGCCGAGGTGCACATCGCTGCGTGGAGTCGTGCCCGTTCGTGACCGTTCGGGCGCCCTCGTGGTGACCCGTGCCACTGCGGGACGATGCGTCGGGCATGATGTGCGGATGCTTTATGCGGTCATCCCGGCAGGTGGCAGCGGCACAAGGTTGTGGCCGTTGTCCCGCGCCGGCCACCCCAAGTTCCTCCACCCGCTGACCGGCACCAGTTCCTCGCTGTTGCAGGCGACCGTGGAGCGGCTCGCGCCGCTGACCACGCCGGATCGGACCCTTGTGGTCACCGGAGCCGCGCACGTCGCGGCGGTCGCCCGGCAGCTCACCGGGCTGCCGGAGGAGAACATCCTGGTCGAGCCGTCCCCCCGGGACTCCTGCGCGGCGATCGCGCTGGCCGCGGCGGTGATCGCGGTCCGCGATCCGGAGGCGGTGATGGGCAGCTTCGCGGCCGACCACCTGATCCGTGACCCGGACAGCTGGGTGCGTACGGTCCAGGAGGCGGTCCGGGGCGCCGAGCAGGGCATGCTGATGACCGTCGGGATCACCCCGACCAGGCCGGAGACCGGGTACGGCTATCTGGAGACCGACGAGGCCACCGACGGCGCCCCGTGGCGGCAGGTGGCCGAGTTCAAGGAGAAGCCGGCAGCCGAGGTCGCCGAGGCGTACGTCCGATCGGGTCGACACCTCTGGAACGCCAGCATGTTCGTCTGGCGGGTGGACGTGTTCCTCGCCGAGCTGGCCCGTCAGCAGCCGGCGCTGCACGCTGGGGTCACCGCGATCGCCGCTGCCTGGGGCACGCCGGAGCAGGACGATGTCCTCGGCACGGTGTGGCCGACGCTGCCGAAGATCTCCGTCGACTACGCGGTGATGGAGGGCGCGGCCACCGCGGGCCGGGTGGCCACCGTGCCGGGTGACTTCGGCTGGAACGACGTCGGCGACTTCCACACCCTCGGCGACGTGCTCCCCGCGGATGACGCGGGCAACGTGGTGCTCGGTACGGACGCCAAGCCGGGCGTGCTGCTGCGGGACACCGCCGACCTGGTCGTGGTGCCACAGTCGGGTCGGCTGGTGGCGGTCATCGGTGTGCGTGACCTGATCGTGGTGGACACCCCGGACGCGGTGCTGGTCTGTCCGCGCGAGCGGGCCCAGGACGTCAAGCTGCTGGTCGACGAGCTCAAGGAGCGCGGCGAAGAGGGCTACATCTGACGTCCGGTGCGTGACGCTGGCGACGGGAACTCCCGTCGCCAGCGCTGCGTCACCACCTTTGGAGGGCGGTGAGGGCCGGCTCGACGAGTTGTGCGGTCCCGCCGGCCAGCGGCTCGGGCAGCCGGTCGGGCGGGAACCACCCCAGCGCCTCGGACTCGTCGCTGACCTGCTCGACCGCGTCGGCCGGGGCGACCACGGCGAACCGGATGTCGTAGTGGCGCGAGCCGCCCTGGCACTGCACCTCGTGCACGTCGATGTCGATCGGCACCGGGTCGATGCGCAGCCCGGTGATGCCGGATTCCTCGGTGGCCTCGCGCAGCGCGGCCCCGACAAGGGTCCGGTCGACCGGCTCACAGTGCCCGCCGAGCTGCACCCACCGGCTGAACTTGGCGTGTAGGCAGAGCAGTACCCGCGCCCCGGTCGGGTCCAGCACCAGCGCGCTCGCGGTGACGTGGCCGGGGCGGTGTTGTCGGCTCATCGCGATCGGCCCGGCGGCGAGCAATGCGAGGGTGCGATCCCGTGCCTCGGCCGACGCCGAGCTGGTCGGCTGCCAACCTTCGAGCAGCGCGACCGCGTCGGCGTGCAGTGCCGCGAACGTCGTGGGATCGATGGGGTCGACGGTGGGTCCGGTCATCGCGGTGTCGGGCATCCCGTCACTCTACGAGCGGTCGGCTCTCGGCCTGGCCGGCGACGCGTACCACGGCGGCGGGGTGACCGGACGACACCTCTGCGGAGCAAGGGCCGCAGACCCTCGTGGTGCCGCCCGATCACCGGTCCTCCCCAGTCCCGGTGCCCCGGCGTCGAACGCGTCAAGGACGCGTCGGTGCCGTGCGCGGGCACTGGAAGCATGCCTAACCGTCCCCGAGGGCGTCGAGGTTTTTCAGTCCAGGCTTAAAGATGGAGATAACTGCCGGCCAGGTAGAGTCGAAATGGCCGTCCGGCATCCCTCTGCCGGCGGCACGGGAGTGCTCCATGCTGAAGATCCACTTTTCCGGCGAGGACATCCTCCGGACCCGGGTGGCACCGGCGGCCGACCCGGTCTGGGAGTTGGTCCTCAGCCTGCACGCGTTGCAGAGCCGCAACCGCGACCCGCTGACGTCGGCGTGGCGGCACACCGTGACCCGCGGGCTACGCCGGGACATCGCCTCCGACCAGCTCCGACTGCTCTTCGCCCTGAATCCGCCGCGCGGCTACTTTCCCGACTTCCTCACCCCGTACGCCAGTGTGGAAGGTTTCGAGGCAGGCTTGGAAGCGGTTCGCAGCACGCCGATCGAGGTGCTCCAGCGGGACCTGACCCTGGTGGCCGCCGAGAACCCGCTGCCCGCCTCGGCCGCCGCGCTGGCCCGTGGCGACGTGGCGACACTGCGGCACCTCGCGGATTCGATGGAGCAGTACCGGGCGTTGGCGATCGGCCCGTACTGGAGCCGGATCCAGGCCGCCGTCGCGGCGGACCGTAACCGTCGTGCGCGCGCCCTCCTCGACGGCGGCGTCGAGGCCCTCCTGACCAGCCTGCGCCCGACCATGCGCTGGTCGGGCGGGGTGCTCGAGGTGCGTGACTACCCGCACAGCCGCGAGTTGCACCTGGACGGGCGAGGGCTGCTGCTGGTGCCGTCGTTCTTCTGCGCACCCACGCCGGTCGCCCTGCTCGACCCGGCGCTGCCGCCCGTCCTGGTCTATCCCGTGGACCGGCTGGGCGGCCTCGCCGCCGCCGACGGCGAGGCGTCGGCCGCGACCGGTACCGGCCGTGACTCGCTGGCCGCGCTTCTCGGCCGGACCAGGGCCGCGGTGCTACAGGCCAGCGACGACGGCTGTACGACGGGTGAGATGGCCCGTCGGCTCGACATCTCCCCGGCGGCGGCGAGCCAGCACGCCACCGTGCTGCGCAACGCCGGCCTGCTCGTCAGCCACCGCGACCGCAACACCGTGCTGCACACGCTGACCCCGCTGGGCCGAGCCGTCCTGGAGGCCTAACCCCACCCCACCCGATTCATCATGAAGTTATTGCCCGGACACGCCGAGGCAGCGGGTAATAACTTCATGATCAATGCCGAGGTCGGCCGGGCCGGGCGGGGCCGGGCGGCCGGGTGGCGGGATTACAGGGCTAGGGCGGCGCTTGCTGGGCTGCCGGCGGGTGGGGGCAGCAGCGTCGAGCCGACGCCCTCGGCGGCCAGGGCGATGCGCAGCCGGTGCAGGTCGGCGCCGAAGCGGACCAGGTCCATCGGGTCGACCGGCGCCGGGGCGGTGCCGAGTACCAGCGCGGTGGCGTCGGTGGGCCAGCCGGGCACCTCGGCGACCAGGCCGGCGCGTACCTCTGCCTCGTCGACGAGCGTGAAGACCGTGCCCGGGGTGACCACCTCGGCCACCGCGTCGAGCGCCCGCCGCACCGTGGCGGGGTCGATCGGCTCGGGGCCGACGGTCTCGACGAGGGTCGCGGCGTCGGCCAGCCCGGCGGCCCGGGCCTCGGCGGTGCCCAACGAGAAGAGGTCCTGCGCGGCGTCCCGGACCAGCGCACGCGCGCCACCGGAGTCGTCCGCGCCGGTGGCGGTGAGGTAGCCCCGCACCACTGCCACCGGGACCTGGTCACACTTACCCTTGATCAACTCGCCGGCGCCCGCCAGCTCGTCCACCACGGCCATCTGGGTGAGCTGGAGCTCGTTGCCGTACGGGTCGACCTCGCCCCGGTGGTCGCGGATGGCCGGCATGCCGGCGACCCCGAGCGCGACGTCGGTCAGCCCGTTCCGCCAGGGCCGGCCCATGGTGTCGCTGACGATCACCGCGACGTCGAGGTCGTACCGTTCCCGGAGCGCGGCGCGCAGCTCCCGTGCCGACGCGTCCGGGTCCACGGGTAACAGCACCAGCCGGGTCTTGTCGACGTTCGACGCGTCGATCCCGGCGGACGCCATCACGAACCCGTGGTGGGTCTGCACGATCCGGGTCGCGCCCCGGCTGGCCACGACCCGCGCGGTCTCGGCCGCCAGCACCTCCTCGCGTGCGGCGAGCCGCTCGGGCCCGTCCGCCGGGACGTCGACCAGGCGCCCCTCCGCCTTGGAGACGATCTTGCTGGTCACCACCAGCACGTCGCCGTCGCGCAGCCACGGCGCGGCGGTGGCGATCAACGCCGCCAGGTCGTCGCCCTCGGTCACGTGGCCGATGCCCAGCACCGGCAGGATCTCCAGCCTCACGTCAACTCCACCGCGGCGCGGACCATCGCCGCCGTCGCCGCCTCGTCGGTCATCCGCAGCGGCACCGCGCGGACCGTCACCTCCGGCACCAGCGTGTCGGCGTCCTCCTCGGCGACCAGCCAGCCGTCCAGCAGGCCGCCGGCCGACCGGCCACCGTACAGGCGGCCCACCCCCGCGGCGCTGCACTCAACCCCGAGCACCTCGAGACAGCGGTCGGCCATCCCGCGTACCGGCGCGCCGCCGATGATCGGCGAGACCCCCACCACCGGCGCCGGGCCGTCCACCACGGCCTCACGCATCCCGGGTACGGCGAGCACGGGCGCGACGCTCACCACCGGATTGCTCGGGGCGACCAGCACCAGGTCGGCCGCCCCGATGGCGTCCAGCACACCCGGTGCCGGCTTCGCCGTCTCCGCGCCCACGAACACGAAACGGTGGGTCGGGATGTTCGCCCGGTACCGCACCCACCACTCCTGGAAGTGGATGGCCCGCTGGCCCTGGTCGTCCTCGGCAGCGGGCTCACCGCCGCCGCTGACGATGGCGTGGGTCTCCAGCCGGTCGTCGGTCGCCGGGAGCAGGCGTACGCCCGGTTGCCAGCGGCTCGCCAGCGCCTCGGTGACCGCGCTGAGCGGGTAACCACCGTTGAGCATGGTGCTGCGGACCAGGTGGGTGGCGATGTCCTTGTCGCCGAGGCCGAACCAGGTGGGCTCGACGCCGTACCCGGCCAGCTCCTCCTTGACCGTCCAGCTCTCACCGACCCGGCCCCAGCCCCGCTCCGGGTCGGCGCCGCCGCCGAGGGTGTACATGACGCTGTCCAGATCGGGGCAGATCTTCAACCCGTGCAGCCACAGGTCGTCGCCGACGTTGACCACGGCGGTCACCTCGGCGTCGACCTCGCGGGCGTACGCCCGGACGCCGAGCAGGAACCGGGCGCCCCCGATGCCGCCGGCCAGAACCACGATGCGCATGTCGACCATCCTCGCGTACGTGACGCCTCCGGTCCGCCGGTGCCCGGGGAGACTAGGCTCACGTGCGCCCTGTCCGTCAATGCCCCGAGGGGGAGCTCGTGACCAGCCCCGCCGAGCCCGCGTCCGCCGACGCGACGCAGGCCCGCCAGCTGACCAAGCCACTGCGCGAACTGGGTGCGCTCGCCCTGCTCGGCGCGAACGCCGTGTTCCTTTTCGTGGGGCTGCTCCGGTTGCTCATTCCGGCCGACTACACCGACTTCACCGGTCGGGCGGGCAGTTCCTTCTTCTCGTTCATCGGGGTGGAGGCGGTGGTCCTGCCGTTGCTGGCCGTGCTGCTGGCGACCCACGTCGCGCCGGTGCTGCCGAAGGCGAAGCTCATCACGCAGGTGGCGCTCGGCGAGTACGCGGTCAGCGCGCTGTTCGGCACGCTCACCATGCTGATCTGGACGGTCGGCCGGCTCGCCGAGGCGGAGATCCTCGACGCGCTGCTCGGCGTGCTGACCCGCTTCGCCTGGCTGGTGATCTTCGCGGTGGCCGCCTGGGTGGTGTTCACGATCTGGCGGGCGTTCTACTACGTGCCCAAGCCCAAGCCGCAGCAGGGCGTCTACGGGCAGCCGCCGCAGGGCTGGCCGCAGCAGCCCGGTGGTTGGCCGGCCCCCGGTCAGCCCGGTGGTCAGCCGCAGGCCGGTTGGGCCGCCCCCGGCCAGCCGGGCGGCTACCCGCAGGCGGGTCAGCCGGGCGGCTACCCGCCGGCGCAGTTCCCGGGCCAGTACGGCCAGCCGTCGCCGCCGTTCCAGGCCCCGCAGTCCGCGCCGCCGTTCCCCCAGTCCGCGCCGCCGCACCCGCAGTCAGCACCGCCGTTCCCGCAGTCCGCGTCGCCGGCCAACCCGGGCCCGCAGTCCGCGCCGCCGGCCCACACCAGCCCGCAGTCCGCCCCGCCGGGCAACCCGGGACCGCAGTTCGCGCAGCCCGCGCCACCGTTCGGGCAGCCGCCGTCGGCCGACCCGACCCAGGCGATCCCGCGTCAGTCGGCCGAGCCGAGCCCTGCCGACCCGACCCAGGCGATCCCGCGTCCCGCGAACGAGGACAACGACCGCACCCAGCACATCAACCCCGAAGGCCCGCGCTGACCTGCACACCGCCAACCTCGCGCCGATCTTGCACTTTCGGTTGTCGGTTCGCGTGAAATACCCCAGGTGCCACCACAGAAAGTGCAAGATCGGCGAGCGGGTGCCGATCTTGCACTTTCTGTTGTCGTTATGAGTGCGATGCCCCTCGTGTCGCCACAGCAACTGCAAGATCGGCGAGGGCCGGGGTCGCGGGCTGTCGGGGCGGGGGTGGGTTGGGTGGGGGTTTGGGGCGCATAGGGTGAGCGGATGGTTGATCGCACCCAATCCGGCCCCAGCGAGGCGAGCGTGCGGCGGGCCCTGGGTCGGGCCGCCGCCGGCCGGGCGCTGGACCTTGACGAGGCGACCGCGCTGCTCGCCGCCCGTGGTGAGGCGCTGGACGAGCTGCTCCGGGTGGCCGGTCAGATCCGCGACGCCGGGCTGCGGGAGGCGGGGCGGCCGGGTGTCGTCACGTACTCGAAGAAGGTCTTCATCCCGCTGACCCGGCTCTGTCGGGACCGCTGCCACTACTGCACCTTCGCCACTGTGCCGCACCGCCTGCCGGCGCCGTTCCTGGACCGCGACGAGGTGCTGGCCATCGCCCGCGAGGGCGCCGCGCAGGGCTGCAAGGAGGCCCTGTTCACTCTCGGTGACCGGCCGGAGGAGCGGTGGCCGGCGGCCCGTACGTGGCTGGACGAGCGCGGCTACGACTCCACCCTGGACTACCTGCGCGCCTGCGCGGTGGCCGTGCTGGAGGAGACGGGCCTGTTGCCGCACCTCAACCCGGGGGTGCTGTCCTGGTCGGAGCTGCAACGGCTCAAGCCGGTCGCGCCGAGCATGGGCATGATGTTGGAGACCACCGCGACCCGCCTGTGGTCCGAGCCGGGCGGCCCGCACTACGGCTCACCCGACAAGGAGCCGGCGGTCCGGCTGCGGGTGCTCGACGACGCCGGGCGGGTCGGGGTGCCGTTCACCACCGGGCTGCTCATCGGCATCGGCGAGACGCCGGCCGAGCGGGTGGACGCGCTGTTCGCGATCCGTCGCGCCCACCGCGAGTACGGCCACCTCCAGGAGGTGATCGTGCAGAACTTCCGCGCCAAGCCGGACACGGCGATGCGGGGGATGCCCGACGCGGAGCTGCACGACCTGGCCGCCACGGTGGCCGTGGCCCGGCTGCTGCTCGGCCCGAAGGCCCGCATCCAGGCCCCGCCGAACCTCATCGCCGGCGAGTACGACCTGTTGCTGCGGGCCGGTATCGACGACTGGGGCGGCGTCTCGCCGCTCACCCCGGACCACGTGAATCCGGAGCGCCCGTGGCCGCAGATCGAGGAGCTGGCCCGGCACACCGAGTTGGCCGGGTTCACGCTGCGGGAGCGGTTGACGATCTACCCCGAGTACGTGCGGGCGGGTGACCCGTGGCTCGACCCGAGGCTGCTGCCGCACGTGTCCGCCCTCGCCGACCCGGCGACCGGCATGGCGGTCGAGTCGGCCCTCCCGCAGGGCCGGCCCTGGCAGGAGCCGGAGGAGGTGTTCGGCGGGCGGACCGATCTGCACGCCACCATCGACACCACCGGCCGCACTGACGACCGGCGCGGTGACTTCGACAGCGTCTACGGCGACTGGGCCGAGGTCGCCGGCAAGGTGACCCCGGAGGCGGCAGCGCAACGGGTCGCCGTACCCCCGATGACGGCCGGCAGTGGCGCGGACCGTGACCTTACGGCCGGGTTGCGGCTCGCGGCCGACGACCCGGCGGCGCTGCTCGACCCGGCCCACACCGACGCGGCGTTGGCGCTGTTCACGGCGGACGGGCCGGCGCTGGACGAGCTGTGCCGGCTCGCCGACGACGTGCGCCGGGACGCGGTCGGCGACGACGTGACCTACGTGGTCAACCGCAACATCAACTTCAGCAACGTCTGCTACGTGGGCTGCCGGTTCTGCGCGTTCGCGCAGCGTGAGCGGGACGCCGACGCCTACCGGCTCTCCGTCGACCAGGTCGCCGACCGGGCCGAGGAGGCATGGGCGGCCGGTGCCAGCGAGGTCTGCCTCCAGGGCGGAATCGACCCGAAGATGCCGGTCACCGGGTACGCCGACATCGTCCGCGCCATCAAGGCCCGGGTGCCCGAGATGCACGTGCACGCCTTCTCCCCGATGGAGATCGTCACCGCCGCCGCCAAGGCGGGCGTGCCGGTCCGCGAGTGGCTGACCCAGCTCCGCGAGGCCGGGCTGGACACCATCCCGGGCACCGCCGCGGAGATCCTCGACGACGACGTGCGCTGGGTGCTCACCAAGGGCAAACTGCCGGCCGCCGCCTGGGTCGACGTGGTCAGCACGGCCCACGAGCTGGGCATCCGGTCCAGCTCCACGATGATGTACGGCCACGTCGACCACCCGGGGCAGTGGCTGGCGCACTTTAGGGTGCTGGCCGGCGTGCAGGACCGTACCGGTGGGTTCACCGAGTTCGTGGCGCTACCGTTCGTGCACACCAACGCGCCGATCTACCTGGCCGGCATCGCCCGTCCCGGACCGACCTGGCGGGAGAACCGGGTGGTGCACGCGATGTCCCGGCTGCTGCTGCACGGCCGGATCGACAACATCCAGTGCTCCTGGGTGAAGCTCGGCGACGAGGGCACGGTGGCGATGCTCCAGGGCGGCTGCAACGACCTGGGCGGCACGCTCATGGAGGAGACCATCTCCCGGATGGCGGGGTCCGGCAACGGTTCGGCGCGTACCGAGGAGCAGTTGCGGGCCATCGCGACGGCGGCCGGGCGGCCGGCGCGCAAGCGGACGACCGCATACGGTCACGCTCGGCGCTGAGGTCGAACCTTTTCCCGCCGTCGGCCGTACCAAGCGGTGCCGGCGGCGGTCGCGGCGAGGGCCGCCGCCGGTGTTCCCCCAGGGGCCCGGCGACGTCGGTCGGCGGCACCGGACCCGTCACCGCGGGCGCGTGCGCGCCGCCGCCGGAAAGGTTCCCCATGACCACTGATCAGCGGAAGCGGCCCTGGCCGCGACTGACCCGCCGGCAGACGTTGACCGCCGCGGCCAGCGCCACCCTCGGCGCCGCCGCGCTCACCGTGCCGGGCCTGTCGGCCGCCCAGAACGCGCCGGGCGCGGCGGGTCGGGCCGACGAGCCGATCGTCGTGCACCTGCGCGACGCCGCGTCGGGAACGATGGACGTCTTCGTCGGTGAGTCCCGGATCGAGGTACGCGACCGCGGCCTCGCGGACCGGCTGCGCCGCGCCGCCAAGCGCTGACCAGCGCCTTCGCCCGGCGCTGACCAGCGCCCCGTCCGCCAACAGTCCCCGCCCAGTGAGGTTGGTCCGCCATGTCTTCCCACCGCGAGGCCCCGGAGATAGCCAAGGATCCGGTCGCCGACAGCTCCGACCTTTACGCGTTCGTGAGCCCCGACAAGCCCGACACGGTCACGCTGATCGCCAACTACGTGCCGTTGCAGCTTCCGTCCGGGGGGCCGAACTTCTTCGAGTTCGGCGACGACGTGCGTTACGAGATCCACATCGACAACAACGGTGACGGTCATCCCGACGTCACCTACCGGTTCGAGTTCACGACCGAGATCACCAACCCGAACAGCTTCCTCTACAACACCGGGCCGATCGAGTCGCTCGACAGCAAGAACTGGAACCGCCGGCAGTTCTACAGCCTGACCCGGATCACCGACGGCAAGGAGCACCGGCTCGCGCACAAGCTCCCCTGCCCGCCGTGCAACGTCGGACCGCTGTCCACGCCGAAGTACGCCGACCTCGTACGCCAGGCCACGTACACCCTGTCGACGGGGGAGCGGGTTTTCGCCGGGCAACGCGCGGACGGCTTCTTCGTCGACCTGGGAGCGATCTTCGATCTCGGTACGCTGCGGCCGTTCCAGCAGTTGCACGTGGCCGGCAAGAAGATCTTCAAGGCCGAGGGGGAGCCGGTCAACGCCACCGACCGGATGAACGTGCACAGCATCGCCCTGCAGGTGCCGCTGAAGCAGGTACGTCGTCGCGCCAACCGGTACGGTCCGGCGGACGCCGCGTCGGTGCTGGGGGTGTGGACGTCCGCGTCGCGCCGGCAGGTCCGGGTGCTCGGCGACCGGGGTGGGGCGGACACCTCCACCGGTCCGTTCACCCAGGTCTCCCGGCTGGGCAATCCGCTGTTCAACGAGGTCATCGTGCCGATGTCCAAGAAGGACCTGTGGAACTCGCTGCCACCGTCGGAGGACAAGCGGTTCGCCCGCTTCGTCGAGCAGCCCGAGTTGGCCGCCCTGCTGCCGGCCCTCTACCCGGACGTCTTCCCCAACCTGGACAAGCTCAACAAGTCCAAGAAGGCGCGGGCCGACCTGGTGGCGATCCTGCTCACCGGCGTACCCGCTGGTCTGATCGACGGCTTCACGAACGCCACCGGCGAGGTGCAGGCCGACATGCTGCGGTTGAACACGGCCATCGCGCCGAACCGGCGGCCGGACCGGTTCGGGGTGCTCGGCGGCGACCTGGCCGGCTTCCCGAACGGGCGGCGGGTCGGTGACGACGTGGTCAGCATCGCGCTGCGGGCGATCGCCGGGGTGACCGTACCGTTGGTGGACAAGACGTTCCGCCCGGACGCGGCGGCCGGCGCGGTCACCCCGGCGCTCAGCGCCGCCGACGTGACGGCGCCGTTCCTGGCGAACTTCCCCTACCTGGGTACGCCGTACGACGGGTTCAACAACCCGCCGGCGTCGTCCTGACGTCGGGCGGGGGAGTGGCGATGCACGAACACACGTACGGTCCGTCGGAGACGGGGAGTGTCGTCCTCGACCTGGGCGGCGACACCGGCGCCCTGATCATCTACACCGGTCGGGATCTGCACGGCCGGGAGATCGAGATCAGCCGCGGTGACGATCGGCGGGTCCACTCGGCGGTCCGGGAGCGCCGGGTCCGGGACGGCTCGTTCCACAGTGCGGTCTACCCCGATCTGCCCGAGGGCATGTATACCGTCTGGTGGGATGAAAACACGTCAGCGGGGACGGTTTCTGTCCATGGTGGAGCAATAGCCGAGTTCGCCTGGCCGAGCAGCGGTTTTGGGGCTACCGGCTGACCTCGACGGACCCTGTTTCCCCTCGCACCCCGTCCACATTGTGGGCGGGGTGCGAACGCTGTCCACGGCTGGACGGGCGGTCTGCGTCGCGCCGCGTTAACCTGTCCCCCACCAAGATCAGCTTTGCGGAGGGGGTACCCGTGCTCCACGGTCGGCGGGCCGTCCGGGGGAGCGCCACGGCAGAAAAGTCGGGCAACTCGCCGGAGAGGGCGTTACTCGGCCGGGGTCTGAATCGATAGGGCAGGTTGCGAGGCTGGACGGTCCTGGTGGCCGGCCAGGGTTGTCGGGAGGGCGACTCCATTATCAAGTTTGGCTTGACGGCGCACGCATTACACGCGTGTAATTTGAATGGGGTTGTTCGCACGGAACGCAACAAAACGGGACCGGACGGACACGCACGCCTTTCGCGTGGGGGGTTGCAGCGGCGATGACGCCGGTGCGCGACAAGGAGGCATTTGATGGACGGCCAGCTTGAGGTGGCCGACCTGCTCGGAAACGCGCCGGAGTGGCAGGAGCGGGCCTTGTGCTCGCAGACCGACCCCGAGGCGTTCTTTCCCGAGAAGGGCGGCTCGACCCGCGAGGCGAAGCGAATCTGCTCGCGCTGCGAGGTCAAGACCGAATGCCTCGAATACGCTCTCGGCCACGACGAGCGGTTCGGTATCTGGGGTGGGCTCTCGGAGCGGGAACGGCGCAAGTTGAAGCGGCGCGCCGCCTGATCGGTACGGCGTCGGGGGTGGTGCGGAGTCGAGGCGGTGGGGGCCGCCCGGCTCAGGCCAGCTCGTCGGGGTCGACCCCGAGCAGGTTCGCCACCTGCTCGATGATCACGTCATGGACGAGGTCGGCGAGATCTTCGCGGTCCATCGCCCGGAACTCCAGGGGTCGGCGGTACAGCACGATCCGGGGCGGCACCTCCTGGCGGCCGGGGCGACCCGGCAGCAGCCGGGCCAGCGGCACCTCGCCGTCCTCCAGCACATCCGAGTCGTAGACGTTCAGGTCCGGCGGGACGTCCTCGACCGCGAACTCGACGCCGGCCAACTCCTTGGCGAAGCGTCGCTCCAACGTCTCGACGGTGTCCAACACCAGGTCGTCGAAGACCTCCGCCTTGGTCCGCGCCAGCGGCACCGTCGCCGGCACCAGGCGCCCGCGCAGGCCACGCCCGTGCCGGTCGCGGTGCGCACGCCGGCCGGGGCCGGGGCGGCGGTGTTCCGGGCTCGTCATGAGGCAAAGGGTAGCCCCCGTGCCGGGTCGGCCAGCGGCACCGCCGCCAGCGTGGCGCGGCGCGACCCGAACCGCGAATTGTGATCACCGCGACGGGCGTGTCGCAACGCGAACCGGTGCGCCGGACCCGGTAATGGGGATACCCTGCCGCACGTGAGGTCACCACGGCGCTGCTCCCGTAACGGCTGCCCCCGGCAAGCGGTCGCCACATTGACCTATGTCTACAACGAGTCCACCGCCGTGGTCGGCCCGTTGGCGGCGTTCGCCGAGCCACACACGTACGACCTGTGTGAGCAGCACGCCCGCAGCCTCACCGCGCCGCGCGGCTGGGACGTGGTCCGGCACGAGGGTGAGTTCGAGCCGCCCCCGCCCACCACGGACGACCTGGTCGCGCTGGCCGAGGCGGTCCGGGAGGCGGCCCGCCCGGCGCCCCGCCCCCCGGAGCCCGACCAGCCCCGCCCGGAAAACCCCCACCAGACCGGCCGCCGAGGCCACCTCCGGGTAATCCCCCCCAACCATTGAGCCGCAGCGGTTACTGGCCCAGGAGGCGGGCGAGGGTTTTGGCGCTTCGGCAGGGGCGGTCGGTTCGGGTTTCCTTGGCGTCGGCGCTGGTCATGAGGCGCAGGGCCGCGTTCATCGCCAGCCAGCGCAGGGGTTCCGGTTCCCAGTTCGGGGAGCGGTGGCCTACCCAGGGCAGGCTGGTCAGCTCGGTGCGCTCGCCGCGGATCAGGTCGGCCAGGGTGCGGCCGGCGAGGTTGCTGGCACCCACGCCGTCCCCGACGTAGCCCCCCGCCCAGGCCAGCCCGTTGGCCCGGTCGAACCCGACCGAGGCGGTCCAGTCCCGGGCCACCCCGAGCGGTCCACCCCAGGTGTACGCCACCGGAACGTCCGGCCCGAGCACCGGGAACAGCTCGCCCAGGGTCCGCCGCAGCGCCGCGAAGACCCGTGGCTCCCGGTCGTGGCCGGGAGAGATCCGGGACCCGAAATGGTACGGCGCTCCGCGCCCGCCGAAGGCCAACCGCCCGTCGGCCGTCCGCTGGCCGTAGATGATCACGTGCCGGTGGTCGGAGAACGTTTCCCGCTCCGCCAGGCCGATCCGTTCCCAGGCGTGCTCCGGCAGCGGCTCGGTGGCCACCATCAGCGAGTACACCGGTGCCACCGTGCGACGCAGGCCAGGCAGCATGGGCGTGTACCCCTCGGTGGCCCGGACCACCACCGACGCCCGCACGCTGCCCGCCTCGGCGACCGCCGCACCGGCCCGGATCGCGGTCACCGTGGTCCGCTCGTGGATCCTCACCCCGAGGCGTTCCACCGCCCGCGCGAGACCACGCACCAGCTTCGCCGGGTGCACGGTCGCGCAGTGCGGGGTGTACGTCCCACCGCGTACCCCCTCGGCGGCGCAACGGGCGGCGGCCTCGCCGGGGCCGAGGAGCGTCAGGTGGTCGTCGCCGAAGCCGAACGCGCGGGCCTCGTCCACGGCGGCCCGGGCCCGGACGAGCTGCGGACCGGTCCGGGCGAGCGTGACGGTGCCGCCGTCCGCCCAGTCGCAGTCGATGCCCTCGGCCGCGACCACCCGGCCCACCGCGCGGACGGTGTCATGCAGCGCCCGCTGCATGGCGACCGCGGCGTCGCGGCCGTGCCGGCGGGCCAACCCGGTCAGCGACGTGGGCAGGAGCGCGGAGCACCAGCCGCCGTTGCGCCCGGACGCCCCGTACCCCGCGATCTCCTTCTCCAGGACGACGACCCGCAGCGTCGGGTCGGCCCGAGCCAGGTGGTACGCCGTCCACAGCCCGGTGTAGCCGCCGCCCACGATCGCCACGTCGGCGTCCGCGTCGCCGGGCAACGGGGGCCGAGGCGTCAGCGGCTCGTCCAGGCTGGACAGCCAGTACGACAGCTCCTGGTAGCGCACGGTCAGAGCCGTGTCCACGCCTCGGTCAGCACCGTGCGGAGGATCTGCTCGATCTCGTCGAAGTGTCGCTGCTCGGCGATCAGCGGCGGGGCGAGCTGGATGACCGGGTCACCCCGGTCGTCGGCCCGGCAGTAGAGGCCTGCCTGGAACAGCGCGGTGGACAGGAAGCCGCGCAGCAGCCGCTCCGACTCGGCTTCGTCGAAGGTCTCCCGGGTGGTCTTGTCCTTGACCAGCTCGATGCCGTAGAAGTAGCCGTCGCCCCGGACGTCGCCGACGATCGGCAGGTCGTGCAGCTTCTCCAGGGTGGCGCGGAACGCGTCCTCGTTGGCGCGTACGTGCCCGACGAGGTCCTCGCGGGCGAACACCTCGAGGTTGGCCAGCGCCACCGCGCAGGACACCGGGTGCCCGCCGAAGGTCACCCCGTGGGCGAACATGCCGGTCTCGGTCAGGAACGGTTCCATGAGCCGGTCGCTGGCGATCATCGCGCCGAGCGGGGCGTACCCGGAGGTGATGCCCTTGGCGGTGGTGATGATGTCCGGCTGGTAGCCGTAGCGGACCGCCCCGAAGTACTCGCCGAGCCGACCCCACGAGCAGATCACCTCGTCGGAGACGAGCAGCACGTCGTACGCATCGCAGATCTCCCGGACCCGCTCGAAGTAGCCGGGAGGGGGCGGGAAGCAGCCGCCGGAGTTCTGCACCGGCTCCAGGAAGACGGCGGCGACGGTGTCCGGCCCCTCGCGCTCGATGGCCCGGCCGATCTCGTCGGCGGCCCAACGGCCGAACGCCTCGGGATCGTCGCCGTGCTCCGGGGCCCGGTAGAAGTTGGTGTTCGGCACCTTGATCCCGCCCGGCACCAGCGGCTCGAAGTCGCTCTTGATGCCCGGCAGACCGGTGATCGACAGCGCGCCCATCGAGGTGCCGTGGTAGGCGATGTAGCGGCTGACAACCTTGTACTTGTTGGGCTGGCCGGTGCGCTTGAAGTACGCCCTGGCCAGCTTCCACGCCGCCTCGACGGCCTCGGAGCCGCCGGTGGTGAAGAAGACCCGGTTCAGGTCGCCCGGGGTGAGCGAGGCGATCTTCTCGGCCAGCTCGACGGCCGTCGGATGGGCGTACGACCAGAGCGGGAAGTACGCCAGCTCACCGGCCTGCTTGGCGGCGGCCTCGGCCAGCTCGGTGCGGCCGTGACCGGCGTTGACGACGAACAGTCCGGCGAGCCCGTCGAGGTAGCGGCGACCCTGCGCGTCCCAGATGTACGCGCCCTCGCCGCGCACGATGGTCGGCACCTCGCCGGCGGAGTAGCTCGCCATCCGGGTGAAGTGCATCCAGAGGTGGTCGGTGGCGTCGGCCATGTCAGCCCCATCGATCGTCGGGCCGGTCAAGGGGTGAAGCCGGCCGCTCTGTCCACGGTTATCGCACAGTCCGGTGCCCTTCGGCAAGTGTTATCAGTGGCCTAGATGCCCGAGTGCGACGGAATCAGCGAGTGACGGCAGTCTGGGCAACGGATTCCGCATCGACGCGCGGGGTCGGATCAGGGCACTCGGGTTCCCGGAAGCCGGGGCCATCAGAGCGGCGCGGACACCCCGACTTCCTGCAACCCGGGTCGATCAACCGAGAGTCGTCAGGCCGTACCCCAGGTGTAGGTCTGTTTGCGGAGCTTGAGGTAGACGAACGCCTCGGTGGAGAGCACCCCGGGCACCGCGCGTAGCCGTTGCAGGATCTCCAGCAGGTGGTCGTCGTTGCGGCAGACGACCTCGGTGAGCAGGTCGAACGACCCGGCGGTGATGACGACGTAGTCGACCTCGTCCAGTTCGGCGAGCCGGTCGGCGACCGCCTCCAGGTCGCCGTCGGTACGCAGCCCGATCATCGCCTGGCGGGGGAAGCCGAGCTGGAGGGGATCGGTCACGGCGACGATCTGCATGACGCCGGAGTCGAGCAGTCGCTGTACCCGCTGGCGGACCGCCGCCTCGGACAGGCCGACCGCCTTGCCGATGGTGGCGTACGGCCGGCGGCCGTCCTCCTGAAGCTGCTCGATGATCTGCTTGGCCACGTCGTCCAGCAGAGCGTGGTTGGCACCTTCACGCACAGCGACACGGCGACCGCCGCCGCCGCTCTCGTGCTGCCGGTTCGTCATCGTGCGCTCCCCATGTCCCGAATCGTGATGTCGAGCGTGTGTCCCCGCGCAGTCTGGCGTATTTCGTCGTCAACTGCTAATCCCGCAACGGAATCCCTTGTAAGGGAGGTTTCCTCATGTCAGGATCAGTGCTCCCTGGCACTCGACCCTCCCGACATTCCCGCCGGCGTGCCTCCCCCGTCCCGCCGCCGACGATGACCCCCTAGGAGTCGTCATGCGTACTCCCCTCCGGCCCCTCTCCCGGCGTGGACTGCTCACCGGCACCCTCGGTTCGGCCGCTCTCCTCGCCGCGGGCGGCAGCCTCGCCGGCTGTGGCACCAAGGGCGCCCAGCAGACCGAGGCCGGCTGCGTCAGCGAGGACCTGTCCGCTACGGAGAAGAAGCTCGCCTTCTCCAACTGGCCGCAGTACATGGACGTCGACGAGAAGGACGAGTCCAAGCGGCCGAGCCTGGACGAGTTCATCACGAAGACCGGCATCCAGGTGACCTACACCGAGGACATCAACGACAACAACGAGTTCTTCGGCAAGGTGCAGAACCAGTTGGCCGCCTGTCAGAGCACCGACCGCGACATCATCGTGCTGACCGACTGGATGGCGGCCCGGATGATCCGGCTCGGCTGGATCCAGAAGCTCGACCCGGCGAAGATCCCGAACGTGGCGGCGAACCTGCTGCCGTCGCTGCTCAAGCGCCCCTTCGACACCGAGAACCGGATCTCGATCCCGTGGCAGTCCGGCCTGGCCGGGCTGGCGTACAACGGCAGCGTCACCAAGGAGCTGCGGACCGTCGACGAGCTGCTGACCCGCCCCGACCTCAAGGGCAAGGTGACGGCGCTGAGCGAGATGCGCGACACGATGGGTCTGCTGCTCGGCTCCAACGGTCACGACCCGTCCAACTTCACGGCGGCCCAGTTCGACGACGCGCTCAACAAGCTCAAGAAGGCCGTCGACTCCGGGCAGATCCGCAAGTTCACCGGCAACGACTACGCGCCCGACCTGGCCAAGGGCGACATCGCCGCGTGTATCGGCTGGTCCGGGGACGTCATCCAGCTCGCCAGTGAGAACGAAAAGGTGCAGTTCGTCGCGCCCGACTCCGGGGTGATGCTCTACAGCGACAACATGATGGTGCCGAACAAGGCCGCCCACCGGGGCAACGCCGAGGCGCTGATCAACTACTACTACGAGCCGGCCGTCGCCGCGAAGCTCGCCGCGTACGTCAACTACATCTGCCCGGTCAAGGGCGCCCAGGCCGAGATGGAGAAGATCGACCCGGATCTGGCCGCCAACCCGCTGATCTTCCCGGACGACGCGCTGCTGGCGAAGTCCAAGGTCTTCATGGCCCTGGACGAGAAGCAGGAGAAGGAGTACGAGGGCAAGTTCCAACAGGTCATCGGGGCGTGACTCCGATGACGCGCGAGACACCCGCCGGCGATCTGCGCCTGGCCGACCTCACCAAGCGGTTCGGCATCTTCACCGCCGTCGACGACCTCAGCCTGACGATTCCGCAGGGCTCGTTCTTCGCGCTGCTCGGCGCGTCCGGCTGCGGCAAGACCACCACCCTTCGGATGATCGCCGGGCTGGAGGAGCCGACCAGCGGTCAGGTGCTGCTCGGCGACACCGACATCGCCCGGCTGCGGCCGTACAAGCGGCCGGTCAACACGGTCTTTCAGAGCTACGCGCTCTTTCCGCACCTCACCATCTTCGAGAACGTGGCCTTCGGGCTGCGCCGACGCGGCATCCGCTCGGTCGACGACGAGGTGCGGCGGATGCTGTCGCTGGTGCAGCTCGACGGCTTCGGCCCGCGCCGCCCGGCCCAGCTCTCCGGCGGCCAGCAGCAGCGGGTCGCGCTGGCCCGCGCGCTGATCAACAAGCCGCAGGTGCTGCTGCTCGACGAGCCGCTGGGCGCGCTCGACCTGAAGCTGCGCCGGCAGATGCAGATCGAGCTGAAGCGCATCCAGACCGAGGTGGGCATCACCTTCGTGCACGTCACCCACGACCAGGAGGAGGCCATGACCATGGCCGACACCGTCGCGGTGATGAACGCCGGCCGCATCGAGCAGCAGGGCGCCCCGGCGGACATCTACGAGTTCCCGGCCACCGCGTTCGTGGCGAACTTCCTCGGCCAGTCCAACCTCCTCGCCGGCGAGGCCGCCGGCACCAGCGGCGGCGAGGTCGCGGTGACGGCGCACGGTTCGCGCTTCACCGTGCCCGCCGGCCGCTCACGCGCCGACCGGGGTCCGGTCCACCTGGGGGTACGCCCGGAGAAGCTGCAACTGGTCGGCTCCGCCGACCAGGTCCCCCAAGGACACCAACTGGTCACCGGTGTGGTCACCGACGCCTCCTACGTGGGCGTCAGCACGCAGTACCTGCTGCGCACCGGCTGGGGCACCGAGTTGTCGGTCTTCGCCGCCAACAGCGGTGCGACGACCCAGGTCCCGGTCGGCGGCGAGGCCGTGGCGTACTGGGATCCACGCCACGCGTTCCTGCTGCCGCGCGACGCCGCCGACACCGACCGGACGTCCCCGGTGCTCGACGAGCCGGTGGGTGCGTCCTCGTGACCCTCCTGGCGCCCACCAAGGCGGGTCAGCCGCCGCCCACGGCACCGGCAGCCCGGTCCGGGCGGTACCGCCTCCTGCCGTACCTGCTGCTGTTGCCCGGCGCGGCCTGGCTGCTCGTCTTCTTCGGTGTGCCGCTGCTGCAGCTCGCCGCCGCGAGCCTGTACGACCCCGGCGGCTCGCTCTCCACCGGGTACGCGATGACCTGGGCGTTCGGCAACTACCCGGACGTGGTGCAGGCGTACTGGCCGCAGCTTCTGCGCTCGTTCGGCTACGCCGGGCTGGCCCTGGTGGTGGCGCTGCTGCTGGGCTACCCGTTGGCGTACGCCATCGCGCAGAAGGCGGGCCGGTGGAAGAACCTGCTGCTGGTGTGCGTCGTCGCGCCGATGTTCACCAGCTTCCTGGTCCGTACGTTGGCCTGGAAGACGATCCTGTCGGACAACGGCGCGCTCGTCGGGCTGCTGCGCGACGTGCACCTGCTCGCCCCCGACGGCCGACTGTTGGCCACGCCGTTCGCGGTGGTGCTCGGCCTGACGTACAACTTCCTGCCGTTTCTCGTGCTGCCGCTGTACGCGAGCCTGGAGCGGCTCGACGGGCGGCTGCTGGAGGCGGCCGCCGACCTGTACGCGAGCCCGGCGCAGGCATTCCGCCGGGTGACCCTGCCGCTGTCGATGCCCGGCCTGGTCGCCGGCACGCTGCTGTTCTTCATCCCGGCCAGCGGCGACTACATCAACGCCGAACTGCTCGGCACCCCCAACGAGTACATGGTCGGCAACGTCATCGACTCGGCGTTCCTGGTCCGGCTGGACTACCCGCAGGGCGCCGCGCTGTCGTTCCTGCTGATGGCGGCGATCCTCGCGGTGGTCTTCGGCTACCTGCGGCGGGCTGGCACGGAGGAGGTGCTGTGAGGATCTCGCGCTGGCTGGCGGACCGCTGGGTGATGATCGTGGCGCTGCTGGTGCTCGGCTACCTGTCGCTGCCGATCCTGGTGGTGGCCGGGCTGTCGTTCAACCGCCCGTCGAGCCGCCTGTCGTACGACTTCAACGAGTTCACCCTCGACAACTGGCGGCAGCCCTGCGCCACCTCGGACATGTGCGACGCGGTCGTCCGCAGCGTGCAGATCGGCTTCATCGCCACGGTCGTGGCCACCGTACTCGGCACGCTGATGGCGTTCGCGCTGGTCCGGCACCGCTTCCGGGGTCGGGCCGGCGTCAACGTGCTGATCTTCCTGCCGATGGCGACCCCCGAGCTGGTGATGGGCACGTCGCTGCTGGCCCTGTTCGTCTCGGCCGGGGTGCCGCAGGGCTTCTGGACCATCGTCATCGCGCACGTCATGTTCTGCGTGTCGTTCGTGGTGGTCACCGTGAAGGCGCGGCTCGCCGGGATGGACCGGCGGCTGGAGGAGGCCGCCATGGACCTCTACGCCAACGAGTGGCAGACCTTCCGGCGGATCACCCTGCCGCTGGTGCTGCCCGGCATCGTGGCCGCCGCGCTGCTCGCCTTCTCGTTGAGCTTCGACGACTTCATCATCACCAACTTCAACGCCGGCACGACGGTCACGTTCCCCATGTACGTCTGGGGCGCCGCCCAGCGGGGCATCCCGCCGCAGGTCAACGTCATCGGCACCGCGATGTTCGCGATCGCGTTGCTGCTGGTGGGGCTCAGCTCGCTGCGCGGGCGGCGGGAGCGCCGCGCCAACCTGCTGGCCGTTCCGACACCGCAGGCGCGGCGGCCGTCATGACGCCCGCGCACGCCGGACGGGCGCTGGCCGACGCGGCACCCGTGCCGTACTGGCTCGACCGCAGGGAGCGCCCCGACCCGCTGCCGCCGCTCACCGGCGCGCAGACCGCCGACCTGCTCGTCATCGGCGGCGGGTACGGCGGGCTCTGGGCCGCCCTGGAGGCCAAACGCGCCGACCCGGAGCGGGACGTGCTGCTCGTCGACGCGGGCACCTGCGGGTGGGCCGCCTCCGGGCGCAACGGCGGGTTCTGCGCCGCCTCGCTCACCCATGGTCTCGCCAACGGCGTCGACCGGTTCCCCGACGAGGTCGGCGAGCTGGAACGCCTGGGCCGGGAGAACCTGGACGCGATCGCCGCCACCGTCGCCGAGTTCGACATCGACTGCGACTTCGAGCGCACCGGTGAGCTGGCCGTCGCCGTCGAGCCGTACCAGCTCGACGGGCTGGTCGCCGACGCGGAGCTGGCCCGCCGGTACGGCCACCGGGTGCGGTTGCTCGACGCCGCCGAGGTCCGCGCCGAGGTCAACTCGCCGACCTACCTGGGCGGGATGGTTGACGCCGACCGGGTCGCCATGGTGGACCCGGCGAAGCTGGCCTGGGGACTGCGCCGCGCCTGCCTCGCCCTGGGCGTACGCGTGCACGAGCACACCCGGGTCACCGGGCTGCGCGCCGACGGCGTCGCGTTACGGGCGGACACCCTCGGCAGCGATCCCGCCGACCTGGCCCGCTCTGCCGCACCTGCCGGCCTGGCCCGCACTGCCGCACCTGCCGGCCTGGCCCGCTCTGCCGCACCCGCCGGCCTGGCCGGCTCTGCCGTAGCCGCCCCGGGCCGCCCCGGCGTGGTCCGCGCCCGACGGGTCGTGCTCGCCACCAACGCGTTCCCGCCGCTGCTGCGCCGGCTGCGCGCGTACGTGGTGCCCGTCTACGACCACGTGCTGATGACCGAACCGCTCAGCCCGGCGCAGCGCGACGCGATCGGCTGGCGCAACCGGCAGGGGCTCGCCGACACCGGCAACCAGTTCCACTACTACCGGATCACCCGCGACGGGCGGATCCTCTTCGGCGGCTACGACGCCGTCTACCACTACGGCAACCGGGTCGCCCCGAAGCTGGAACAGCGCCCAGCCACCTTCACCACCCTCGCGCAGCACTTCTTCACCACGTTCCCGCAGCTCGCGGACGTGCGCTTCAGCCACCGCTGGGGCGGTGTCATCGACACCTGCACCCGGTTCTGCCCGTTCTACGGCACCGCCTTCGGCGGTCGGCTGGCGTACGCGGCCGGGTACACCGGTCTCGGCGTCGGCGCGACCCGCTTCTCCGCCCGGGTCCTCCTCGACCTGCTGGCCGGCGGAAACACCCCGCTGACCCGGCTCGACCTCGTCCGCCGCAAGCCCCTGCCGTTCCCGCCGGAACCCGTCCGCGCGGTCGGCATCAATCTCACCCGCCGGTCGATGGCCCGTGCCGATGCGCGTGGGGGCCGGCGTGACCTGTGGCTCCGTACTCTCGATCGTCTTGGTTTGGGGTTTGATTCCTGATGCGTGTCCTGCTCGTCGGCGCCGGTGGCGTCGGCTCCGCCGCCGTAGCCATCGCCGCCCGACGGGCCTTCTTCGAGACGATGGTCGTGGCCGACCACGACCCGCAGCGCGCGGCCCGCGCGGTGGCCGCGCACGGCGGCCGTTTCGTCGCCGCCCAGGTCGACGCCTCCTCGGCCGACGCGATCACCGCGCTGTGCCGGGAACACCGGATCACCCACGTGCTCAACGCCGTCGACCCGCGCTTCGTCATGCCCATCTTCGACGGCGCGTTCGCGGCCGGCGCGGACTACCTGGACATGGCGATGTCGCTCTCGCACGCCGACACGGGCGTGCGGCTCGGCGACGAACAGTTCGCGCAGGCCGACGCCTGGTCGGCGGCCGGTAGGTTGGCGCTCGCCGGCATCGGCGTCGAACCGGGACTGTCCGATGTGTTCGCCCGGTACGCCGCCGACGAGCTGTTCAGCGAGATCGACGAAATCGGCGTGCGGGACGGCGCGAACCTCACCGTCGACGGCTACGACTTCGCTCCCTCGTTCTCCATCTGGACCACGATCGAGGAATGCCTCAACCCGCCGGTGATCTGGGAGGCCGACCGCGGCTGGTACACCACCGAGCCGTTCAGCGAGCCCGAGGTCTTCGACTTCCCGGAGGGGATCGGGCCGGTCGAGTGCGTCAACGTGGAGCACGAGGAGGTGCTGCTCATCCCGCGCTGGGTGAAGGCCCGCCGGGTCACCTTCAAGTACGGGCTCGGCGAGGAGTTCATCGACGTCCTGAAGACGCTGCACAAGCTCGGCCTGGACGGCGTCTCCCCGGTCCGGATACGCGGGGTCGACGTGTCCCCGCGCGACGTGGTGGCGGCCTGCCTGCCCGACCCGGCCACCCTCGGCGCGCGGATGCGCGGCAAGACCTGCGCCGGCACCTGGGTCCGTGGCCTGGGCCCGGACGGCCAACCCCGGGAGGTCTACCTCTACCACGTGGTCGACAACGAGTGGTCGATGAGCGAGTACGGCCACCAGGCGGTTGTCTGGCAGACCGCCGTCAACCCGGTGGTGGCGCTCGAACTGCTCGCCACTGGCGCGTGGACCGGCGTGGGGGTGCTCGGGCCGGAGGCGCTGCCCCCGGTGCCGTTCCTCGACCTCCTCACCGCCTACGGCTCACCATGGGGGACACAGGAGCGCTCAGCAGCGTGAGCTGCCCGCCCCGCGCCCCTGCGTCCCGATCGCCAGCGACGTCGACTGCGCCGGCGGCCGCGGCAACGGCCCGGCCTACGTCAGCGGAGTAGTCAAGGTGATCGGCGAAGACGTCTACGACCTGGACCGCGACAACGACGGCTACGGCTGCGACTAACCCCCGCCCCGCCCAGTCGCGCCCCGCCCAGTCGCGCCCCGCCCAGTCGCGCCCCGCCCAGTCGCGCCCCGCCCAGTCGCGTCGATCATGGAGTTGTGGTGGGCAGAAGAAGCCGATTCGAGGCTTTCTGGCGGCACCACAACTCCATGATCGGCCCCGTTGGCGAGTCAGGGCATAGCACGTTGGACGCTTTTTTGGGGGTTTTGCACAGGGCTGGACTTTATCCACAGGGGGCTGGGGTGGGGTGGAGGGTCGGGGCTCCGTGACGCAGATTCCGCGGTATGGCGGAGCGTCTTTATCGATACTCGGAGCTACTCAGTGCCGGCCTCAGTCGCGAGCAGGTGCGCAGGATCGTTGGGCTATCCCAGCTGCACCGGCTGTCGCGGAGTATCTACGCGCCATCGGCCGACCGGAGTGGGCACCTGCCGGCGATCTTCCGGCGTCTGCCCGACACTGCTGTGGTCGGATATCACACCGGCGCACAACTACACGGTTTCGGCGACCTCCGCAGCCCCGACGTGCACGTCATCGTTCCAGCGGGGGAGCGCGTGCCACACATTCGGGGAGTCGTGGCCCACGAGTCGGTGTTGCCCGTAGGTGATCCGGTGCTTCTGGATGGTGTGCCCTGTGCACCCGCTGCTCGATGTGCCGTGGATCTGGCGCGATCGGTGCGCCGAATGGACGCCATGCCACTGCTGGACCTGTGTCTTCGGGTCGGCGCTTGCCAACCTGACGAACTCCTGGTCGAAGTCGCTCGGCACGAGCGCCTGCGGGGGATCTGTCAGGCGCGCGAACTCGTCAGCCACGCCGATCCCCGGGCGGAGTGCCGACAGGAAAGTCAGCTTCGCCTTGTGTTGATCGACGGCGGCCTGCCACCGCCGGAGCCTCAGCTGTGGGTGTCGGACAACAACGGGATACCGCTCTACCGCCTGGACCTTGGCTACCGGCAACACCGGGTCGGTGTTGAGTACGACGGCGTGTCCCATCTGGACCGCGCCCGCCTCCAGGGCGATCGCTCTCGAATGAACTGGCTCGCCGCCAACGGGTGGCAAATGCGCTATTTCACCGATCTTGACCTCTACCGTCGCCCCGCCCACATCATCCAAACCCTGGCCCCCCTCCTCCACCCCTAGCGTCCCCGCCCCCCAGGCCCCTGACCCCAGGCCCCAGGCCCCAGACCCCAGACCCCAGACCCCAGGCCCCGTCGATCATGAAGTTGTGGTGCTCCTGAAGAAGTGCAAACCAGCGTGTAACGCCCACCATGACTCCATGATCGACGGGGTCTGGGGTGAGGCGCGGGGGGCGCGGGTGAACGGTTGGGGGGTGGTTTCCGTATCAGGGGCTGACGGACATTGGCTAGGGCGGGAGTTTCGGCGATGAGGGTGCAGCGGAAGCATGTGCTGGCGGCTACCGTGGCGGTGGTTGCCGCCGCAGGGGTGGCGGTGGGGACCGGGTTCGGGTTCGCCGACACCGCCCCGGCACGGTCGTCCGTCTGCTCCGGCTCGGTGACGTTCTCCGCGGAGGCCGGTGCGCCGGCGGCGACCAGCGACCGGTTCCCGGTGGGTACGCGGCTGCGGGTGACCAATCTGGACAACAACCGCGCGGCCACGGTGACGGTGACCGGCCCGTCGGGAAGTTGTGTGCTGCTCAATGCCGCCGCCATGGAGTTGGTGCGGGAGCCGGGCAAGAACGTGATCCGCCGCAACGTGGTGGAGCGGCTGGACGGCGTGGCAGCCCAGCCCGCCCCCGGTGGCGTACGCCCCGGTGCCGCCTCGCCCGCCGCGCCGCGCCCGGTGCCCGGCTCGGCCTGCTCCGGCGCGATCACCTTCTTCGCCGAGAACGCCGCGCCGGCGGCGACCAGCGGGAAGTTCCCCGTCGGCACGCGGCTGCGGGTGACGAATCTGGACAACAACCGGGCGACCACGGTGACGGTGACCGGCCCGTCCGGGAGCTGTGTGCTGCTCAACACCGCCGCGATGGACCAGATCCGCGAGCCGGGCAAGAACCTCGTGCGCAACAACACGGTCGAGGTGCTGCGCTGACGGAAGGTGCAGGGGCCCGACGCGGGCCCCTGCACCCACGTCAGGCGAACGCCGCGTCGAGGATGTCGGCGCCCCGGGTGAGCTGCGTGTCGGAGATGACCAGCGGCGGTAGAAAGCGCAGCACGTTGCCGTACGTGCCGCAGGTCAGGGTGAGCAGGCCGGCGGCGTGGCAGGCCGCCGAGATGGCGGCCGTGGCGCTCGGGTCGGGGACGAGCGACCCGGGCTGGACCAGTTCGACGGCGAGCATCGCGCCCCGGCCGCGTACCTCGGCGATCCGGGGATCCCGCTCGGCGATGGCCCGGAGGCGGGGTGCCAGCACGGATTCGATCCGGCGGGCCGCACCGGCCAGGTCCAGTTCGTGCATGGTCTCGATGGTGGCCAGCGCGGCGGCGCAGGCGATCGGGTTGCCGCCGTACGTGCCGCCGAGCCCGCCGACGTGCACCGCGTCCATCAGCTCCGCCCGACCGGTGACCGCCGCGAGGGGCAGCCCGCCGGCGATGCCCTTGGCGAGGGTGACCAGGTCGGGTTCGACGCCCTCGTGCTGGCAGGCGAACCAGTCGCCGGTCCGGCAGAAGCCGGTCTGGATCTCGTCGGCGACGAAGACCACCCCGGCCGCCGTCGCCCACTCCCGCAGCGCCGGCAGGAAACCCGGCGCGGGTACGACGAAACCGCCCTCACCCTGGATCGGCTCGATGAGCAGCGCGGCGACGTTCTCGGCACCCACCTGCTTCTCGACCACCTCGATGGCCCGCGCCGCCGCCTCCGCGCCGGTGAGCCCGCCGTCGCGCAGCGGGTACGACATCGGCACCCGGTAGATCTCCCCGGCGAACGGCCCGAACCGGTGCTTGTACGGCATGTTCTTCGCGGTCAACGCCATGGTCAGGTTGGTCCGGCCGTGGTACGCGTGGTCGAACACCACCACCGCCGGTCGTCCGGTGGCGTGCCGCGCGATCTTGACGGCGTTCTCCACCGCCTCGGCGCCGGAGTTGAACAGTGCCGAGCGCTTCTCGAATCCGCCCGGCGTCAACGCGTTGAGCTGTTCACACACCGCCACGTACGACTCGTAGGGCGCGACCATGAAGCAGGTGTGGGTGAACCGTTCGACCTGGGCGCGGACGGCCTCGACCACCCTCGGCGCGGAGTTGCCGACGCTGGTGACGGCGATGCCGGCGGCGAAGTCGATCCACTCCCGTCCGTCGACGTCGGTGAGCGTGCCGCCCGATGCGGCTTCCACATAGGAGCTGATGACGCTGCCCACGCCACGGGCGACGGCACCACTGCGGCGCTTGTGCAGTTCTTCCGAGGACGGCAAGGGTCAGCCCTCGATGTTGTGCATGACGTGCTTGATCCGGGTGTAGTCCTCCAGGCTGTAGACCGACAGGTCCTTGCCGTGCCCGGAGTGCTTGAAGCCGCCGTGCGGCATCTCGGAGACGAACGGGATGTGCGTGTTGACCCAGACGCAGCCGAAGTCGAGCCGTCGCGTCATCCGCATCGCCCGGCCGTGGTCGCGGGTCCAGACCGACGCCGACAGGCCGTAGTCGACGCCGTTGGCCCAGCGCACCGCCTCGTCCTCGTCGGAGAAGCGCTGCACGGTGATGACCGGACCGAACACCTCGTCCTGGATGATCTCGTCGGCCTGCCGCAGCCCGGACACGACGGTGGGCGTGTAGAAGTAGCCGCGCTCGCCCTGCCGGGAGCCGCCGGTCTGGATCGCCGCGTGGTCGGGCAACCGGTCGACGAAACCGCTGACCCGGGCGAGCTGGTTGGCGTTGTTCAGCGGGCCGTAGAGCACGTCGGCGTCGTCCGGCGCGCCGGTCTTCGTGGCGCGGGCCTGCTCGGTGAGCGCCGCCACGAAGTCGTCGTGGACGCCGGGACCGGCCAGTACCCGGGTCGCCGCCGTGCAGTCCTGCCCGGCGTTGAAGTAGCCGCCGACGGCGATGGCCTCGGCCGCCGCCGCCACGTCCGCGTCGTCGAAGATCACCACCGGGGCCTTGCCGCCCAGCTCCAGGTGGGTGCGCTTCAGGTCCGGGGCCGCCGCGGCGGCCACCTCCATGCCCGCGCGGGTCGAGCCGGTGATCGACACGAGCTGTGGGGTCGGATGCGACACGAGGGTACGACCGGTGTCGCGGTCGCCGCAGACCACGTTGAACACCCCCGGCGGGAAGAACTCGGCGGCGATCTCGGCGAGCAGCAGCGTCGACACCGGAGTGGTGTCCGACGGCTTCAGCACGACCGTGTTGCCGGCGGCGAGCGCCGGGGCGATCTTCCAGATCGCCATCATCAGCGGGTAGTTCCAGGGGGTCACCTGGGCGCAGACCCCGATCGGCTCGCGCCGCACGTACGAGGTGTGCCCGGCCAGGTACTCCCCGGCCGAGCGCCCCTCCAACATCCGGGCGGCCCCGGCGAAGAACCGGAACTCGTCCACCGCCGGGGGCAACTCCTCCTCGGCGGTCAGTTGGCGGGGCTTGCCGGTGTTGCGTACCTCGGCGTCGACCAGCTCGGCGGCCCGTGCCTCCACGGCGTCGGCGAGCTTGAGCAGTGCCCGCTGCCGCTCGGCGGGGGTGACCTCCCGCCAGCTCTCGAAGGCGGTGGCGGCGGCGTTCATCGCCGCGTCGACGTCGGCGGGGCCGGAGACCGGCGCCTGCGCGAACACCTCCCCGGTGCAGGGGTCGACCAGGTCGGCGTAGCCGCCGTCGGCCGGGTCGACGTAGGAGCCGTTGACGAAGTTGCGCAGCTGCTGCTGGTCACTCATGACGGGATCACTCCGAGGGGGCCGGGGGTGAGGTCTGCGGCGGTTATCGCAATCTTCCTGCCATCTTCGCTACTGAATCCGCAGCAGACAAGGGCTGCGGCGACTGTTTCCGTCGACTGCTGACTCGTCTACGCTGCACGGCGTGGAGCCCGCACCCTTCTTCGTCGCCTCCCGTCCCGCCTCCGGCACGGGCGAGTTGACCGTCCACCACCCGTACGACGGTCGCGCGGTGGGGCGTACCACCTTTGCCACCAGTGACCAGGTCGAGGCCGCTGTCGCGGCAGCGGCCGGGGTGTCCGCGCAGGCCGCGGCCCTGCCCGCGCACGCCCGCGCGGCGGCCCTGGACCACGTGTCCCGGCGGCTCGCCGAGCGTGCCGACGAGGTCGCGGCGCTCATCACCGCCGAGAACGGCAAGCCCGTGAAGTGGGCGCGCGCCGAGGTCGGACGGGCGGTGTCCACCTTCCGGTGGGCCGCCGAGGAGGCCCGGCGCTTCTCCGGTGAGCTGCAACGACTCGACACCGATCCGGCCGCCACCGGCCGGATCGCCCTGGTCCGACGGGCGCCCCGAGGGCCGGTGCTCGGCATCGCGCCGTTCAACTTCCCGCTCAACCTGGTCGCGCACAAGGTCGCCCCGGCCATCGCGGTCGGCGCGCCGATCATCGTCAAGCCGGCCCCGGCGACGCCGCTGTCCGCGCTGCTGCTCGGCGAACTGCTGGCCGAGACGGACCTCCCGGCCGGCATGTTCTCGGTGCTGCCGCTGCCCAACGACCGCGCCGCCGAACTGGTCGCCGACCCCCGGCTGCCGGTCGTGTCGTTCACCGGGTCGGGGCCGGTCGGCGCGGCGATCCGGCGGCAAATACCGGAGAAGCACGTGACGCTGGAACTGGGCGGCAACGCGGCGGCGGTGCTCTGCGCGGACTGGACCGCCGACGAGGACCTGGACTTCGCCGCGCAGCGCATCGCCACGTTCGCCAACTACCAGGCCGGCCAGTCGTGCATCGCCGTGCAACGGGTGTACGTGCACCACGCGCTGCACGCCGGCTTCCTGCCCCGGCTGGTGGCGGCGGTACGCGCGCTGCGCACCGGCGACCCCACGTCGGAGCTGACCGACGTCGGACCGATGGTGTCCGAGGACGCGGCCCGCCGGGTCGAGACGTGGGTGTCCGAGGCGGTCGCGGCCGGCGCCACGGTCGAGGTGGGCGGCGTCCGCAACGGTGCTACGTACCCCCCGACGGTCCTCACCGGCGTGCCGGCGGACGCCAAGGTCGTCGCCGAGGAGGTGTTCGGGCCGGTGCTGGTGGTCACCCCGGTCGCCGACGACCAGGCCGCGTTCGCCGCGGTCAACGATTCGGCGTACGGGTTGCAGGCGGGCGTGTTCACCCGGCGGCTGGACGTGGCCTTCGCCGCCGCGCGAGTCCTGGAGGTGGGCGGCGTGATCGTCGGCGACGTGCCGTCGTACCGGGCGGACCAGATGCCGTACGGCGGGGTGAAGGGCAGCGGCGTCGGCCGGGAAGGGCTGCGCAGCGCGATGGACGACTACACCGAACCGCGTGTGATGGTGCTGACCGGGCTGGCGCTCTAGGCCCAGGTGCCGTCGTCGCGAACCCGGGCGGGGGCGCGGCCGAGCAGCAACGTGGTGAGCGCCGCGTCGACGCTCTCGCCGAGGAACCAGTCGCCGGCCTGGTCGAGGGCGAAGACCCGGCCCCGCTCGTCGACGGCGAGGATGCTGTCCTGCTGCTCGGTGCCGATCGGAAAGAGCCGGACGCCGAGGACCGCGCCGAAGTCGGCGAGCGTGTCGGCGGTGTGCGCGATCAGGTGCGGACGGATGTCGAAGCGGGAGATCCACACCTGCTCGCCCGGGCCGCGCCGGGCGCCCACCAGGCTCGGGAACGCCGTCAACGCCTCCACGGCGGCGGGGAAGGCCTCGTGCCGATGCGTCCTCCCGGGCACGGCGGTGACGTCCCGTACCCCGGCCGCCGCCATGATCTGGTCGCCGATGTGCGGACGCCATCCCGCCGCCACCAGCGCGTTCGTCACCTCGGGCGGAAAGCGCCCCGGGTCGGGGTCGGGCGCGGCCGGTGCCCGCCACGTCTCGGTGTAGGCCCGCGCCGCCTCCGGCAGGACGTTGGCGCGCACCAGGAACGTGATGCACGAGTCGCAGGGCAGCTCGGCGACGCCGCCGGCCGGATCACCCGGCTCACGGATCCGGAAGATCTCGAAGCGGGCGGCGTCCAGCAGGGCCGCCGCCTCGGCCCGACCCATCGGCTCGATACCCTCGGCGGCCCGTCGGTGGTCGTACTCGTGCAGCACGTCGGAGACCACGATCAGCTCGGCGTGACATTCGACGCCGCGTACCAGCTCGCCCGGCTGCCTCTCGTCCAGGTAGGCGCGCACGAGCGGATGGTGGTTCAGGGTCGCGGGGCCTCTCGTGCCCTGGGCCGTCCAGATGCGACCGTCGAGGGTCAGGTGCGCCACCGTGTTCGGCGTCGGACCCCGGTGGATCTCCCGGATCAGCAGGCTCGACGCGTCGATCGTGCGCGGCGCGGTCGGCCCGCTGGGCTGACTACGCCGGTACAGGTCCGCCACGACGGCGCTCGGCACCCGGGGCCAGGTGGTGACCTTTCCGGTGCGTTTGTCGATGACGGTCGTCGGCAGGTCGCCGGGGATCGCCCGCACTCCGCTCGACACGATCGAGGTGACGACGAAGCCCAGGTCGAACTCGTCGACCAGCGGGGTGCACTCGTGGCCGAGGCGCTGTGAATCGCGCCGAGCCCAGGCGGACGCGAGCTGCTCAGCCTGCTGACGGTCGATCACACACCGAAACTACCGGACTACGCGGATCGATGGCGGCCGGTATGGTCCTGGATACCGACGGTGACGGGAGGAGTGGCGGTGAGCGAACGCGCGGACCGGGACGCCAATCGCGAGCTACGAGCCCGATTCGACGACGTGTACGGCCAGTACCAGCAGCTCAGGTCCGGTTTGGACACTCTGACGGCACGGCTCGCCGAGCTGCGGGTGACCCGCCGCTGCACCGATGGGCACGTCACGGCGACGGTCGACGCGCAGGGCCAGGTCATCGAGGTCGTCCTGACGCCGGCCGCCTACCGGGCCCGGGACGCCGAGGCGCTGAGCCGGAAGATCACCGAGACGATCCGGGCCGCCGTGGCCGCCGCCAGCCAGGCCACCCAGGCCCTGGTCGCCGAGACCATGCCGGCCGGCTCCGGCTCGGCGGACTTCCTGCGTACCGGCGACTTCGGCGCGTTGCTCGGCCGCGCCGACGCCGTGCTCGGCCGCCGGGAGGGGTCGGCATGACCGACGGGCAGCTCTGGCTGGACGCGTCCCGTGCGCGGCGTGGCGGCGCCGACCTGGCCCTGTCCGGCGAGGCGGTGACGGCCCGTCGCGCGGCGGAGGGCGGCGAGATCGAGGCCGCCAGCGGCGCCCGTCCGTGGGGGCGCGACGACATCGGCGCGGCGTTCGAGCGGAGCTACCGCGGCATCGAGCAGACCGTGCTGCGCGCCTGGGCGGGCGTCGGTCAGCGGCTCACCGAGTTGGGCGTCGACGTGGTCAGCGCGGTCGACGCCAGCGTGCAGACCGACCAGAGCAGCGCCGCCCGGCTCGACCGGGCCGCCGACCAGCGCTGACGGCGGGGCGGTCCCGATGAGCGTGCTGCCCAGCCCGATCCCGCACCCACTCGACTACGCGCCCTGGGACGTACCGGGCTGGATCTACGAGGCCCTCGACTGGGCCGTCGGTGTGCAGTGGCCGGAGGGCAACGAACGGGCCGTCTGGGACGTCGCGGACCAGTGGTACGCGGTCGCCTCCGTCCTCGCCGGCCCGCACGCCGACGCCGCGGCGGCCGCCACCGAGGTACGCGGCGGATACGGCGGCGTGGGAGCTGTCGACGCCGCGTTCGAGGCGGCCTGGCGCGGCATCGCCGAGGGCGCCGACGCACCCCTGCCGGTGCTGCTCGCGGTCACCGCCGACCTCGGCCGCCTGGTCGAGGAGTGCGGCTGCGACATCGAGGGTGCCAAGATCGAAGTCTGGATCGAGCTGGGGATCCTGGTCGTCGAACTGATCTCGGTGGCGGTGGCGGCGTTGCTCACCGCCGGGGCGGCGTCTCCGGCGGCCGGCGCGGCCGTCACCGCGACCCGGCTACTCATCCAGCAGATCTTCAAACGCCTCATGGGGCAACTGGCCAGTAAGGCGCTGCGGCGCGGGCTCAAGGAGGCCGGCGAACGCGCGGCCAAGGAGGTCGCCAAGGGCGGCGTACGTGGGCTCGCCAAGCGCGCCACCCGGGAAGGGTTGGAGGAGGCGGCCGAGGAGTCCGGGATCAGCCTCGCCACGCAGACGTACCAGAACTCGACGGGCCGGGCACACGGCGTCGACCTGACCGATCTGGGCGCTTCGGCGGTCGGCGGGCTCGCCGGCGGTGCGGTCGCGCCGCTGGCCGCCCTGGGCCGCCACGTGACCGGCCGCGCGGCACGTATCGGCGAGCACCTCGGTCGGGAGATGACCGGCGAGATGCTGGCCGAGAGCGCCGCCAGCGTCGCCACCGGGCAGGGCATGGCCTCGGTCGACGACGTGGTACGCGCCGCCGCGTCCGGCGTCACCGGCTCGACGACCGCGCAGACCGACCACGCTCTGCAGGCACGCCTTCGCGCACAGGCCGACGCTCTGGCCGGAGCGTCCCTCGCCGGCCCGTCGCTTCCGATCCCGCCCCCACCACCGGAACTCGCGACGTCCACGCCCGTGTCGTCTGGGCCGGTTTCGCCAGGGCCGGCCACTGGGACGGTGTCTTCCGGGCCGGCGGGCTCCGGGGCGGTGTCTTCTTCGTCGGGTCTGACGGGGAATGGCGCGGACGTCGCCGATTCGTCGGTGTCGGCAGCAGCCGGCGCGCCTGGGCTGCCAGCCGACGGGCCCGGGGCGAGTGCAGCCCGGCCGGCGGTGGGGGGTGATGTCGGGCTCGCGGGCGTCGCGGAGCCGGGACCTCACGCGGCTGCGCCCCCGCTCCCGGGGGTCACCGCGCCCGTCGCCGGTGTCGTCGACCCGGCCGGCGGCCCAGGGGTCGGCGTCGCCCCGGCGGTCGCCCCGGCGGTCGCCCCGGCGGTCGAGCCGGCCGGCGTCGCCCCGGGCGTCAGCGGCCCCGTACCCTCGTCGACCGGTCTGCCCGGGTCCGCCGCGGCCGTGTCGTCGCCGGTTTCGGCAGCATCCCCGCCCACAGCGCTCGGGCCGTCGTCGGGCCCGCTGCCTTCGTCGGTCGGGTCCTCGTCTACTTCCGTGACCCCGACGACCGGGCCGGTGCCGGCCGTGGGGGCGGTGCCTCCGGTCGGCCCGGCGGCGAGCACTGCCGGGCTTCCGACGCCGACCGCTTCCGCCGTCCCCGCCCCGGCCATCGCGCCTCCGCTGGCGTCCCCGTTCACGTCCACCGGGCCGACGGCCGGCGCGTCCCCCGACGTCGCCGGCCGGCACGGCGCAGCCCTGACCCCGGCAGACGGGAGCACGGTGGTCGCGCCGACGGGCCGGCACTCCGCACCCGAGTCGACCGCGACGCGGGAGTCGATCGCGCCACCCCGCGTACCCCGGCAGAGGACCGCCGGTCGCACGTCGGCGCCGGTCGACGTGGTGGCGTTCGGCGATCCGATGGAGTCCACGGCCGACGTCGACGACTGGTACGCGGCCCAGTGGCTCGCCGAGGCGGAGGCCGCCGAGCGGCGGCGCTACCAGGGCCACTTCGAGGCACAGCGGATCGGCTTCGAGAACAACCGCAGGCAGGCCGAGGCCGTCCGCCTGCGGGCGCGGGCGGCGGAGCACGACCGCCGGGCTGTCGAGTACGCCAACTACGCCCGACAGTTGCACCAGACCGGCCACCGGCAGTGGGCCGACGGCTGGCAGCGGGCGGCGAACGACGAGACGCGCGCGTACGCCCACTGGCGTGACCTGGCCAACGACGTACTGGCGGGCATCACGGCGCCGCCGGTCGTCGACCTGGCCGACGGGGCCTTCGCGCACGCCAACAGCGACGTGGGCGCTCTGGCGCTCGGCGCGGTGGAGACCGGCGGCCCGTCCCGGCTCACCGGCGACGACGTCCCCCCGCCGATCGACGACTCCCGCCCGTACGGGCAGCCGGGCGGGCTCCGGCCACCACTGGCGCTGCACCAGGTCGACGTCGAACGACAGATGCCGCGCGAACGCGACGGCACCGTCCGACGCACCGCCGATCCGCGCCGGGGCGGCTGGTTCCGCCTCCTGAACGACGGCGGCCCCCAGGCCGACGCCACCCGTGGCATCAACTGCCTGGACTGCACCCTGTCGCTTTTCGAGACGTGGGTGCACGGGCGACCGCGGGTGTCCGCGCCGCGTACCTTCGACGGCTACCTCGACGGCGACATCCGACGCCCGATCCGTGGTGAGGCCGGTGGCCCCGGCCGGGTGGAGGACGCCACCGGCGGCCGCTTCCAACGCGTACTCACCCCCGGTCAGCCGTCAGACCCGGCGCAGGCCCGGCAGGGGTATGCCAATCTGCACGACCAACTGCTGCTGGGCGGCCACGGCAGCTACGCGTTCCTGATCACCGAGTGGGCCGGTGGTGGCTCGCACGCCTGGGTGGCACTCAACCAGAACGGCACCGTCCTCTACGTCGACCCGCAGACCGGCCTCGTCCGCGACCATCCGCTGTATCCCGACGTGGTCGGCATCGACGCGCTCGTCCTGGGCGGAGACGGCCGGCCGATGCCGCTGGGCGGGCTGCCCCGGGGCCGGTTCAGTGAACGCCCCGACCTGCCGACCCACCCACCCGGGTACGACGACGGCGGCCACGGCGACCCGTACGTCAACCGCATGTACCTGTTGCTGGACGGCCCCGGCTCGGTGCCGGACGGCCCGTCGTCTGACGCTCGCGTGAGTCAGCCTCCGACCGGGTTGCTCGGGCAGGCCGGCAGTCTGGACGAGGTCTTCTCGGCCGGGTTGAGTCCCGCCGACTTCGCGAGGGCGGTGGATCCGCCGAGCCTCCGGCGGCTGGTGCCCAGCCTCGACGACGCGGCCGCCCAGGACGTGTCGCGGCTGTTCGCCGACACCCGCATCCGCGACATGCTGGACACCGCCCTGCGAGAGCCGCCCCCGAACGAGCCGAAGCTGGCCGAGACGTTGGCCCGGCAACTGGCGCAGGCACCGGATCTGGCACGAATCATCCTCGCCACGCCCGAACTGGCGAACTCACTGACGGCCCGACCGCTGACGCTGCACCACCTGGCGAGCCACCAGCAGGCCATCGACGCCCTCGCCGACGTACTCGCCGACATCGGTCAGCAGGAGACGGCAGGGTCCGAGGCGGCGGACCAACAGGCGTCGCACCCGCAGCCGACACCCCTGACCGACGAGCAGCGCCTGATCAGCGCGAGTATCCAGTTACCGGATGATCCGCCCACCCAGTCGGGCTTCGACAAGCATCAACGAGGCAGCGAGGGCTATCGCAAGCGCTACCTGGACGACCTCTACTCGGCTGCGGCTGTCGCTCAGCTGGAGCTGAACCAGCTGGCGACGGCTCTGGCCCAGGTCGGTGACCGTCGTGTCGGTGAGCCTGGCTGGCGCTCCGGGCCCAAGGACCGCCGCCGGGCCGAGGACAAGGTCAACAAGTACGGGGGCGACGCCTCGAAGATGCTCGACCTTGCCGCCGCCAAGGTCGAGTTTCGGAGCCTCGACGACCTCTACACGGCACTTCAGCGGATGCGCCACCATCCTGACGTCGTCATCGTTGCCTGCGACGACCGCTTCGTGTCACCTATGGACAGCGGCTACCGGGACGTGCAACTCGTGCTGCAGACGCGGGGTGGCCATCTGGCTGAGTTCCGGCTGCACCTGGCGGCGCTCGATGCTGTTGCCGTTTGGGAGCATGGGCTCTATGAGGTACGGCGCGATCTCGAAGCTCTCGCCCAAGCGGAGGGGCGAGCGTTGACGCCGAAGGAGCGAGCGATTACCGCAGGCATACGTCACCGCGAGCGCCAACTGTTCTGGGAAGCGTTGCAGTCGACCTTCGAGAGGGATTCCTAATGTCCGGGGATATTTCGCTTCCCTCCTACTATCTCTATTACTCAACCCCGGTAAAGATTGTGGAAACGCCGGATCGCGGTGCCAGGGTGTGGTGCCTCTCCATCGACAGTGGGGGTTGGCAGGAGAAGAACGACATTTTCGGGGAGATCACACTCGGCGTGGGGGGTGAGATCTTCCGGCGCACCCCGGAGGAGTTCGTGCAGGAAGTGGAGCGGTTCCGCGCTCACTACCTCGAAGGCGAAGGTCCGGTCTTCGCCCTCTACGAGACCGTGCAGGCGCTCAGGGACGCGGCGAAGGCTCAAGGGCGACCGTTGTCGCCCAAAGAGCAGGCTCTCATCCGGGGGATCCGGCAGCGGTCGTTCGTGATGTTCGAGGAGCAACTTCGTGCGGCCGGCGATCCGGGTGCCGATCCCGATCTGGCTGCCCGCTAGTTGCGGATCATCGCGCTTGGCGCGGGCCCGCACGGGGGTGCGCCGCCGGCTCTCCTGTCACGGTGTCCCGCTGACCCGCGCGGGCGACCGAGTGGGTTCCCGGTTGGCGGTGTGGGCGGGTATCGACGAGAGTCGCCGTATGGCTGATTCACGCGCCGAGGCGGCGACCTCCGGCGGCGAACCCACGCGGACCTTCGGTTGGTCGTACCTGTTCGTCCATCCGGACGACGACCCACGCTCGGACGGTAACTTCGCCGACGAGCGGGCCGTTCTCGTCGAGTACCTGCGCGACCAACGCCTCACCTTCGAGTTGAAGTGCGACGGCCTGAACGCCGAGCAGTTGGCCCGGCGGTCGGTGCCACCGTCGACGATGTCGCTGCTCGGGTTGATCCGTCACCTGGCCGAGGTGGAGCGCGGCTGGTTCCGCAGGACGATGGCCGGCCAGGTCGCGCCCCAGCGGTACTGCTCGGACGACGATCCGGACGGCGACTTCGACGGCGCGGTCGCCGATCCGACGGTGGTCGACGAGGCGTACCGGGCCTGGCGTGCGGAGGTGGCGTTCGCCGAACAGTTCGTGAGCGAGGCTGCGGATCTCGACGTGCAGGGGCGGCAACGCGACGGCAACGTCATCGTGCTGCGCAGGCTTCTGGTGCACATGATCGAGGAGTACGCGCGGCACAATGGCCACGCCGATCTCCTACGCGAGCGTATTGACGGAAGGGTGGGTCAGTGATGGCCGAGGGGTTCGACGTCCGGTTGACGCGGGCGCAGGAGCGCTACGAGCAGGCGGTCTTCGGTGGTGACTCGACGTCGTTGGACGAGGCCGAGCGGGATCTCGTCGCGGTGGAGGCGGACACCGCCCTGGCTCGTGGACGGCTGTTGCACGCCCGTTTTCTCGAGACCGGCACGGAGGACGCGGCCGAGCTGCCGCTCTTCGAGCGGGCGGCGCAGCTCTACCGCGAGGTGGGCGACGCCCGTGGCGAGGGTGAGGCGCTGTTCTGGGTGGGCACGGTCCACCAGGTGATCCGGCAGGACCAGGCCGCCGCCGACCCGGCCTTTGCGCGGGCGCGTGAGCTGGCGACGGAGGCGGGGGACGAGCTGACCCTCTCGTACGTGTTGCGGCACCTCTGCTTCGGCGAGCAGGCCGCCGGCCGGGTCGCGGCGGCGCGGGAGTTGCTGGAGGAGTCGACGCGGTTGCGTCGGAAGGTGTCCTTCACGCCGGGGGTGGCGGCGAATCTGATCGGTCTGGCGGACCTGGCGGCGAGCGACGGTGACCGGGACGCCGCCCGTGGCTTGCTCGACGAGGCCGCGTCACTGGCTACCGGCAGCGGCGCGTACGGCATCGTCCGGTGGATCGACGAGGCCCGCGACGAGCTGAAGCTCGCCTGAGCACCCTGTGGGCGCACCGGTGCGCGGCGCGGCCCTCTCTGTAGCGCCGAACGGCGGTTGACCGTGTTTATTAACATCGCTCCATGGCGAGATCCACTACGGGCAGCAGCAGCTCCGGTTTCTGGGCGTGGGCGGTCGGCCTCCTGTTCGGCCTGGCGATCGGTATCCCTTCGTTCGGCCCGAAGGGAGGGGTGGCGTTCGGTGTCGCCATGGCCGTCGTCGTCGGTGTCGCGTTCGGTGCTACCCGGAGGCGGGTCGACGACGGCGCCGATGGGGAACCTGTCGAGGCGTCGACTCCAGCCGAGGACGGCGATGCGAGCCGGTCCTCCCGCTAGAGCAGGTCGGGCGTCAAGGTGACCGGTATGCCGGCGCCGACCGTGATCGACTCGACATCGCCGATGTCGGGCTGTCCGGGGGCGCGGGATACCGCGACGTCGCCGAAATCGAGTGGATCAAGGGCGGCGCTCACCCGGACTCCACGTTCGGTCGCCGAGGCGGTGGCCGTACAGGAGGAGTTGCGGCCGCTGGTCGACCTGGTCGGGCCCGGCCCGCTCGCGCCGGACACGGTGGCCGGCCTGGACGTGGCGTACGCCGAGAGCGGTGACCTCCTCGCGGCGGCCGTGACCGTGTTGGATGCTCGGACGCTGACCGTGGTGGATTCGGCGGTCAGCGTCGGCCGGCCCGCGTTCGACTACGTGCCGGGGTTGTTCGCCTTCCGCGAGGCGCCGGCTCTGCTCGCCGCCCTCGACGCGGTGAAGACCGTCCCGGACCTGCTGGTCTGTGACGGGCACGGGCTGGCGCATCCGCGCCGGTTCGGGCTGGCCTGTCACCTCGGGGTGGTCACCGGCCTGCCCGCCATCGGAGTGGGGAAGACGCCGCTGGTCGGCGAGTGGGAAGCCCCGGCCGCCGAGCGGGGCGCCTGGTCGGCGTTGCGCGACGGGGGTGAGGTGCTCGGTCGGGTGGTGCGTACCCGGGACGGCGTCAAGCCGGTCTTCGTGAGCGTCGGGCACCGGATGAGTCTGGAGAACGCCACTGCCCGGGTGCTCGCGTTGACTCCGCGCTATCGCCTTCCCGAGACGACGCGCACCGCCGACCGGCTCTGCCGCGACGCTCTCGCCCGGGCCGGACGCGGGGCGTAGACCGTAACGCCGCACACATACCGACCGCTCTATGACCGGTGGTGGGAGTGGCCCGGTAGTAGCCTGTCCGGCGGACCCCACCCGGGGAGGAACGGTGAGGTGATCATGACGCTGCGTCGACGTGCCGCACGGCTCGCGACGGTCTGCGGTCTGTTGGTCGGCCTGGTGATGCTCGGTGCGTCACCCGCGCTGGCCGACGAAGACTCGGTCCGTGTGGGTGCGGCCAGCAGCTTCGCCGCCGGAGGTTCCCCTCAGGGAGTGAACGTCGCGGTGCGCAAGCGCTCCGAGGGATGCGTCCTGCTGCGTACCGCTCTGGGCCTGAGCCTTGAGGGTCTTCAGCCGGATCAGGTGGCGGTCCAGGTCAACGCGGGCGGGCGCTGGTTTCCGGTGGGCGTGTCCGGCGGTGGTGGCAGCGTGACGACCGCGCAGACCTCGCCGGCCAAGCCGACGCTGTGCAAGGGCAAGGGCATCACCGTGCGGTACCGGGTGGCGTTCGCCGCCGGTACGCCGGGTGGTCGGCTCTCCGTGACCGGTGTGGGTCTCACCGCCGCCGGTCAGCAGTTGGGGCAGGGCACCGATACGGCCAAGGTCGCCGGGCGGCTCTCCCCGTCGCCGACGCCGACGCCATCGAAGAAGCCCACCCCGACCCCGACCCCGACCGAGGCCGCGACGGCGGGCGAGGTGGTCGACCCGGCCGCACTGGGCCCGGCCTCCGTCGCGCCCTCGACGACGGCGGTGGCCGCCAAGGCCGGTGGTGGTGGTTCGCTGATCATGTTCTTCGGCATCGCGATGGTGGCGGTGGGTGTGCTGCTGATCGTGCTGCTGGTCCGCCGCTCCCGGCAGGACCGCACGCCGACCGACGAGCCCGGCCCGCTGCCGGGCAACCCCGGTGGGACCACCTACCGCGCCGGTGGTGGGTCGCCGGCCGCGCCCGGTCACCCCGGCCCGGTGTACGGCCAGCAGCCGCCGGCGGTACCCGTCCCGCGACCCGCTCCCGGCGGCGTCTACGGGGCACGACCCGCCACGCCCGCGCCGGACGCCACTCAGGTCCTGCCGGACGCCACCCAGGTCATGCCGGGCGCACCCGCCGATCCGGGTGCTCGGCCCCGGCCGGACGACGGCGACCACACCGTGTTCATGCCCCGGCTCCCCGGCTGAGCGGGGCGCGGCCCGGTCGCTCCGATACGCTCAGGTTCGTTGGAAACCTGCGGCCAAGGAGCGGAACTAGTGTCTGATCTGTCCCAGATCGTGAAGGCGTACGACGTCCGAGGGACGGTGCCGGACCAGTGGGACGAACGGGTCGCCGAGGCGCTCGGGGCCGCCTTCACCCAGCTGCTCAACGCCACTGACGAGCCCGGTGACGCCGTCGTCGTCGGGTACGACATGCGGGCCAGCTCGCCCGGCCTGGCGGCCGCCTTCGCCGCCGGGGTACGGGCCGAGGGGCGCTCGGTGATCGAGATCGGGCTCGCCTCCACCGACCTGCTCTACTTCGCCTCCGGCTCGCTCGGCCTGCCCGGGGCGATGTTCACGGCCAGTCACAACCCGGCGCAGTACAACGGCATCAAGATGTGCCGCTCCGGCGCGCGGCCGATCGGCCAGGACAGCGGCTTGGCGGAGATCCGTGACCGGGCGCAGGCGATGCTGGACTCGGGGGCGTCCCGCCCGGCGGGCGAGCCGACCCGGCCGGCCGAGCGGCGCGACCTGCTCCCCGACTACGCCGCGTACCTGCGCAAGCTGGTCGACCTCTCCGGCATCCGGCCGCTGAAGGTGGTTGTCGACGCCGGAAACGGGATGGGTGGCTACACCGTCCCCACCGTGCTCGGCGAGGCCGCCCTGTCGGCCCTGCCGCTGGAGATCGTGCCGCTCTACTTCGAGCTGGACGGTAGTTTCCCCAACCACGAGGCGAACCCGCTGGACCCGGCGAACCTGGTCGACCTCCAGCGTGCCGTCGTCGAGCACGGCGCCGACATCGGCCTGGCCTTCGACGGCGACGCCGACCGGTGCTTCGTGGTCGACGAGCGCGGCGAGCCGGTCTCGCCGTCGGCGATCACCGCCCTGGTGGCGGCGCGGGAGCTGGCCAAGCATCCAGGCTCCACCGTGATCCACGGTCTGATCACCTCCAGCGCGGTCGCGGAGATCATCCGTGAGCATGGTGGGGAGCCGGTGGTGGCCCGGGTCGGGCACTCCTTCATCAAGGCGGAGATGGCCCGCACCAACGCCGTCTTCGGCGGGGAGCACTCCGCCCACTACTACTTCCGGGACTTCTGGTTCGCCGACACCGGGATGCTCGCCGCGATGCACACGCTGGCCGCCCTGGGCGAGCAGTCGCTGCCGTTGTCCGTGCTGGCCGGCGAGTACGAGCGCTACGTCGCCTCCGGCGAGATCAACTCGACGGTCGCCGACCAGGCCGCGGCGGTGGCCGACGTGCGGGCCGCGTACCCGGACGCGACGACCGACGAGATGGACGGGCTGACGCTGCGCTTCGAAGACGGCGCGTGGTTCAACCTGCGTGCCTCCAACACCGAGCCGCTGCTGCGGCTCAACGTCGAGGCGCCCACCCGCGAGCGGATGGTCTCGCTCCGGGACGAGGTGCTCGACCGCGTTCGCCGATAAGATCGCCTGCGCCGGTCGGCACCGCCGTCGGTGACCCGCACTCGTGGAAGGAGCCGTGCCATGGCCCTGGATCCGCAGTTGCTCGAGATCCTCGCCTGCCCGGACACGCACCACGCCCCGCTGACCTACGACGCGGAGGCGCAGACGTTGACCTGCACGGAGTGCGGTCGGATCTTCGAGGTCCGCGACGATGTGCCGGTGCTGCTCCTCGACGAGGCGCGTGGCGGCCCCGGGCAGCAGTCATGATCGACGGTACGGCCGGGGTGAGCGGTCGGCGCGACGCCGACGAGGCCCTGCTCGACAACCCGAACGCGCTGGCCGAGCACGACCCGGGCGACATGCTGCGACACACCGCCTCGGGTGGCGCCCAGGTACGCGAGAGCGCGGCGCTGGCCGCCGAGGCGAACCTCGCGGTGCTCGCCGACGACGGGCGGCCCCGGGCCGTGGTGATCGCCGGCATCGGCACGGCCGGGCGTACCGGTGACGTGCTGGCCACGGTCGCCGGGCCGCGCTGCCCGGTCCCGATCATCGGGCACCGCAGCTCGGGCGTACCCGGTTGGGTGGGCGCCGCCGACGTGGTGATCGCGGTGAGCGCGTCGGGTCGCAGCCCGGAGGCGCTCGGCGCCGCCGAGGCCGCGCACCGGCGCGGCGCTCGACTGGTCGCTGTGGGCGCGCCGGACTCGCAGTTGCAGTCGGTGGCCGAGCGGGCCCGCGCGCCGTTCATTCCGGTGCCCCGACGGGCACCGGCCCGGGCCAGCCTCTGGGCGCTCACCGTGCCGGTCCTGCTGGCGGCGCGGTCGCTCGGCCTGGTGAAGGTCAACGAGGCGGACCTGGCGGAGACGGCGGCCCGGCTCGACGCGGACGCCGACCGCTGCCGGTCCACCGCCGAGTCGTTCGTCAACCCGGCCAAGTCGTTGGCGCTGGGCCTGGCCGGCTCGATCCCGATCGTGTGGGGCTCGTCGCCGCTGGCGACCGTGGCGGCCCGCCGGTTCGGCGACACCCTGTCCGCGAACGCCCGCTACCCGGTGGTCACCGGGGCGCTGGGCGAGGCCGGGCGGGGGCGGGTCGGGCTGCTGGACGGCGTCTTCGGCGGCCTGGCCGAGGGGGAGCGGGACATTTTCGCCGACCCGTCGGAGGACGACGGCGAGGGCACCCGGCTGCGGCTGGTGCTGCTGCGCGACGGTGGGCTCAACGCCGACGACGACACGGACGAGCCGCTCGCCGTCGAGGAGCGCCGCGCGGACGCGGTGCAGACCCTCGCCGAGCGTCGTGGCGTGCGGTGTGACGTGGTGACCGCCGAGGGCGGGTCGGCTCTGGAGCGGCTGGCCTCGCTGATCGCCGTACCGGACTTCGCCTCGATCTATCTTGCTCTGGCACATGGGTTGGACCCGATGGCCGTACCGGCCATCACCGAGATGAAGGAGCTGTCGAACCAGTGAACGAAAGCAGGGGGCGGCGCGGCACGAACGTCACCACGACGCGAAGCGGAGTGGCGGCGTGAGCGCGAACGGCGGGACGAAGGCGATCGTCGCCGCCCTGCTGGCCAATGTCGGCATCGCCGTCACCAAGTTCATCGCGTTCCTGCTCTCCGGGTCCTCGTCGATGCTGGCCGAGGCCGTCCACTCGGTGGCCGACTCCGGCAACCAGGGTCTGCTGCTGCTCGGTGGCAAGCGGGCGAAGCGCGCGGCCACGCCGGAACACCCGTTCGGGTACGGCCGGGAGCGCTACATCTACGCGTTCATCGTGTCGATCGTGCTGTTCAGCATCGGTGGACTGTTCGCCCTCTACGAGGCGTACCACAAGTGGTCGGATCCGCACGGCATCACCGAGTGGCAGTGGCTTCCGGTGGCGGTGCTGCTGGCGGCGATCGCCATGGAGTCGTTCTCCTTCCGGACGGCGATCAAGGAGTCCAACCACATCCGGGGCAAGCAGTCCTGGGTGCGTTTCATCCGGCGGGCCAAGGCGCCGGAGCTGCCGGTGGTGCTGCTGGAGGACTTCGGCGCACTGGTCGGTCTGGTCTTCGCGCTGTTCGGCGTCGGCATGACCCTGGCCACCGGCGACGGTCGGTGGGACGCCGCCGGCACCGCGATGATCGGCGTGCTGCTGGTGGTCATCGCCATCGTGCTGGCCATCGAGACCAAGAGCCTGCTCCTCGGTGAGGGTGCCGAACAGCAGGACCTGGCGGCCATCGAGCGGGCCATCACCGAGGGCCCCGAGGTGGAGCGGATCATCCACATGAAGACGCTCTACCTGGGCCCGGAAGAGCTGATGGTGGCCGCGAAGATCGGCGTACCGGCCTGCGAGAGCGCGCACGACCTGGCCCGCGGCATCAACGCGGTCGAGGCGCGTATCCGTACCGCCGTGCCGATCGCCCGGGTGATCTACCTGGAGCCGGACATCTACAGCGTCGCCGCCGCCAAGGCGGGCACCGGCGCCGCTGCCGACACCGCCGTACCGCAGCCGGAGGAGTCCGCGGGCGAGGCGGTCGGGCGGCCCGGGGTCTGAGACGGTGGAACCGCTGTACGGACCGATCCGGGACTACGCCTGGGGGTCCCGCTCCGCCATCGCGCTGTTGCAGGGGCGACCGGTGCCCAGCCCCGGCCCGGAGGCGGAGCTGTGGTTGGGCGCTCACCCGGGCGCCCCGGCCAGCGTGGAGCGCGCCGGAGCCCGGGTGAGCCTCTGTGACCTGGTACGCGACGAGCCGGGGCAGTGGCTGGGCCAACGGGTGGCCGGCCGTTTCGGCAGCCGGCTGCCGTTCCTGCTCAAGGTCCTCGCCGCCGACTCGCCGCTGAGCCTGCAGGCCCACCCGGATGCCGAGCAGGCCCGGGCGGGGTTCGCGGCGGAGGCGGACCTTCCGGCGGGGGAGCGCAACTACTCCGACCCGCATCACAAGCCGGAGTTGTTGGTCGCGCTCACCCCGTTCGAGGCGCTGTGCGGCTTCCGCGATCCGGTGGAGTCGGCCGAGGCGCTCGCCGCGTTCGGCGTACCCGAGTTGGGGCCCGTGGTCGACGCGCTGCGGATCGGGCCGGCGGGCCTGCGCACGGCGGTGGCCACGCTGCTCGGCTGGCCGGTCGCGGAGCGCGACGGGCTGCTGCGGGCCGTCCTGGCGTCGGCGGCCGACGGCCCGGACGCCGAGTTGGCCCGCCGGCTGGCGAAGGCCTATCCGGGCGACCCGGGCGTGCTGGTGGCGCTACTGCTGCACCATGTGCGGCTGGTGCCGGGCGAGGCGATCTGGATGCCCGCGGGCAACCTGCACGCGTACCTCAGCGGCTGTGGCGTCGAGATCATGGCGGCCAGCGACAACGTGCTGCGCGGCGGTCTCACGCCGAAGCGCGTCGACGTGGACGAGTTGGTGCGGGTGCTGCGCTTCGAGGTGCTCGACGATCCGGTGCGCGCCGCCCGGCACGTCGCCCCGGGGGTGGACTGCTGGGCGGTGCCGGTGGACGACTTCGCGCTGCACCGGGTGCGGGTCGGCGCGGACGTGCCGGAGGCCAGGCTGGCCCTGCCCGGTCCCCGGGTGGTGCTCTGCGGCGCGGGCTCGGTGACGGTCGATGACGGGGCGGGCGCTCTGACGTTGACGTCCGGCCAGGCGGCGATCGGCACGGCGGCCGGCGAGCCGCTGCGGATCAGCGGCGACGGCGAGGCGTACGTGGCGACGTCGGGCCTACGCTGACTCGACACAAGTCCGACTTTCCCGGAATAGCTTGACTCAGCTTTGCCTGAGTGTGACTCTATGAGTACGCAGCGTTATCGCGACGACGGTCCGGCAACGTGCGGGGAACCAAACCGGGGGGATGCGCGGGGCGGGCGGTGGTGGGCAGCGGGTCTGTCCACCACCGACCGCCCCGTGCGCTGTCCGCCGCCCGTCCCCCGGCGGACGTCGCTGGCGCGCGTAAGGTGGAGGATCGGCGCAGACATCGTTCGACAGGAGCTTTCATGACCAGCACCCTCCCGGCGGCCGCCAGCGGTACGCCGTCCGAGGCCCGGCCGAGCACGCTCGCCGAGGGCGACTTCAAGGTGGCGGATCTGTCGCTCGCCGAGTTCGGGCGCAAGGAGATCCAGCTCGCCGAGCACGAGATGCCCGGCCTGATGGCGATCCGGCGGGAGTTCGCCGAGGCGCAGCCGCTCGCCGGCGCGCGGATCACCGGCTCGCTGCACATGACCATCCAGACCGCCGTCCTGATCGAGACGCTGGTCGCCCTCGGGGCGCAGGTTCGCTGGGCGTCCTGCAACATCTTCTCCACCCAGGACCACGCCGCCGCCGCGATCGTCGTCGGCCCGGACGGCACCCCCGACGCCCCCGCCGGCGTCCCGGTGTACGCCTGGAAGGGCGAGACGCTGCCCGAGTACTGGTGGTGCACCGAGCAGGTGCTCCTCTGGCCGGACGGGCAGGGCCCCAACATGATCCTCGACGACGGCGGTGACGCCACCCTGCTCGTGCACAGGGGCGCCGAGTTCGAGAAGGCCGGCGTCGTGCCGCCGGTCGAGTCCGCCGACTCCGAGGAGTACGCGGTCATCCTCGAGCTGCTGCACCGCTCGCTGGGCGAGGACGGCCAGCGCTGGACTCAGATCGCGGCCGGCATCAAGGGCGTGACCGAGGAGACCACCACCGGCGTGCACCGCCTCTACGAGATGCACCGCGCCGGCACGCTGCTCTTCCCGGCCATCAACGTCAACGACTCGGTGACCAAGAGCAAGTTCGACAACAAGTACGGCTGCCGGCACTCCCTGATCGACGGCATCAACCGGGCCACCGACGTGCTGATCGGCGGCAAGATGGCCGTGGTCATGGGCTACGGCGACGTGGGCAAGGGCTGCGCCGAGTCGCTGCGCGGTCAGGGCGCCCGGGTCGTGGTGACCGAGGTCGACCCGATCTGCGCCCTGCAGGCGGCGATGGACGGCTACCAGGTCGCCACCCTGGACGATGTCGTCGAGCAGGCGGACATCTTCATCACCGCCACCGGCTGCTTCGACGTCATCACCAACGAGCACATGGCCCGGATGAAGCACCAGGCCATCGTCGGCAACATCGGCCACTTCGACAACGAGATCGACATGGCCGGCCTGGCGAAGCGCTCCGACGTGGAGCGGGTCAACATCAAGCCGCAGGTCGACCTGTGGCGCTTCGCCGACGGGCACGCCGTCATCGTGCTCTCCGAGGGGCGCCTGCTGAACCTGGGCAACGCCACCGGGCACCCGAGCTTCGTCATGTCGAACTCGTTCGCCAACCAGACGATCGCCCAGATCGAGCTGTTCACCAAGACCGAGGAGTACCCGGTCGGCGTCTACGTGCTGCCCAAGCACCTGGACGAGAAGGTGGCCCGGCTGCACCTCGGTGCGCTGGGCGCGAAGCTGAGCACGCTCACCAAGGAGCAGGCCGCGTACCTGGGCGTGTCCCCCGAGGGCCCGTTCAAGCCGGACCACTACCGCTACTGATCAACCTCTCCTGAACCGGGCCGGCTGCGAACAGCCGGCCCGGTTCGTCGTCTCCACCCCACCCACTCCGTCCGGCCCCGCCCCGCCCCGCCCTCGCCCCGCCCCGCGATCTTGCAGTTTCGGTTGGGGATTTGCGCCTTCTGGACCGCTATGTCACCACCGAATGTGCAAGATCGCGCGGGCTGTGGGCGGGCGGGGCGGGGGATGGCAGCAACCTCGGGGATGTTGCTGCCTCCCGCGTGGCGGATGCAGCAACATCCCCGAAACTGTGACGATCTTGGGCGCGGGGCGCGGGGCGCGGGGCGCGGGGCGCGGGGCGCGGGGCGCGGGGCGCGGGGCGCGGGGCGCGGGGCGCGGGGCGCGGGGCG